>JAZSAD010000087.1:0-8428 GCA_045601715.1 Faecousia sp.
TTACATTCCAAAGTCAGGGGCATTTCCTTGATACCGGGAACGGACACGGTTTCCCCCGGTACTAAGGTCAGATTCAGCTTTTGGGGTTTATTCACATCCCTGCCGGACTGGGTGCCGCATACCCGGATAATCTCCTTATCCGCCGCTCCCAGGGGGATATTCACGGTAAATTCCGGATTTTTGTCCACCAAAGTTTTGGTATGGCGGCTCTGCCGCACGTAGGCGATAAAAATAGGTTTATACCATTCAATGCCCAAATGACCCCAGCCGATGGTCATGGTGTCTACCTGGCCGTCAGCCTGTGTGGTCATCAGCACACCGTTGCCAACCGCCCGTAAAATCTGAGGCGCATACTCCCAAACATCAATGTTCTGCTTCATAAAAATCCCTCCTAAAGAAGCTACCTCTATCATAACGGGAAACAGCGGATTTAGCAAGCAATTTTTGTTGGAATATCGATAGCAAAAAGCGGACCGTAACGGTCCGCTTTTGATTATTCCGTTTCCTTTGCAGGATGATAGAAGAATCTGCCCACAAACATCACAACTGCGAATACGATCAGGAAAAACAGCACCGGGAAGGAGAACTTGCCCTCTGCTGCGGCAGCCTGGTATTTCACAATGCCGTGGGAATATACCGCGCAGCCAACCAAAATCAGGCAGCTGAGGATTGCCAATGTAGGAACAATTACACGCTTAACCGGGCTCAGGTCCTTATCCTTGTACATCTTTAGGAAGATGGGGATATACATGGCATATAAAGCAACAATAGGCAGCTCGCTGGAGTCAAAATTAAACGGGCCGAACCAGCCGGTGCTCAAATTCGCGCCAAAGAAGTAGACCAGCCAAAAGGCAACTGTAAGCATTCCGAACAGGGCAGAATTTACAGGCATATTGCTGGTTTCATCCAACTTGCCGAACAGCTTGGGATTCGGGCCATTGCCCCGGACTGCCAGAGCGTACACACTCCGGGAGTTCGCCATCATCAGACCGTTTGTAGTACCCAGGCAGGAAACCACGATGAACACAGACAGGATCGTGCCAAAGGCATTGCCGAACAGTTTCTTAAATGCCGCAGGTGCACCGGCAGCAGTCAGCTCTTCCACAGAGATCGCGCCGCAGATGCCCATATAGTACAGGACAAATACACCTACGATCACAAAAGAGCCCAAAATCAGCGCCCGTGGCAATGTTTTTTTAGCATCCTTCAGCTCCGCATTGATAGAGGTCGCCAAAATCCAGCCTTCAAAAGCAAAGGCCAAGGATACCACAGAGGCAGTCAGACCGCCTATGGGAGAAATATCCGCGGAGGGAGGATTGGTAAAATTCGCAATCAGCTGACCGTTTGTCAGACCCACTGTAGTACCCACAACTGCCATCAGCAGTAGCGGAATCAGCTTAATAACCGTAGTAGAAACCTGAGTCTTGCCGGCAATCTTGGGAGCAACCGCGTTTAAGAATGCATCTGCCACCAGAATCAGGCACGCAATCACCAGCACCTCACCGCTGGTAGCGCCAAAGCCAAATAATTCACCCAAATATCTTGCGCTCACCCAGCACAGCACAGAGGCAATGCAGGGGGTATAAGCAAATGTCATAAACCAGCCTAGATAGTAGGCATACTTAGGGCCCAAAACCGCCTCTGCATAGTCCACAACACCGTTAACCTTTTCATATTTCTGGCTCAGCAGGCTAAATGCATAGGCGCAAAAGAGCATCACCATACCCATAATCAGCAGGGATAGCACACCTGTCAGCACATTGCCGCCGGTGGCTGCCAAAACACCCTCGGTCTTAAAGAAAATGCCGGATCCGATCACAATACCCACAACCATACAAATTGCGGTAGGCAAGCCGTATCGTTTTTCCATATTTTGGTTCATTTTGTTGCTCCTATCCTGTGTTTCTCCATAAAACACAACCTTTTGCGTCCATTATACAGAATACTATCCCCAATTACAAGAATTATTTTATCGCACCTGCTGCAGATCCTCGTCGGTAATTTCCCGGTAGGGTTTGCAGGGATTGCCGAAGGCAATGCAGTTATCGGGAATATCCTTCACCACCACAGAGCCGGCGCCGATGACCACATTGCTGCCGATCTTGGTGCCGGGAGTGACCACCGTACCGCCGCCAATCCATACATTGTCACCTACGGTAATAGGCAGCGCTTTTTCCAGCAGCCTATTCCGGGGTTCCGGGTGGATGGCGTGATGGGCCGTATAGAAACCGCAGCTGGGACCAATAAACACGTTGTTGCCGAAGGTGATCTTACCCGGGTCAACGAATATGCAGTTGTTGTTGGCAAAAAAGTTGTCGCCCACCTCAATGTTCCAGCCGAAGCCGCAGAAAATATTCGGCTCTACGTAGGGATTCTCACCCACCTTGCCAAACAGTTTGCGGATGAGCTTTTCCCGTTTCTTCATATTGGACGGACGGGTATGGTTATACTTCCAGCACAGGTCCGCGCATTTCAGGTGGGACGCTTCCCGACCGGGGAAGGTGGTGTCATACATCAGTCCTGCCTGGCATTTTTCAAATTCTGTCATATTTTACTCCTATGAAAATTGCCGGGCGAACCCGGCAATTTTATTGATATTTACTGAATGGCCTCTCTCAGCCACTCCAAGGTGCACTGCACCATATGCTTGCCGGTTTCGGCGGAAGCATCCACGGCGCTCTTGGCAAACCACTCGGTGTTATCCTTGCAGCGGTTCACGTCAACCAGCTCGGGGTAGGTGCCCATCAGCAAGGAGGTCTCCCACTTGCCGGCATGGTCAAAGCCGCCGCACTTAATCTGGGCATCTGCGCCGATGAGGGGAATCACCTTGATGTAGGAGAAGGGATCGTCTTCGCTGCCCATATCCTCATAGTAGGAGGCGTAGGCATCGCTGCCCCACCAGCCCTTACCCAGCTTTTCTTCCATATATTCCATGGTGACCTTCTTGGCTGCCTTGTGGCAGGCGATGGTCATAGGCATCAGGCCAGCGCCCTCAGTCTGGTGATGGGGTACAAGATAAATATTCTTGTGACCAGCATCAATCATAGACTTCAGAATGTAGTACAGGTAATTCACATAAGCATCCTCATCCACGTGGAAGTGGCTGGGCTTAGGCTCACAAACTGCATAGGAAGCAACACCATACCAGATGGGAGGACAGATCACGATTTCCTTTTCCTTGGCCAGCTCCCGCAGGCAGCCGGTAACTACCAGGGTGTCCGTGCCGCAGGAAGCATGCTTTGCGTGGTACTCCATCGTGCCGATGGGAATGACAAAAGGCACTTTGCGGTCCACTGCGTCCTGAATCTGGTCATAAAACATTTCCAGCATTTGCATAGTTCATTTCTCCTTTGGGACAAAATGCGCCCCAAGTGGGCGCATTTTGCGTATTCTTAGAATTAGAAGTGGATCTCGGGGCAAACCAGGGGGATCTCGGGGCTGAGAACCTCGTAGCCGCCTTCCTTAACAGCAATACCCTTCTCCCAACGAACGCCGAAAGTGTCGGAGGAGATGTAGGTATCTACCTGGAAGGTCATATTGGGCTCCAGGTTGTAGGTGGAGGAAGTCTCACACCAGGGAGCTTCCACCTCGATGATACCGGTGCCGTGGAGAGGACCGTAAACATAGTTCTTCTCGTAGCCGTGGTCAACAAAGTACTTGTAGAAGCCCTTTGCGATGTCAGCAGCCCAAACGCCGGCCTTAACCTGCTTCTCGGACCAAGCGTGAGCCTCGCGGCAGAACTGCACGATGTCACGGCGCTGGCCTTCCAGAGTACCCAGGCAGATAGGGTAGCCGATGGCTGGGGAGTAACCGTCGATCTAAGCAGCCAGGTTCAGCTGAACGATATCGCCCTTCTGGAACTCACGGTAGGAGGAACGGGAGATAGCATGACGGGTGGAAGCCTCGGAGAATACGTACATAGGCAGGCCTTCGTACTCAGCGCCGTTCTCGTAAACAACGCGCTGTGCGATACCAACAGCCTGCAGCTCGGTCATACCGGGACGGATTTCCTGCATAACAGCCTGGGTAGCCAGGTCAGCAATACGGTAGCCCTCACGCAGGCAAGCCAGCTCGTTCTCGGACTTCACGCGGCGCAGCTCGACCATAATCTTGCCAGCGTCAACGATCTCAGCCTTGGGGAAGGCTTCCTTGATAGCGTTGAAGATAACAACGGAGGTATCCAGGTAGGAAGCAACACCGATACGGATATTCTCGCCGGTAACACCGATAGCCTTGAACACATCGTGGAAGGTGTCGGGCTTAGCCTCAGGGTAAGCGGGGTCAGCGCTCTCACGGTAAGCCAGCAAAGTGAAAATCTTGTCCAGCTTATTGCGGTCAGCGCCGAAGATGGAGGACTCAGGACCTACCATCAGAGCAGCATCGCCGGAAGCCGCGATAGCAACACCGGCGCGCTCGAACAGGGGCCAGAAGCCGGAGAAGTAACGGGGGTTGGCGTAGTCAGCCTCGTTGCCGTTCACAATCAGAACGTCCAGCTTTTCACGCTGCAGAATCTTAGCACAGCGCTGTACTCTTTCTTTATACTCATAATCAGGGATACAAATTCTTGCCATTTTTATTTCCTCCTAATATATATTTTTTTGTAATTATTCGCAGTAGCCGGGAGTGGTGTAGAAGTTCACCTCTCTGGGTTCTGCACGACCATACTGGGCAACGACGGGTACGTCGCTCTCCAGCATGATAGCATACTGTTCATCGAACTTGGCGGTAAACTCGCCGAAGTCACATTCTCTGTTGGTACGCAGGCAGCGCACACGCATTGCTCCTACCTGAGTGGTAAAGCTGACGGGATCCTTGTCGGTGTAGATCAGCGTGAACTTCACATTCGCCACTTTGTCACTCACATTGGTGATGATGACGGACTCGTGGCCGGGAATCAGGTTCACACCCTCGGGGGGCAACTCTGCATCCGGAAAAATCCAAACTTTTTTGCCGTAATTCATACCATATCCTCCTAAATTTGTATTTCTAAATCTATTCTACCATTGACAACCGGGAAATACTTGTGCTATTATCAGTTCAATTGGTAAATTCGTCACTTTCGGAGGAGCTTATGCACGCATTGACACATTTGGACCGCAAGCAGCACGGCACCCTGTCATTCCCAGTGGCATACTATTATGTAGATGGACAGCACCCCCAGTATCAGATGCCTTTTCACTGGCATAACGAATGGGAAATCCTGCGGATCTTGGACGGCACTTTGCAAATATCACTGGACCACGAACAATATGCGATGAAAAAAGGAGATGTGGTGCTGATCCGGGGCGGTGTGCTTCACGGCGGTGAACCGGAAAACTGCATCTACGAATGCCTTGTTTTTGACCTTTACGGCATTTTCCGCTCTTTTGAAATGGTAAAACCGTATCTGCGTCCTTTCTACCGCCAGACCTGTCTTCCCAGGAGCTACTACCCTTTGGAGGAAGCCTGTCCAATGAACGAAATTGCAAATGAACTGATGACAGTCTTTTCCGGAGAATCCGGCTGCCCTGAACTGGAGACTGTGGCAGGCCTCAGCCGACTCTTCGTCTGGCTTCAAAGCAGCAAATCATATGAAGTCTTGTCCTCCCAAGAAGGGCCTGCCAGCCGTACGGACCGAATTAAGCCGGTGCTGGAGTATATCGAAAGCCACTACAATTCACCGTTGACGCTGGATGACCTAGCGGAGATAGCAGGAATGAATCCGAAATATTTCTGCCGGGTATTTCGGTCTCTAACCCACCATTCTCCGGTGGATTACCTGAATTTTTACCGCATTGAGCAAGCTGCTTACCTTTTGGACAGCACCGATCTGTCGGTTACCGAGATAGGAAACCGCTGCGGTTTCTGTGAAAGCAGCTACTTTACGAAGGTGTTCAAAAAGTACAAAGGCACCACCCCGGTATTCTATCGGCGCAATCTCCGGACGGTATAGTGGCAGGTACACCGGACACCGCATAAAGGTTCCCTTGTGTAAAGGGAACTGTCAGCCGAACAGGCTGACTGAGGGATTGTTGCCGCCCAATGGGCGGCGGTACACCGGAAGGGACTCGTTTGCATTTTCTCCCACAATCGTGGGAGAAAATTAAGGTGTTGCCGGGGCCCTACCCGGCAAGCAACAGTCCCCCGGACTGTTGCATTTAGATGGTTCGTGTCCCTCCCGTGCGGAGCACGGAACAAATAAAGAGGACACCCATTCGGGTGTCCTCTTTATTTGTTTGGTACACCGGAAGGGACTCGAACCCCCAACCCTCGGAACCGGAATCCGATGCTCTATCCATTGAGCCACCGGTGCATCTCAAAGCCAAGCTATTATAGCAATCTTTTTCCTTTTTGTAAAGAGGGGTTTGGAAAATTTCCTGTGCTCTTTTTCCCTTTCCTTCGCAAAAACAGTTGTTTTTCCGTCAAAATTATGCTATACTCACCCTGAAGTATCCTTTTCGGGAGGTTTTTCTATGGCCGCAAAACATTTCCGCTCTGCTTTTAACGGTTTTAACCGGCAGGACGTGGTACAATACATCGAATACTTAAACAATCAGCACAACGCAAAGGTGGAACAGCTGAACAACCAGCTGCGGAATGCCAAGTTTCCCGTTGACAACGAATTGCAGGCTAAGCTGGATGCCGCATTGGCGCGGTGCGCACAGCTGGAGGAACAGCTGGCCAAGGCCGGTGTGGGCAGTTCTGAGCAAGAACTGGAAGCCTATCGCAGAGCTGAACGGGCTGAGCGAATTGCTCAGGAGCGGGCGCAGCAGATTTGCACTCAGGCCAATGCCATTCTGGCAGACACCACCGCCAAGGCGGAAGCCGCCACTGCCTGTATCGCCGAGCTTGCCAAGCAGGCAAACGCCCAGCTGCAAGCCTATCAGGATGCTGTTTCCGGTACGCAGGCTGTTTTTCAAGAGGCAGTTGACGCCCTTGGCGCCATCAAAGCTGAATAATTTTCAAAGGGAAAGCGACCGCTTTCCCTTTTTTGAGGTAGATTATGGACATTTTCTTTCCCAAATACTATAAAGAATTTGCCTGCATCGCTTCTTTATGCCCTGACTCCTGCTGCAAGGAGTGGAGTGTGGATGTGGACGAAGACGCTGCCCGTTTTTACCGGGGGCTGACCGGTCCGTTGGGTGACCGGTTGCGACAGGTTTTGCAGGATACCCCCGACGGCACGGTTATGACCATCGAAAACGGCCGCTGTCCCATGTGGCGACAGGACGGTCTGTGCCGGATTCAGGCGGAGCTGGGACACGACGCTCTTTGTAAAACTTGCCGGGAATTTCCCAGACTGCGTCACGACTACGGCGATTTTGTGGAGCTGGGGCTGGAGATGTCCTGTCCCGAGGCCGCGCGGCTGATTCTGTCCGACGCAGAGGGTCTATGGGAAACGCAGAGCGAATCCGGCAAGGGCGTTCCGGAATACGACCGTGAGATGATGGGTATTCTCCGTCGCACCCGTATGGAGTTTTTGGACTTTCTGTCTTCCACTCCCCTACCTATTCCTCACATACTTGCCGTTTTGCTTCTATATGCCTATGATGTGCAGGAAGAATTGGACGGTGGGGAAACTGCGGTTCTGACCTCGGAACGGTATTTGAATGATATTGCTAAGCTGCCGCTACAAGGCGATATTATTGGCCTGTTAGATTTTTTCCTTGAGCTTGAAATCCTGACTCCCCAATGGAAATTCCGGCTGCAAGCACCTGCAAAAGCACCTGCGTGGAATATGCAGTATAAGGCATTGCTTCGCTATTTTATCAGTCGTTATTGGCTGCAGGCTATATCGGATTTTGACATCGTATGCCGGGCAAAATTTGCTATCATTGCCTGTGTTTTGATTGGGTATCTGGGAGGAAACCTTATAAAAACCGCACAGCTTTTCTCCAAGGAAATTGAAAACGACCCAGATAACATGGACGCCATTTTGGGCGGAGCCTATACTGCCCGGGCACTCACAGACCTGAACTTGCTGGGTTTGCTGTTAACATAGCACAAATGCACCCAGAATCTCCCCGTTTTTCAGAAAAACCCTTGACAAATGCCCTTGTAGCTGTTATAATTCAAAAGCTGTCCGCAATCGCGGGCGGAATTTGGGGGTATAGCTCAGCTGGGAGAGCGCTTGAATGGCATTCAAGAGGTCAGCGGTTCGATCCCGCTTATCTCCACCAAAAGGTATCCGAGGGTACATTAAGAAAAGTTCCGAAATCGTATGGTTTCGGAACTTTTTCTTTGTTTTTACACATCTGAATGTTCCGTTTTTAATAAGTCGATTTTTGCTGTCCGCAACAGGCAGAGCCTGCGCTACAATTCAACACGAGTTCAACACGAGTTAGGAAGTTTTGGAAAATGGAAGTACATTTCCATAAAGTCCTCCTCCGCGGTTGGAAAAAGCTTCGTTGTAGCGGGCAATTGCTGCCTGCTTGGAAGTTTCTTGCGC
>JAZSAD010000088.1:0-14952 GCA_045601715.1 Faecousia sp.
AATGAACAAAGCCTGCACCGAGGAAATTAAGGACGCAGAAGCGCAGATCCTGGAGCTGGAGCAGCAGATGTTCTCCCGGGAAGAGTTCCGCAAGCATATGGACACCATCCGCGCTACACTGGAAGCTGCCCGTCGGGATGCAGCACAGGGTATGATCACAGCAGACTTTGTCAGCAAGTATATCGACAAGATTCTTGTAACTCCCGAAGATGACGGCTCTTTACGGCTGGATATCAAAATTTTTACCGGCGAATCCACACAGAAATACCTTGCAAAACTTGCGCATCGTACGGGTCACACGTTCAAGAAGATGATCGAGGCTTACGAGCAGGGCATGCAGTAATTGCCCAATGTCAATTATCCCTCGGGATAATTGACATACATAATAAAGACGACCCTGCAAAACCTGCGCAGGGTCGTCTTGTTTCTTATTTTCTAGTCCAGGTACTGCGGGAGAACAGCACCAGAATGGGGAAAATCTCCAGGCGTCCGGCCAGCATTCCCATAATCATAGTCAGCTTGGACAGAACGCTGTACCCAGCAAAATTGCAGGTAGGTCCCACCGCCCCGATACCGGGACCGATATTGTTAAAGGTCGCCAGCACCGCCGACAGATTGGTTTCAAAGCTGAAGCCGTCCAGGGACAATATCAGGGTGCTCACCACAATAATGATCATATACGCCGCAAGGTAAGCATTGGTGTTGGACAACACCTTTTCGTCCACAACCTTGTCGTTGCTCCGCACTACCAGTACCTTCCGGGGATTGAGAATCTGCCGGATATTCCGCCGCAGCGCCTTGAACAGCAGCAGCACCCGCATACACTTCAGACCGCCGCCGGTAGAGCCGGCGCAGGCGCCCACGATCATCAGCATCAGCAGAATTGCCTTGGAAATGCTGGGCCAAAGATCGTAGTCTGTGGTGGTATAACCGGTGGTAGTCATAATGGAGGACACCTGAAATGCCGCGTGGCGAATGGTCTCTTCCAGCGTGCCGTATAGCGGACGGATGGACAGTACCAATCCAATCACACAGGCAACCGCAAGACCTACATACAGCCGCAATTCCTCGTCCTTCAGCACATTTTTCAGCTTGCCCAGCAGAAGCAGATAGTAGCAACTGAAATTGATGCCAAACAGGAACATAAACACCGTAGTCACATTTTGAATATAGGGTGTGGCGCTTCCCAAAGAATCGTTATACACGCCGAATCCGCCAGTGCCTGCCGTACCAAACGCAGTACAAAGGGCATCCAGCCAATGCATACGGCCACACAGCAAAAACACCACATTGATAACCGTCAGAACGATATAGATACAATACAGAATCAGCGCTGTCTGTCGCATTTTCGGCACCAGCTTGCCTACATCCGGGCCGGGGCTTTCTGCCCGCAACAGATGCATGGTAAAGCCGGATTCCTGCCTACCCGGCAATACCGCCAGCAGGAATACCAGCACACCCATACCGCCAATCCAATGGGAAAAGCTGCGCCAGTAGAGAAGCCCCTTATACAGACCTTCTACATCGGCAATTACAGAAGAACCGGTGGTGGTAAAGCCGGAGACAATTTCAAATAACGCATCTATGTAATCCTTCACCTGTCCGGAAAGGACAAAGGGCAGCGCCCCCAAAAGACTCATCACAATCCAGCTCAAGGCTACGCACACAAGACCCTCTCTTGCGCCAAAGAGCCTGCCTGCCCGGCGGCACAGAAGATACATTCCTCCTGCCAGCGCCAGCATAATGCCCACGGTCACAGCAAATGCCTGCGCCGCAGGCCACTCTCCGTAGCCAAGGCTGATGAGGAGCGCCGGCAGCATAAATGCTGCCTCAATGGCAACAATCTGGGCGATAAACCGCCCCATCATTTTCATATTCATTCCGCTGCCCTCTGCTTACGCGAAGATGTCGCCCAGCTGCTGCAGGCTGCCCCGATGGCTTGTTACCACAACCACCCGGTCGCCCGGCACAAAGCTGGAATCACCGTTGGGCACTTGGGATTTTGTTCCGTGGACAATACCGGCAATCAGCACACCGGACTTCAGCCGGATGCTCTTCAGCGGCACACCGCAGTTGGGGGTGGTTTCGTCCACCTCAAATTCCACCGCCTCTGCCTGTCCGTCAGCAATGGCATGGACGGACACCGCAGCGCCGGTCTGATTCTGCATGGCGCGGACATAACGGACAATATTATTGCTGCACAGCTCCTTGGGACTGATAATGCTGCCCAAAGCCATGGTGTTTGCGATACTGACACTCTCTTCCCGGCTGAGCTTGGTAATGGTCTGGGGTACACCCCGACCGGCCGCGTACAAAGACAGAATCATATTGGTCTCGTCCAATCCCGTAAGAGCGGCAACTGCATCACAGGAATCGATGCCTTGATCGTCCAAAACGGACTGGTTGCTGCAGTCGCCCCGGATCACATTGGCATTGGGCAATTCCTCTGCCAGCTCCTTACACCGCTGGGGATTCTTTTCCAGAATACTTACCGTCATACCGTCATCTTCCAGCAGGCTTGCCAGATAATAACTTACCCGACCACCGCCGCACAGCAGCACCCGACGGACACGACGGGTGACGATACCCAAATGCTTCAGCAGTACCGCCAGATCGGAGGTGGGAGCGGTTACGAAAATCCGGTCGCCCTCCTGCAGCACAAAATTACCGCTGGGCGCAACAGCCTGTCCGTCCCGGAGAACGGCGCACACCAGCACCCGGCATTTTACCACGCTGCTCATATCCATCAAGGCAATGTTTTTCAGCTTGCTGTTGCCGTCAATTCGCAATTCCACAATCTGGGAACGGTCCTTGGCAAAGGATTCCCGTCGGAGAAATCCGGGGAATTTCAGCAGCCGCTCAATTTCCATGGCAGCCTGTTTTTCCGGATTTACCGTCATAGACAGGGGGAAGGTATCCCGCATAGTCATAATCTGCTCGGTATATTCCGGGTCACGGATCCGGGCGATGGTATGGATCTTGGGGTTGATGCCGTGAGCGGTGAGGCAGCACAACAGATTGACTTCGTCTGCATCCGTAGTGGTAATCACCAGGTCCGCATCCTGCACACCAGCCTGCAACAGCACCGCCTTGGAGGCGCAGTTGCCCTGCACACCGATGGCATCATAGCGTACCACCGTGCTTTCCAGCACGTGGCTATCCGTATCAATTACCGTCAATGCGTGGCCCTCCGCAGTCAACTGTCGCAGCAAAACCTTACCTACCTTACCGGCGCCTGCAATGATGATATTCATAGAAATACCCCCATTTTACATATTGTCCACTATTATACCAAACACCTTGGTATTTTGCAACTTTTTGTATGTATTCAGCTTTTGGCGCTTTTCTTGACAACACCCCTGCTCAAATGGTAAACTAGTATAAACGAATTAATGAGGTAACCCTATGCAGACCAAACAAAAATCCAAAAATTGGACATCCCCCCGCCATAGACTGATCATTGGACTGATTGCGCCATTTATCTTTATTTGGACACGGCTGAAATACCACGTAAAAGTGGAAAAATGCCCGGAACTGAAAAAACGGCAATGCCTGGTGGTGATGAATCACCAGACCGCCTTTGACCAGTTTTTTGTCAGTATGGCAGCTTTCCCACGACATGTATACTTTATCGCATCGGAGGATCTTTTCAATTTGGGCTTCCTGTCCAAGCTGCTGCGGTGGGCGGTGGCGCCCATTCCCATTAAAAAGCAGACCACCGACGTGAATGCGGTGCGGAACTGTATCAAGGTCGCCCGGGAGGGCGGTACGATCTGTCTTGCCCCCGAGGGAAACCGCACCTTCAGCGGCCTGCCCTGCTACTCCAATCCTGCCATTACCCCCCTGGTAAAAAAGCTGGGTCTGCCCCTTGCCATCTTCCGCATTGAAGGCGGCTATGGCATTCAACCCCGGTGGAGCGATGTGTGCCGGAAAGGTCGTATGCGTGCATATGTGAGCCGGATCATTGAGCCGGAGGAATACGCAGACCTGACCCGGGAAGAGCTCTATGACCTTTTGCAGAGGGAACTGTATGTAGATGAAACTCAAAACGGACAGGAATTCTACCACAAGGAACTGGCCCAGTACTTAGAACGGGCGATGTATGTCTGCCCCCAGTGCGGTCTGTCTGAGTTCCACAGTGAAGGAGACATAATCACCTGCAGAAAATGCGGCCGGCAGATTCGCTATTTGCCCAACCAGCAGCTACAGGGTGTCAACTGTGAATTCCCCTTCCCCTATGTTGCCCAATGGTATCAGCATCAAGAAGAGTATGTAAACCAAATGGACACCTTTGCCCATATAGAGAAACCCTTGTATGAGGATATTGCCGATCTGAGCCTGGTAGAGCCTTACAAACGGAAAGTGCTTTTAGAAAAAAATGCCAAACTGGCGCTCTACGGCAACCGGATTCAGGCCGGAGACAAGACCCTTTTCTTTGAGGACATCTCCGTCATTACCGTCCTTGGCAAGAATAAGCTGAATGTATATCACAAGGATGCTCTTTATCAGATTAAGGGCGACTGCCGGTTCAATGCCTTAAAATATATGAACATCTTCTACCGGAATAAAAATCAGCTCTCCGGTGGCGGCAATTTTCTGGGAATCTGACTCCAATCGCCCGGGAATACTTGCATTGTTCATAAATGTTTGTTATACTCATATCACCACATAGATAAATTTGGCTCACAAATTTATAAGGAGCGATTATATGCGTAATTCCAAATTGAAATCACTTTTGCAGGTGATTGCCATACTAAGCGTGGTGGCAAGTTTACTCCTGTGTCTGAACGGCTGTAAGAAGAAAAAGCCCGAACCCACAGAAAGTACCCCCTCTACCGAGTCTATTGAGACCACCGGTGCAGAGGATACTGCCCCCACCACCAAGCCCACAACACCTGCTCCCACTACCAAGCCTACCACACCTCCTCCTACCACTAAGCCTGCGGAAACCACCGAGCCGATAAACAACTGCGCTCATATCCCCGGCAACTGGAAGGTAGGTCAGGTTTCCAACTGTACCACCGAAGGCAGCCGCTACAAGGAATGCACTTTGTGCAAGGAAAAGGTAGAAACCGAGGTTATTCCCAAAACCGACCACTCTGCCAGCAACTGGATTGTTGATAAGAAAGCCACCTGCACCAGTCAGGGAAAACAGCATCAGGAATGCACCCAGTGTAAGGAAGTGCTGATCTCCATCGTGGTGGGTGTGGCAGATCACAACACCAAAACTATGTCCGGCTATGCTGCCACCACTTCCACCCCCGGCCGCACCGACAGTCTGCACTGCAAGACCTGTGATGCAGAAGTGCAGAAGTCCTTTGTGATCCCCATTATCGGCTCTGTGAAATATACTTATGAAGTAAACAGCGACGGCAAGAGCTGCACCATTACCGGTGTCACCGACTTTAGCGCCAAGGAACTGATCCTGCCTGCCGCCATTGATGGGTATACCGTAACCGCGCTGGGTGAAAAAGCCTTCGCAAGCAAGACCAGCATTACTACCCTTTACATTCCCAAGACCGTCACCAAGCTGGGCTCCAAGTCCTTTACCGGCTGCTACTCTCTGACCAATATCACCTATCAGGGCACTTCCGCCCAGTGGAATACCGTTGCGAAAGGCACAGAGTGGAACTCCGGCACCGGCCACTACACCATTTACTGCACCAACGCAAGCCTTGCAAAGTAACACAAACAAAATCGGCACACGAAAATTCGTGTGCCGATTTTTTATCCTATTTAGTGGCTGTGTTCGCCGGCGCCCTTGTGAAGAATCTTGCCGTTTTCGGAAACAATGTATTGCATAGACATACCGTTCACCGTTACAAAAATATTAAAACAAGCTTTGCCTTCGTAGGTGCCGGTATGGATATGGGGGCTTTCCGCGGTTGCAGCCAGGGTCTCGCCCAGATCCTCCAGCACAATCTGATAGGCTTCCTCAGAAGTGATCTTCTTGCCGCAGCCGGCAAGCATACTGCACAGAAGGCAAGCCATCAAAAGCAGAGCGATCCATTTTTTCATAACGCACGACCTCTTTCCTTTTTTGATTTTAGTATATCATAAAAATTCCAGATTTCAAAGCAAAAAAATCGAACCTATATCTACGCACCTTCGATTATTCTCAACAGCCCCCTCTTCATTCGTCAAAAAACTATGCTTATCTTTTCCGCACTAACAATAATGCGGCGGGGGATACATAAGGGGGCGCTATTGGCTCGTAGCGCCCCTTATGTCGCATTCTTTGGGTACTTTCTTGGCGAAACAAGAAAGTACCACCAACCGCAGGCAACTAAAAATCTGCCACAACCCCCATAAAAATGCAAAAAGGAGCGGAATATCCGCTCCTTTTACATTTTTTCCATCACTTTTCCGCAGCAACGGGGAATGACCTCCCCTGCCTTGACTTCCAAAGTTTTATGGCAAATAGGGCAATAGACCACGCAGTCTTTTTCCGCCCTTTCCACAGGAATCAAGCCTTCTTTCAGTTCCATATCCATCACTTATTCATTTCCTCGGAGATAATCTTCATCACCTTATCGTGACAGCCGCCGCAGCCGGTGGAGCAGTGCGTGACATCCTTCACACTCTCAAAAACCGCCAGCACATCGTCAAGCTTTTCCAACTCGTGGAGGGCATCCACAATCGTACCGTAGCTTACCTGTTTACAGTTACAAACCATATAATTTTCAATCATCGTAAACACCCCAATTTTTGAAAGTATTATCCATAGGCTCTGCCCGCTGAATCACTCTGGGCGCAGGCAAAACCACCGTACAGTTGTCGGGAATATCGGTGGTGACCACGCAGTTAGCGCCGATTCGCACATTGTTGCCAATGTGAATGCCGCCAATAATCTTTGCCCCGGCGCCGATATACACATTATCCCCAATCACCGGCGCGCCGGGATTTTTGGTGTTAGGCAGGGTATTGGAGCCGGTGGTCACCTGCTGGAAAATGGTACAGCCTGACCCCAATTTCGCTCCATAGGAAATAAAAATACCGTAAAAGCCGTGGGGGAAATCCGGTTTTCCGCCAAATTCCGTCCCCAGGGGAATGGTAGCGCCCGCCTGGCGCTGGGCCTTTTTATAAAGATATAATTTATAAAACCAGCGAATACGACCAAAGGCAGAGCGGGAAGGCGCAATCAGCGCCTCCCGCAACTGCCAACAGTAATCGGGGTCATCTATTCGCCGGAACCATTTGTATAATCGTTCCAACATCGTTTTTTCTTACTTAAAATATCTCTCCAGCAGACCCTTCAGAGCCACACCGTGGCGAGCCTCGTCACGAGCCATTTCGTGAACGGTGTCGTGGATCGCATCCAGACCGTTCTTCTTAGCGCAGGAAGCCAGGTCGAACTTGCCCTGAGTAGCGCCGAACTCGCAGTCCACACGCCATGCCAGATTGTCCTTGGTGGTAGCCTTCATATTGGGCTCCAGGTCCTCACCCAGCAGCTCTGCGAACTTTGCTGCGTGCTCAGCCTCTTCCCAAGCTGCCTTCTCCCAGTACAGGCCAATTTCGGGATAACCCTCACGGTGGGCAATACGAGCCATGCACAGGTACATACCCACTTCGGAGCACTCGCCGTTGAAGTTTGCCATCAGCTGATCAAAGATGTACTTCTTATCCTCTTCGGAGATGTCGGGGTTGTTCTTTACGGTCTGGCCGTAAACGCCGTACTCGTGAACAGCAGCCAACTTCTGCTCACCCTTCTGCTCCACGAACTTGGAAGCGGGGACCTTACATACGGGGCACTTGAAATCAGCGGCCAATTCCTCGGCAGTGTGAACGTAACCACAAACAGAACATACAAACTTTTTCATAATATTTTCCTCCAAAAATTGTTTTATATTTTTTATTTATTTGGCGCTGTGCGCCTGATTTACTGATTAAGCCGTTTCTTTTTTCTTCTCCTTGCAGGTTTGGCAAATTCCCACAAAGGTCAGCTGGCAGGTATCGATCATACCGCCGGTTTCCTGCATTACTTCCTGATTCAGCGCCTCCGGCACTGCGATCTGGGGCAGGTCCGAGATGGCATCGCAGCCAGTACATACGAAGTGTACGTGGGGTGTCGTATTGCCGTCAAACCGCTCCACACCGTTTACCGTACCCACGCTCATAATCTCGCCTTTGCTTTTGAACATGGACAGGTTCCGGTAAACTGTACCCAACGAAAGGTCCGGATATTCCGGTTTCAGGTGGGTAAATACCATTTCAGCGGAAGGATGATCCTTTGTCTGCCGCAGATAGGCCAGAATCGCGTTCCGCTTGCGGAATTGCTTGGTGGTCATATCCATTGTATTACTCCTTCCTAAACGAGAACGTTTCTTATTTACATTTGGAGTATATCACAGGATTTTCTGTTTGTCAATAGGAATTATTCTCATTTTGAAAAATTTTTCAAAAATTTCTTTTCATTGCAATTATGGCAGATTATGTATATAATTAATGTATATACCTGCACGGGAGGTGGACATATGGAAAAGCGGCTCTCCAATTACCGGGGTTGTCTGCTGGGAATGGCCATTGGCGATGCCATGGGTCACACGGTGGACGACAAAACCTGGGACGAAATTCAGGCGCTCTACGGCCCTAACGGCCTTTTGGGCTACGACCTGCAGGACTCCGAATATGCCGAAATCTCCTCTTACACCCAAGTTGCCGCCTTCCTGTGCAATGGTCTGCTGCTTGCCATCTCCCGATGCAAGACTGATTATCTCCGCTTTGCTAAGGTTGCCCTGAAAGAATGGACCCGCAGTCAGCAATTCTACCGGGACCCGGAGGAAAGCTACTGCTGGCTGGCAAAGCTACCTCAGTTCCGCCGCCGGAACTGCTGGGATGCCCGTATGCTGGACAACCTCCGTCTGGAGTGGTGGGGCACCATGGACACCCCCCGAAACGGCAACACCGCCCCCGGCGCTATCACCGCTGCGGTGGCCACCGCCCTGTTTTATAACGAAAAGCGACTGACCCCGGAGCAGGTGGGCACACTCACCGGCGAAATCATCGCCCTGACCCACGGCAATCCCGAGGCTTTCCTGTCCGGTGTAGTATTGGCATACGCCCTCACCGGCATTCTCCACGAACCGAATGTGCCGCTTATCGACCAGTTTTTGCAGGCAATTGCCGTAATGGACGGCCAGTTCCGCAGCCGTTTTTTCCAGGCAGAAGATTTGGCGATGCAGTTGCGTCGTGCAATTGCTTTGGTGAAATCCGGCACAGTCACCCCTCAGGAGGGCATGGAGCAATTGGAATGTGTGGATGCAGCCTCCTGCCTTGCCGGGGCGATCTTCGCCTGCCTGACCTATCCCAATGATTTTGACAGCGCCATCGTCACCGCAGTGAATCATTCAGGCATGAGCGCCGCCACCGGCGCCATCGTAGGCGCTGTTATGGGCGCCAAGCTGGGGGATGCTTCCCTGCCGGACTTTTACTTAGAATCCTTGGAATGTATTGATGCATTGGATGTGATTGCAGAGGACGTTCTCCGCGCCGCACCCACCTTAAGTGTATTCGACGACAGCTGGGATCATAAATATGTTCAAGGCATGCCCCCGGAGGGTATGAATTTCTAAAAACAGAAAAAAATATTGAAAAAATATCTGTTTTTCCTGAAAAACCCCTTGCAAAACAAGAATTATGGTGTTATAATACCACCGTAAGTTAGATTGACGATTGGAAAAGAGAGGGGTTCGCCCCTCTCTTTTTTGAGTGTTTTTGGAAAGGATGTGAAGGTATGAAGGTCACAGACCTGGTAACCGAATTCGCAACACCTATCGTAGAACAGCTGGGCTGCAAAATCTGGGACGTGGAATATGTCCGGGAAGGCGCAGAGCGGTATCTGCGGATTTATATTGACAAAGACGGCGGCGTGGACATCGACGACTGTGAGAAGGTCCATCGGGCTATCGACCCTGTGTTGGACGAAAAAGACCCCATCGCCGAAAGCTATCATTTTGAGGTCTGCTCTGCCGGCATCGAACGGACGCTGAAGCGCCCCGGGGACTTTGAAGCCTTTATGGGCAGCGCTATCCTGGTAAAGCTGTACCGTCCCAGAAACGGTCTGAAGGAAATTCCCTGCATTCTCCGGGGTTATGAAAATGGAAAAATCACCGTGGAAGCAGGTAAAGAGAATATCACATTTGAAAAATCCGAGGTCGCGCTGGTGCGGCTTCGCGTAGAGTTTTAAGAGGAGGAATTGAACGTGGCACAGAGAAAGAGCAAGAAAAACGCAGCACCCCAGGTAGATATCGGCGCAGAGATTTTTGCCAGCCTGCGGGATTTGGAGAAGATTAAGGGCATCCCCGTAGAATATATGGTCGACCGCCTGAAGCAGGCGCTGACCAACGCCTACCGGAAGGACCGGGAGGATCACCGGGATATCCCCGCCGAGAATGTGGTGGTGGATTTAAGCGAAAAGGGTCTTTATATGTATCAGGTAAAGACCGCTGTGGAAGAAATCGAGGACGATGCTGTAGAGATCCACATTGACACCGCCCGCCACATCAACCCCGACATTCAGCTGGGTGAGTCCGTTTCCATCCCTGTTGATATTCAGAAGTTCGGCCGTATCGCTGCTCAGACTGCCAAGCAGGTGGTCATTCAGGGCATCCGCGAGGCGGAGCGCGGTATGATCTACGAGAGCTACTCCTCCAAGTCTCAGGAGCTGCTCACCGGTACTGTTCTGCGCCTGGACCCCACCGGCGATATCTTTGTCCGCATCGGTCAGGGCAACGAGCAGAACGACGCTGTTCTGTGTGTTGACGAGCAGATTCCCGGCGAAGAGTACGAGGCCGGCGATCTGATTCGCGTGTACGTTTTGGAAGTACGTAAGGCAAACCGCGGTCCTCTGGTCCACGTATCCCGTACCCACCCCAATGTGGTACGTCGTCTGTTTGAGCTGGAGACTCCCGAAATTGCCGACGGTCAGGTAGAGATCCGCAACATCGCCCGTGAGCCCGGCTCCCGCAGCAAGATCGCTGTCCGCGCCACTATGGAGAATGTAGATCCCGTGGGTGCATGCGTCGGTCCTCGGGGCGGTCGTGTGGGCGCAATCGTGGACGAGCTCAACGGCGAGAAGATTGGCATCGTGGTATGGGGCGAGGATCCCTGCGAGTATGTGAAGGCTGCCCTCAGCCCCGCCGACGTCATCAGTGTGGAGATGGATCCTGCCAACCCCAAGGGCTGCCGTGTGGTAGTACCCGACGACCAGCTGAGTCTTGCCATTGGCAAGGAGGGTCAGAATGCCCGTCTGGCTGCCCGCCTCACCGGTTTGAAAATCGACATCAAGCCTGCTTCTCAGGCTTAATTATAAATTAAAACTAAAAAATTAAAAATTTGTACTGGCTGAAATCGGTGTTACGCACCGGGGATACCAACATAATTTTTAATTCTCAATTCTCAATTTTTAATTTAGTCAAAAGGAGGTTGCCTCATGCAAAAGAAGATTCCTATGCGGCAATGTATGGGCTGCCGTGAGCGAAAGGCCAAGAAAGAAATGCTCCGGGTTGTCCGAGGTACGGACGGCGTGGTAAGCTTAGACTTCGGCGGCAAGCTGAACGGCCGGGGCGCATACATCTGCCCTGATCCTGAATGCCTGAAAAAAGCGCAGAAGGCAAAATCCTTGGAACGGAGTCTGGAAGTCCCCATTCCTCAAGAGGTCTACGACCGTATGATTCGGGAAATGGAGGCAAACAATGGATAAAGCGCTGAATTATCTGGCCTTGGCCAGAAAAGCAGGCCGCATCGAGCTGGGTGAAGAACCCGTTGGTGGGGCTGCCCGCGCCCAGAAGGCGCGGCTGGTGGTTGTGGCTGAGGATGCCACCGACCACACCTGGCGCAGAGCCCAGAGCTTTGTCGCCGGCAGCGAACAGATTTGCTTGCGCGTTCCCTATTCTAAAGACCTGCTGGGTCAGACTGTTGGCCGAACCGCATTGGCCTTAGCCGCATTCACCGACCCTGCCATGGCTCTGGCCTTTGTCAAGGCCCTGGGTCAGCCGGAAAAATATGCTGCCGCGCTGGAAAGTTTAGACAAGCGCACCAAGCGGATACAGCAGCGTCAAAAAGAAGCCAAAGCCCACGAGAAGAACAAGCGCACGGGCAAGGGCAAACGGGAACATTGATTTTGGAGGTGTGTTACGTATATGAGTTTAGTGAAGTATCGTTTGAAAGAGGTTGCGACCGATTTCGGTCTGAAGCCTAAGGATATTGCAGAGGTTATGGGTAAGTTCTTCGAGCCTGCCAAGTCCAACACCCAGGTACTGACAGAGGAAGAACTGAATGTGATTTTTGACTATCTGACCCAGACCCATCAGATTTCCTCTCTGGAGGCTGTATTTGCCGTACAGCCCAAGCCCAAGGCAGAAGAGCCTAAAGCAGAAGCACCCAAGGCAGAGGAAACAAAGCCTGCTGCCGAGGAAAAGAAGGCAGAAAAGCCTGCCCAGCACCAGCAGCCCAAAGCCGAAAAGCCTGCAAAGCCTGCTGAGCCCGAGCGGAAGCGTGAGCGCCGGGTTGTGGATATGTCCGCCGTGCAGGTGAATGTGAGCCGTTTTGACGACCACGCTGATGATTTGGTTTCCGAGCGTGTGCAGAATTATCAGGGCGGCAAGCAGCGTTTTGCCAAGAAGGGTCAGCAGCAGCAAAATAAGAAGGACAACAAGTTCTCCAAGGGTAACAAGTCCCGCAATGAAGAGCAGGAGAAGCTCCGCCGTCTGCAGATGGAGGTTGCCCGGAAGGCTCCCGTTACCGTTAAGATTCCCGAGGAGATTACCGTTGGCGAGCTGGCAAGCCGTATGAAGAAGACTGCCGGCGAAGTCATTAAGCTGCTGATGAAGAACGGCGTTATGGCCGGTCTGAACCAGACCATCGACTTTGACACCGCAGAATTTGTAGCCGTGGAAATGGGCTGCAAGGTAGAGAAGGAAGTCACCGTTACCATCGAGGAGCGGATTTTTGATGACCACCAGGATACCGCAGAGGAGCTGCAGGGTCGCGCCCCCGTTGTGGTAGTTATGGGTCACGTTGACCACGGTAAGACCTCCACTCTGGACGCCATCCGGAACACCTCCGTTACCTCCGGTGAGGCCGGCGGCATTACCCAGCACATCGGTGCTTACACCGTAGAGTGCAACGGCCAGCCCATTACCTTCCTGGACACCCCCGGTCACGCTGCCTTTACCTCTATGCGTGCCCGCGGCGCTATGTGTACCGATATCGCCATTCTGGTGGTTGCTGCCGACGACGGCATTATGCCCCAGACCATTGAATCCATCAACCATGCAAAGGCCGCCAATGTACCTATCATCGTGGCCATCAACAAGATGGATAAGCCCGAGGCTAACCCCGACCGGATTAAGCAGCAGCTGACCGAGTATGAACTGATCCCCGAAGAGTGGGGCGGCGATACCATCATCTGCCCCATCTCCGCAAAGACCGGTATGGGTCTGGATAACCTGCTGGAAATGGTGCTGCTGACCGCTGAAGTGCAGGAGCTGAAGGCCAACCCTGACCGTCGGGCAAAGGGTACTGTTATCGAGGCCCGTTTGGATAAGACCCGCGGTCCTATCGCAACCCTGCTGGTGCAGAACGGCACTCTGAATCAGGGCGACATCATCATCGCCGGCACTGCCGTGGGCCGTGTCCGTGTCATGACCAACGACAAGGGCCGCACCGTCAAGACCGCCGGTCCTTCCATCCCTGTTGAGATTACCGGTCTGGCCGAGGTCCCCGCCCCCGGTGACGAGTTTAACGCCGTTATCGACGAGCGTATGGCCCGTGAGCTGGTTGAGCAGAGAAAGCAGGCCGCTAAGGATGCTGCTGCCAATGCGATGCAGAAGGTCACTTTGGATAACCTGTTTGCTAAGATGCAGGAAGGTGAAATGAAGGAGCTGGCGCTGATCGTCAAGGCTGACGTGCAGGGCTCTGCCGAGGCTGTGAAAGCAAGCCTTGAGAAGATTTCCAATGAGGAAGTCCGTGTCCGTGTTATCCACACCGGTGTTGGCGCTATTAACGAGTCTGACATCCTGCTGGCTTCTACCGCCGGCGCGATCATCGTTGGCTTTAACGTCCGTCCCGACGCAGGTGCACAGGCATCTGCCCAGCGGACTGCTGTAGATATGCGGTTCTACCGCGTGGTCTATGATGCCATCGACGAGATCGAAGCCGCTATGAAGGGTATGCTGGCGCCCAAGTACGAGGAAGTGGTCATTGGCCACGCTGAAGTGCGTATGACCTATAAGGTATCCGCTGTGGGTACTATCGCAGGTTGTATGGTGAAGGACGGTAAGGTTACCAGAGATGCCCGGGTTCGTGTGCTCCGTGATAATGTTGTGATCCACGAGGGCGAAGTTGGCTCTTTGCAACGGTTCAAAGACCAGGCGAAGGAAGTCACTGCCGGCTATGAGTGCGGTATGAGCATCCTGAAGTTCAACGATATTAAAGAGGGCGACATTTTCGAATGCTTCGCCATGGAAGAAGTAAAACGATAATCCAAACAGCCGTGCCGCGGTGCGGCACGGCTGATGGTCTATAAAAAGGAGGATGTATATGGCATCTAACCGAATTGGAAGAATCAACGAGGAAATTCAGAAGGAATTATCCAGTCTGATTCGCAACTTGAAAGACCCCCGGGTGCAGGATACGATGATCTCCATTACCCACGTGGAGACCACTCCCGACCTGCGCTGGGCCAAGGTATATGTAAGCTTTTTGCAGGAAGAACGGGCAAAAGAGGCTTTGAAGGGACTGAAATCCGCCGGCGGTTACCTGCGCCGGGAGCTGGGCAGCGCCCTGAACCTGCGCTACACCCCGGAGCTGAACTGGGCGCTGGACGATTCCATCACCTACGGCGCAAAAATGATGAAGCTTATCAACTCTTTAGAGGTAAATAAAGATGAAAATTCTGACGAGAGCGCAGACAGCTGAGTTCTTAAACGAAAACGACAACTATGTAATCCT
>JAZSAD010000089.1:0-8666 GCA_045601715.1 Faecousia sp.
TCGGTGATCTTCATCACACGCTCCAGCTCTGCAGGGAACTCGGGCTTGGACTCGAAGTTCATCAGAACATAGTAGCCCTCAGCCATATCATTGACCAAGTAAGCCAAGCGACGCTTGCCCCACTCATCAATGTTAGTCAGAGTACCCTCCGCTTCCACCATTGCCTTGAACTTGTTCACGAGAGCTGCGGTCTCCTCTTCGCCCAGAGTAGCGTCGATGATATACAGCACTTCGTACTTACCAGTGATCTTAGCCATGTTGATTGCACCTCCTTTTGGACTTTTGGCCCACGGTCGCGCCGTGAGCAAGGATTGCCTGCGCACGCAGGCTAGAACATTATAGCCATACAATCGAAAAAAGTCAAGCATTTTTATCCAAAAAATTCCGCATATTGGTAGAAATCAGGGGGAAAATAGATACAGAAAACGCAGATTGTCATTGCAGACCTGCGTCAGCAGGTGTGGCAATCTATTGCTGCATTTACTTGAGATTGCCACGTCGCCTTCGGCTCCTCGCAATGACGCGGTTAACGTTCTATGAGGTGGTTTATTTGATTTTATCCTATATTCGAACGATATTGTTATATCTCGTTCTGATTGCCGTGGTGCGGCTGATGGGCAAGCGGCAGATCGGGCAGATGGAGCCGTCAGAATTTGTGGTGACTATGCTGGTAGCAAACTTAGCATCTATTCCCATGCAGGACGGGGCGATCCCTCTGTATTCCGGTGTTGTACCCATTGTGACCGTGCTGGGGGTGGAGCTTGTGCTGTCCGCTCTGTCTATGAAAAGCACGAAATTACGCAAAATTCTCTGCGGCAAGCCGGTGATTCTGGTGGAAAATGGCAATATTCTGCAGAAAAATTTAAAAAAGACCCGTATCACTTTGGATGAGCTTACCGGGCATCTGCGAGAGAAAGATGTACTGGATTTACAGGCGGTGCAGTATGCCATTTTGGAGACCAACGGCAATCTTTCGGTATTTCCCTACCCCAAGGAAAAACCGGCCTCCGCAAAGGAAGCCGGTGTACAGGTGAAAAAGCAGTATCTGCCCGTCACAATTATCTCCGACGGGGAGATTATGTCCCAAAACCTGGCCAAGGCGGGTAAAAATACCGCTTGGGTACGCAAGGTTTTGCAGGAGCGGCAGGCTAGCGTAGAGCAGACCTGGCTGCTCACTGTGGACGGCAGCGACAGAATTGTATTCTACCGAAAGGAGGAGGCATAAATGGCCCGTGGCTGGTTTGGCTTGGCAATTTTAATCGTATTTTTGATTTTGGGTTTTGTAACCGCCGGGGTAATGGACAATGCCCATCTGCCCACTGAAAGCTTGCTGGCCCAGGCAGCAGAAAAGACCTTGAATGGGGATTTTGAAGAGGCGGTTTCCTTAGGACAGCAGGCAAAATCCCGTTGGGACAAGCACTGGAACGGCACCGCAACAGTAGCCGATCACTCCCCTATGGATGACGTGGACGCGCTGTTTGCGGAAATGGAAATTTACGCAGAAGCAAAGGAAGAGCCTCACTTTGCCGCCGTTTGCCGGGAGCTTTCTCGGCGGATTCAGGCGGTAGCGGAAGCTCACCGGTTTAGCTGGTGGAACATTCTATGAACGGCTCCCATGGGCAAGGGAGATGATTCCCTTTGCCAGTACCTCTGCCGCCCGGAGGGCCTCCTGTCGGGTATTCCCCGACGAGCCCACTTCTATGAGCATAGCGCCAGAGGACAAATCCTGATTAAACCGCTGGGTGCGGAGGTTAATATTCCGGCAGATACCGGGGCAAATCCCCTCCAACTGGGTCTGCAGTTTCAGAGCAAGGGCCATATTCTCCTGCCACCGGGGATGCTCCAAGCCGCCGTAGTCTGTCCCCACCACCAGCATCAGGGGCGCCAGCGTTTCTCCCTGGGCAAACACTGTCTGAACCACCTGGTTCCCCGCTTCGTCCTCAATGGAATCCCGATGCAAATCCAGCACCAGGCTGATAGATGGGTGCTCCTGTAAATAGGCCTGCACGCTTTTCCGGCTGTTATTGTAGGCGGCATTATAGGAAGGCTCATCGTGGAGCGCGGTATCGTGGAGGACGGAAATCCCTGCTTCCTCCAGCAGACTTTCCACATATGTCCCTATGGATACCATATTATAATCGGTGTTCAGGGTATGGTAGGCAGTGGTTTCCTGATACTCTCCGGTGGGAGCAAAGCTCTCCGAGCCGTGGGTATGGACAATCAGCACCTTTGGTTCGTCAGATGTTAAATCCCAGTCGAGGGGTTGGGTCAGCAAGCCTGCCTTGTCCACGGAATAAGAAAACCCGGCAGTAATGCTGATTCTATCCGCCTCTTCCGGCGAGAACACCGGTAACTCCGGCTCTGTGGGGGACGGCGCTGTGGACTGGGTTTCCTCCGTTGGCTGGGTGGGCTGTGGAGAAAAGGAAATGTTGGTAGGCCGCACCACCCGTCCTGTCTGCATAAAAATCATAAAAGACACGATTTTCGGCGACAGGGTAAGGGGCATTGACCCAATCAGTCCGCTTGCCAGACGCAAAACAATGGCGCAGGCCACCACCAACGCGCCGGTACGCAATACCCTTTGTTCCATAACGTCCTCCTTTGAAAAAAGAAAGAGAGCGTAAACTACGCTCTCTTTCTCCTTATTCTGGTTTCTTCCACTTGGGCCTGTCCTTTAACTGCTCCCGCAAATTCTTAAAAAAATCCGTGAGCAGCGCCTTGGATTCAGCCTCCAGTACACCAAATTTCACCTGTGGGTGGTGATTGAACTCCATAGAAAACAAATCGCACACCGAGCCGCAAGCGCCGCACTTTTCGTCTTTTGCCCCCACAACTACCCGGGGAATCCTTGCGTTGATAATTGCGCCGGCGCACATAGGACAGGGCTCTAAGGTCACATACATCTCACATTCCCACAGCCGCCAGCCACCCAAATTCTTGCAGGCATCGGCAATGGCCTCAATCTCCCCGTGACCTAAAGCAGTCTTTGCGGTCTCCCGACGGTTACGTCCCCGTCCCACAATCTCATTTTTTCTGACAATCACACAGCCTACGGGTACTTCTCCATCTGCCGCTGCTTCCCTGGCAAGAGAAAGCGCCTGCTCCATAAAAAACTTCTCGTCCATCACGCACCTCCGTTTTCAGTATCATACTAAAAATGGGGTTACCCGTCAAGTATACCACCTCATATTTACGAAACAAACAGAATATTGCATTGCGGATTGATGGGTTTCGTGTTACAATATAGAAAATATGGATTTTTCGGAGAATTTCTATGAAAACCTTACTGCACATCTGCTGCGCGCCCTGCGCCAACCAATGTGTCACTACATTACGAAACGAGAATATAGATGTCACCGGATTTTGGTATAATCCCAACATCCACCCCTTTACTGAGTATCGGGCAAGGCGGAACTGTCTGCGGGAATATGCCGAAAGTGTGGATTTGCCCCTGATTGAGCAGGACCAATATGCCCTGCGCCCCTTTGTACGGGAGGTAGCCGAGGATATTGAAAACCGGTGTGTCAAATGCTATGAAATGCGCCTGTTTGCTACGGCAAAAACCGCCAAAGAGCTGATGTTTGACAGCTTCACCTCCTCTTTGTTCATTAGCCCCTATCAAAACCACGAGCTGATGAGGCAGGTTGCCCAACGGGCGGCAGATACCTACGAAATCGAATTTCTGTACCAGGATTTCCGGGATGTGTTCAAGGCCGGTCAGGAATACGCAAGAGAACACGAATTTTATATGCAGAAATACTGCGGCTGTATATTTTCTGAAGAAGAGCGGTACTTGAAGAAAACAAAGATTATTCCTTAGGAGAGTGTTAATATGCAACTGATTGCGCCTTGTCTGTTTGGCCTGGAGGGTCTTGCCGGCGATGAATTGCGGCGGCTGGGAATGGAGGACGTGCGGGTGGAAGACCGGCGTGTGCTGTTCACTGGCGACGAAAATGCCTTGGCAAAGGCAAACATCTGCCTGCGCACCGGCGAGCGGATTATGGTGGTGCTGGCCCAGTTTGAGGCCAAGTCCTTTGAAGAACTGTTTCAGGGGGTCTACCATGCCAATTTGGAAGATTACATTCCCAAGGACGGACAGTTCCCGGTAAAGGGTCACTGTCTGAACAGCCAGCTGATGAGCGTTTCCGACTGTCAGGCCATTATCAAGAAAGCCGCTTCCCGCCGTTTGGGCGAGAAGTACGGTGTCAGCTGGCTGCCGGGGAGCGGTATCAAATTCCAGCTGCATTTTACCATTCTCAATGATAAGGTTACCCTGTCTTTGGACACCTCCGGACAGGGTCTGCACAAGCGTGGCTATCGGGCTATCGGCAACGACGCCCCCCTTCACGAGACTTTGGCCGCCGGTATGATTCAGCTGGCCCGTTTCCGCGGCAGAGAGTTTTTCTGGGACCCCTTCTGCGGCTCCGGTACCATTCCCATTGAGGCTGCGCTGATTGCCAAGAACCGGGCCCCCGGTTTGAACCGTAATTTTGCCGCAGAAAAATACCCCTGGATGCCCGAATCCGCCTGGAAGCAGGCTAAGGAAGAGGCAAAGGACCTGGAGTTCAACGGCAGCTACCGGATTATGGGCTCCGACAACGACCCCACCTGCGTGTCCTTGGCCTTCGCCAATGCCCGGAAAGCCGGCGTTGCCGACTGCGTCACCTTCAAAGACGGCGACGCTACCAAAATGAGCCTGCCGGCAGAGAGCGGTATCCTCATCTGTAATCCCCCCTACGGCGAACGTATGATGGAACAGGCAAGCGCCCAGCGGCTGTATCGGGAGCTGGGCAGACATCTGAAATTTGCCAACAGCTGGAAGCAGTATGTGATTACCTCCGAGCCGGAGTTTGAGCATTATTTCGGTCGTCGGGCTGACAAAAAGCGTAAGTTCTACAACGGCAAGATCAAGTGTGATTACTATATGTTCACCGATAATTCCCGGAGAAAGAAGTAAGCTATGAAGCATCTTTTTATCATCAATCCCCCCGCCGGCAGCCGCAATCAGACGGAAAGCTACCGTAAAAAGATTGCAGAGGCCTGTGAAGGGCTGGAATATTCTATTGAAGTATCCGGCGCCCCCGGTCAGTGCCGGAAGATCGCCCACAGGGCGGCAAAAACCGGTGAGGCGTACCGCATTTACTCCTGCGGCGGCGACGGCACTATGAATGAGATCGTTGGCGGTGTCGCAGGCTACGATAATGTGGCTGTGACCATGTTCGCCGGCGGCAGCGGTAACGATTTTATCCGGATTTTTAACGAGCCGGAGGCCTTCCGGGACTTAAACCGTCTGCTGGATGCAGAGGAAGTCACTTTTGACCTGATTCGGGTCAATGACGATTACAGTCTGAACATCTGCTCCGTTGGTCTGGATGCCCGCATCGCCGCGGATGTTGCCAACTACAAGCGACTGCCCCTCTTAAGCGGTTTCCGCGCCTATGCCGCATCTACCGTTGTGAACCTGCTGAAAGGCATCAGCGAACATTACATAATCGAAATTAACGGTGAAAAAATCGACGGCAAAAAGACTATGATTTGCGCCTGCAACGGCCGGTTTTATGGCGGCGGCTTTAACCCCGTACCGGAAGCCGATCCCACCGACGGCAAGCTGGATGTGCTGGTGGTAGAGGCTGTCAATCTTCTGCAGGTGCCGTCTGTTATCGGCAAATACAAAAACGGGCAATACAAACAGCTTCCCAAGCTAGTGAAGCACTACTCCACCGACCGGCTGAAAATTTACTTCGACAAGCCTACCTCTATCAACTTGGACGGAGAACAGATGATGGGCGATGTAATGGATGTATCCGTTGCTCAGGAAAAAATCCGTTTCTTCTACCCCAAGGGTCTAACTTGGCAAGCGCTTCCCGAGAAAGAACTGACACGTGTATAAAGTATCAAATCCCTGTTGCGTAAGCGACAGGGATTTTGTATTTATTATAGAATCTCAACAAAAACAAAGTCTTGTACTTGTGCAAGTACACAAATACAAACATTTGTTCTCTTTCACCCTTGACAAACCCGGTTCTCTCCCCTATGATAGGGGCACAAACGTACTTGAGCAAGTACAGAAAGGATGGCTATGGGTGTTGTATTCCAAAAGCCCAAACGACCTGTTTGGGTGGGTGTCCGGCTGGGTTTCCAGGATTTGCAGGGAGCAATTCCCCGCTTTTGGTGCACCGGCTGCGGCGCAGAGGTATTTTTGACCGGCAGAGCTTACTGCCACAGATGTGAAAAGGAGGAATTCTATGACAAGCAAATGGGACAGCCCCTGCAAGGGCTGCACACGGGTGCAGAATCCTGATATGTGCGAAAACAAATATTGTAAGGATTGGAAAGCGTGGTTCTTACGTCGATGGGCGCAGATCCACCGATACGGTTTGGTATACGGGAAAGGAACGGAAAATGAACTGGAAAAACGAAGCCATTGAAAAGCTTCGCCGCTACGATGTGATGCGGCAGGCGCTGCGGAATATTCCCGATGAGATCACCCGATTAAAGGAAGAAGCCACCGCCCTGAGGGCTGCTTCTGCTGACTCCCTCTATGTCAAGGGTGGCGGTGGCAAACAGGAGGATGCCCGCATTAACAATCTGGTGCAGCGGCAGGAATTGGAACGGACGCTCAAGCAAGTCAGGCAATGGCTGATCGTTGCCGACCGGGCGCTTTTGGCGCTGGACACAGATGAACGGCTGATTTTACAGCGGCTGTATCTGTATCCCCAAAAGGGGGCGATTAATCTGCTAAGTGAAGAACTGGGAATGGAGCAATCCTCCGTTTACCGAAAACGGGACCAGGCGCTCCACCGATTCACCGCCGCCATCTACGGTTTTTTAGAAACATAACTGTGCATACTACTCTCAAAGCATTCAGGAGGTGTTCTATGCACACATCTTTATGGAAAGACGGCGCTTGTTTGCCGGAATTCCTCCAATTGCAAGGGGATTTAAAAACCGATGTATTAATTATCGGCGGTGGAATGTGCGGATTGCTCTGCGGTTATTTTCTGAAACAGGCGGGAGTGGATTGCGCGGTGGTGGAAGCAGACCGGATTGGCTGCGGTGTCACCGGCAATACCACCGCCAAGATTACTGCCCTCCACGGGCTGATCTACGGGGATTTGGCAAAAAATGCCGGTATGGAAACCGCAGAAAAATATTATCATTTCAACCAACAGGCAATCCGGGACTTTGCAGAACTTGCCCAAGCTGCAGACTGCGATTTTGAAACCCAGACCGCCTACACCTATTCTTTGCAAAACCGGCAAAAAATTGAACGGGAATTTTCGGTATTACAGCGGCTGGGAGCAAAAACGGAAATGAAATACCAATCTCCCCTGCCCATACCCTTTGCTGCAGCGGTAGGCTTGCGGGAACAAGCACAATTTCATCCGCTGAAATTTTTAGGCCATATCTGCAAGGATTTGCAAATCTATGAACACACCCGGATAACGGAATTTACGCCCAATGCTGTTCTGCATGCATCCGGAAAAATCCGGGCGAAGAAAATCATCGTCGCCACCCATTTTCCTATGCTCAACAAGCACGGCATGTACTTTTTGAAGCTGTATCAGCACCGCAGTTATGTGCTGGGTCTGTCCGGCGCTCCCTGTCCCGAGGGTATGTATGTGGACGAAAACGACAAGGGGTTATCCTTCCGCAGCCACAACGGTATTCTTTTGCTGGGCGGCGGCGGTGGGCGGACAGGAAAGCCCTGCGGCAACTGGGCAGAACTGAAACGTTTTCAGAAAAAGTTCTATCCGGAAAGTCAAATCCGTTACCAGTGGGCAACCCAGGACTGTATCAGTCTGGACAGAATCCCCATCATTGGACAGTATTCTCCCCATACCCCCAACCTGTATGTGGCAACCGGCTTTAACAAATGGGGTATGACCTCTTCTATGGCGGCGGCAAGAATTCTCACCGATGCCATTTGCGGCAAGCAAAATGATGTTGCCGATATTTTTGCTCCGGACAGAAGCATTTGGAAACCTCAGCTTTTGGTCAACGGTTTTGAGACTCTGACCAATTTTCTGTACCCCACCGCCCGGCGCTGTCCTCACCTGGGCTGCGCCCTGAAATGGAACAAGCAGGAACACAGCTGGGACTGCTCCTGCCACGGCTCCCGTTTTGATGTTAACGGCAAGCTGCTGAACAACCCCGCCAACCGGGATAAATAAACAGGCCGTTTCCAAATTTTGCGTTATTTTCCGAAAAGAAACATTTATATTTTTCCGTTAGCAGGCAAAGCTATGGTTGCGGAAAGAAAAGTGCTTTCTTAGGAAAGTGCCGGACTTTCCTAAGAAGGATAGGCTTACTTGTGAAAGTAAGTCTTATAAAAAGGAGAGAACGAAAATGAGCAACAAGAACAACAACCAGATCAACATTCCCCAGGCTCGGGAAGCTATGGACCGCTTCAAGATGCAAGCTGCGCAGGAAGTTGGCGTTAACCTGACCAATGGCTACAACGGTCACCTGACCTCCCGCGAAGCCGGCTCCGTAGGCGGCCAGATGGTCAAGAACAAATGTCCCATACGAACTATGATGTTTGAGCGAAATAGCCGTATTGCAATGGGCCATATCCAAACTGTGCAATACATAGCAGTGATCACCGTATAAGCAAAGCCCAGCGGGTTTGACCCGCCGGGCGCTACTATTTAAACGTGCACCGG
>JAZSAD010000090.1:0-19572 GCA_045601715.1 Faecousia sp.
ACCACTGTTGCGGTACCCGATATCTTCCTTGCCGCTTATGCGTCTGCGTCAGCTATCGACCGCTGCCACTCGCTCGCCTCCTTTTACCCGCCACAGGCGGCAGTCGGCTCGCTCCCTCCCAGAGGTAATCTGCCGGTACGATTTTTCAAGACCGCCCTGGAAAGGGCGGTCTTTTTTATTGAAAACCATATTCTATTTTGCTATAATCTAACTGTAATTTAGACCCAGGGGGTGATCTGCATTGGAATTTAGAAAATTCATAGAACGTATTGACGCTGTTTCTATATCCCCTGACGCTACCATCTCACAACTAAAACGCGAAGAGGACGATTCTTTCTATCAAGTGTGGAGAATTGACACTGACAACACCAGTTACATTCTCAAGCAAGCCAAGGAAAACGAAGCAGAAATCTATCAGTCCATCCTCGCGCCGTTAAGAGACGGTATTCCCACCATATACCAAACAATCACCATTGAGGATAAGATATATCTACTTATGGAATATATCGAGGGGGAGAATTTGTGCAAATGCAATCGGGCAAAGCTTACTTCCGCATTGGATGCTTTGATTTCATTGCAAAAAGAAACCTGGGAAGCAAGTTCATGTGGATTTGACAACAGTCTGAAACATAGACAAAATCGCGGCAAGTATCTTAACGATCAGATATTAGAAAATGCTTATGATAGATTTCTGAAGGTGTATCAATCTGTTCCCTGTGCATTATGCCACGATGACCTGCTCCCTTTTAATGTAATAGCATCAGAACAACGGGCCGTCTTGATTGACTGGGAAGTCGGTGGTATTATACCCTATCCCACATCCTTTGCGAGATTGATAGCGCATACCGAGGAGAATGCTGATGCTTTGTTCTATATGACCGATGCAGACAAGAACTTCGCAATCAATTATTATTACGATAATCTACTGAAAGGAAAAGGAATCTCTTATGCCCAATGGCAGCAGACGCTGGAATACTTTTTGTTCTATGAATACTGCGAATGGGTTTATGTTGGCAATAAATGCAATGCAACAGATGGGGATTATTACAAAAAATACCTGCCTATTGCTAAAAAGCAAGCTGAATACCTGTTAGATATTGAAAAGGAATAAAACCCGATATACCAAAACCACCCTATGACCAAAGCCATAGGGTGGTTATTTTATAAATATCCCAAGGTTCTGAGAGCGAGAATGAATACGAACAGGGTTATGATTGAGAAGAAGGATGTCCAGACAACAAGCTGGCCGGCTAACACACCGTCATTGTCCATCTCCTGGGCCATAACCGCGCTGGAGACTGCCATAGGTGAGCCAAACAAGGCCAGGAGCGCTGGGTAGGCTGCGCTGTCCATTTGGAAGCTTGTGTACTTGGACAGGAGAATTACAGCGCCAAGGCCAATCAGAGGCGCAACAAAGATTCTTGCGGCAGTACCGATAACAATGGTTTTCTTTCTGCCCTGAATGGCAGAAAACTCGAACAGACCGCCCAAAATAATCAGCGCTAATGGGGAGCAGATTTGGGACACATTGTTCACAGTCTTATACACCAAGGGCAGGCTGTCTTTCAAAGAAAAGACAAGCTGACCGTCTGCGCCAACAGGAATGAAAGAGCGGATCGCCAGTACCACAAGTCCGGTAGCCACACCGATATTCAGGGGGTTGGTGACGATTTTCTTCACCATTCCCTTTACGTCCACCTTGCCGGATTTATCCTTCAGAAACATGGTCATGGCGATGGTGGCAAAGATATTAAAGGTAGGAATAGAAAATGCGCTGAGCACTGCTGCAATTCCCAAGCTCTCTGTGTTACCCAATGCCGCTGCAAGGGGCAGTCCGATAATGCCGAAATTAGAGCGGAAAATGCACTGGACAACCACACCTTTTTGCTTGTCGTCGGGCACAAGCCATTTTACAAGGATAATGCCCAGCAGGAAGAGGAAAACAATCACAGCCTCAGAATACCACACCGCTGTCCAATTGATTTTGGCAAAGGACTCGATGTTATATACATTGATAAACAGCATTGCCGGCAGGCACACGCGGAATATCATTTTGTTGCCCTTTTTAAACCACTGTTCATCCAAAAAGCTTCTTCTTTTCAAGAAGTAACCCAACAGAATCAGCAGGATTATGGGCATAATTGCGTTGATCGCAAACAGTAATGTTTCCATAGGTTGACGGTTTCTCCTCTATTTCTTTGCATAGTGGCTGTAATCGATATCGCTTTTTTTGCTCTTGGTGGGAATTTCTTCCTCGGGAATTTCCAACACATACCGCTCGCAAGCGTTGATGACCTTTGTGCCGTTATATTCCCGGATGCGAGTTCTGTCCGGCCCGTAGTTCAGGTGGACATGGCCGTGGAGCCAGTATTTGGGGTGGTAGGCATCCACAAAGTTCAAAAATTCATGGAAACCACGGTGGGCAAAATCATCCCCGTCCCCTACCCCTGCCAAGGGCGCATGGGACACAACGATATCCACACCGCCGTGTTTGCGAATCTTCCATTTCAGCTTAAATATCCGCCAGCGCATTTGCCGTTCGGAATATTGGTAGGCACCGCCGTTATAGGTTGGACTTCCACCCAAGCCTAAAATCCGCAATCCACGGTAGACCACAAGCTTGTCCTCAATGCAGTCGCAACCCTCCGGCGGATTTTTATCATAACCGGTATCGTGGTTGCCGTGGACATACAATAGCGGCACTCTTGCCATGGTGACCAGGAAGGACAAATACCGGGCCTTCAGGTCGCCGCAGGAGATAATCAGGTCATAGTCAGCTAGTTTTCCGGGGGTGTAATAATCGTACAGATACTGGGATACCTCATCGGAGATGGTTAGGATTTTCATAACTCTCCCTCCTTCTCCATGGGAATCGTATCCCGTCTGACACCCAATTCACGGACCATATCTTTTGCAAAGGGCGCAATATCGTCAAAGTCCGGAATACTGCCCTCCACATTTTCACACAGCCAGTCCATATGAAGCAGTTCCTCGGGGGAAAGTGTCTTGCTGCCATCGTTGATCACCCGTCCGCTCTGGTCAATCAGCTTTCTTTGGAAGGGGTCAAGGGTGCCGTTACGCAGACCCTCACGGAGCATATTACACAGGTACTTCAGGCCCTCCGGCAAAGTATCTGCCAGTCGAACATCGATAACACCGCTTGCCATGCCCCACCAGTAGTTGACGGCATGACGGCTATCGTGTCCCTTATCCCAGTTGCCGTTGAGGATTGCCCGAACGACATTTTCGTAGAAATGACCCCACAGCCACACAGGAGAACCCAAGGGACTTAAAATCCCATCTTCTACCATATAAGTACCGTAAGTACCGAATTCCAGATACTTTTTGTCTGCTGTAGGCACATCCCGGTTAGACATCACATTGATTCCGCTTGCGATAAAATCATCCACCGGATTGCCGCCCAAACAGGACCAGCGCAGGGAGATTTTTGCCCGGGGATTGGTCAGCTGCGCGCCCAGAGCAAAGGCATTGATGGAAGCAGGTACTCCAAAAATCGGGTAGGAACCGATATAGCCGATGCGGTCATTGTTTGCCATAGCGCCGGCAATTGCGCCCGTAATGAATTTCGCCTCGTAGATCCGGCTGTAATAGGTACGCACACTGGAATAAGGCGCATTTACCGAGCAGTTTAAGAACCGGACACGGGGATATTTTACAGACATTTTTAGGGTTGCCCGGCTGAGCTTGGGGGTTGTGGCAAATACCACGTTTGCGCCCTCGGCAACTGCCTGTTCCAACAGGGCTTCTGCCTCTTCGGGAGAGTCTGCATGATAGTAGTGGCTGATCGCCACCCGGTCGGAAAGCACACGGTACATATGTTCCGCGCCCTCTTTATGGCCCTTTGCCCAGGCGCTGGTTTCCGGGTCAAGCTGGTAGATAAATGCCACCCGCAAGGTGACCGGCAGCCGCAGATTCAACAAGTTCTCTTTTAATTCCGTGTCGGCTTCCGTGTCCACCTGTACGGGGGTGTCCTGGGAAATGGAAACCACATCGGACCACAGCGCGGCAAGCGCCTGCTTGATTTCGTCAGCGGTTTTTTTACCCAAATCACGGAAAGGATACACCTTCAGCCACAGAAGCAGCGCTTCTTCCGGAAGCAAGTCCAGCTTATCTCCCCGATGGGCGTAGTAAGCCTCCTTGAAATAACGGAAGTATGCCCGGAAGGTACGCTGTTCCCGTTCTGTCCAAGGCTGGTCCGGGTCTTTTCCCAAATAGGACAGCAGTTTTTCGTAATCTCCCGGCTGACGAAAACGGACATCGTACAAACCAGCTACCTTATAGAATTCCAAAAATTCAAAATATGCCTGTACCTGAGGGTCGTCGGTTCGCTCCGGCAGGATTCTCTGGACATACGCAGGAATCTGGGATGCACCGAAATATTTCAGCACACTGACCCGCTTATTGCCCTCCTGAATATAGAAGTTACCCAAATATTCAAAGCAAACAATGGGGTTGCGGATTCCCTCGTCGGACATATGATCTGCGCACAGGTGCATCCACTTTTGTGCGAACTCCGTTTCCGTATCCAAAAGCGGATAAAAGCCTGCGGAAAATGCGCTGATACGGCCGGCAGTTTTCGTGCCTACAATCCGTTCCACAGGCACATTCACATAGCCAATATCCTGTGTAGAAAGGATAAAATTCTCCCCGAGAATTTCATCCAACACCAAGGGCTCTTCCGGTTTCCCCTGTACACGAAGTTCCTTGACCTCTTTTTGACCGTAACGCTTGGCCTTTATGTATTCTTCACGGGCTTCCAGTAAGTCCACGAAACCACCTCTTTTCGTCTTATTAGATACAGTATAGCATATCTTTTTAAAAAAAGATACCGCCATTTTATCTGCGAAAATGTTTGACAAATTGATTTTTCCTATCTATAATTTTAGAGGATATGGGCCTGTAGCGCAGTTGGGAGCGCATCACATTCGCATTGTGGGGGTCGTCGGTTCGAATCCGATCAGGTCCACCAACAAAAAAGTCACCCTTTGCAGGGTGACTTTTTTTATTGGTATTATTATCCTCTCCAGAACAGAAAATAGGGGCCGGTTTTGCCCTCGGTTTCGCCATGGAGGATTTGTGGGTCACAGAGAACAACACAATCGTGTTTTACTTCCACCAAACCCTCCCATTGGGGATCAGAGTATCTGGTGGGCTCGTAAGCAGGGTCCAGAATTGCCAGTCTGCCGTCAGATTCCTGGCTAATAACAGTCATATAATGACCGCCCTTTGTAAACAATCCGCGCTCACCATTATCGTACTTACCGCGGCCAACCAGCACCACAGCGCAACCGCCGGTACGGACACAGTCCAGCAAATCCTCCAGCTTGTCGCTCATTTTATAGCGAAGGTTAAATTTCTCTGCCAGTGCAGGGCCAAAGCGGATATAGCTGGTGCCCACAACACGGTTTGCATCTGAATCATAGGAAAGCTGAATGGCATCCTCCAGGCTAAACTCATAGCAAGGAAGCAGGCGGTCCACCATCATAACACCGGCGCACAGACCGCAGCCGGAGGATTTCATTGTGGTGGTTTTGCCGTATTCCCGTTCCTTCTCCTCCAGGCTTGTACGGGTGACATACAGCATATGGGGGTGTTTCCGTTGATTTTCGTAACGCATAGTGCTAACCCCTTACTTATACATAGGGAACTTTTCACAGATAGCAGCAACAGTGTCCTTAACTTCCTTGGAAGTGCCCTCAAAATCACGGGCGGTCAGGGCCACACAATGGGCAATTTGCTTCATCTCCTCAGCGCCCAGACCACGGGTAGTAACTGCAGCTGTACCAATACGCACACCGCTGGTAACGGTGGGCTTTTCAGGATCGTTGGGGATGGCGTTTTTATTCAGAGTAATGTGGTTGGCATCGCAGCGGGTCTGCATTTCCTTGCCGGTAATGTGCATGGGACGCAGATCAGCCAGCATCAGATGGTTGTCAGTACCACCGGTGACCAGGTCAAAGCCTTCAGCCAGCAGAGCCTCTGCCATCACCTTTGCGTTGTTGACAATATTGGCAGCGTAGGTCTTGAACTCAGGAGTCATCGCTTCCTTGAAGCAGACTGCCTTGGCAGCAATAATATGCTCCAGAGGACCACCCTGAGTGCCGGGGAATACGGCGGAATTCAGCTTCTTGGCATATTCTTCCTTTGCCAGGATCAAGCCGCCACGGGGACCACGGAGGGTCTTATGGGTAGTGGTAGTAACCACATCGGCATAAGGCACGGGGTTCTGATGCATACCACCTGCAACCAGACCGGCAATGTGCGCCATATCCACCATCAGAATCGCGCCGACTTCGTGTGCGATATCGGCAAAAACCTTAAAATCAATGGCTCTGGGGTAGGCAGATGCGCCGGCAACAATCAGCTTAGGCTGGCAAGCCTTTGCCATATCCCGAATCTGATCGTAATCGATATAACCGGCTTCATTCACGTCATAGGAAACCACGTTATAATACTTACCGGAGATATTGGCGGGGCTGCCGTGGGTCAAGTGACCGCCGTTGGCAAGGCTCATACCCATCATGGTATCGCCGGGATTCAAAAATGCCAGCTCAACCGCAAGATTTGCGTTAGCGCCGGAGTGAGGCTGTACGTTGGCAAATTCTGCGCCGAACAGAGCCTTGGCTCTGTCAATACACAGGCTCTCCAGCTCGTCCACGCAGTGGCAGCCGCCGTAGTAGCGCTTGCCGGGCAGACCTTCGGCATATTTGTTTGTCAAAACAGAGCCCATTGCTGCAATCACAGCGGGAGAAGCAAAGTTTTCGGAAGCAATCAGTTCCAAACCATCCTGCTGTCGGGACAGTTCGTGACCCATCATCAGGGCAACTTCCGGGTCAAACTGAGATACAAAGCCAATAGAATCCAGGGGTTTATTCAACATAAAAAGGTCCTTCTTTCTAATAAATTACAAACAAAAAACAGGCAATCCTCAAGGACTGTCTGCGAATAAGCATACTATAAACCGAAACATTTACAGCATCTCCGTCCGTTTGCCTGAGAGATTCGGCTTTCACCTTGCACCTTCGGCACACAACTGAATGTGTTCTCCAGAGAGTCCTCCGCCTTCGGTTCTGAAACTCATATCCGAAGGTTTCAACAGAATATTTTGTTGTTATGTTTAGTATACACAGTTTTTTGATTTTGTCAATATACAGTGTTAAAACTCTTGCGTTGTTAAAAATATGTGGTATGATTACCATATGGACAAACAAAGGAGAGGATCATATGCTTCTTATCAAAAACGGCTATATTAAGACCATGGTTGGCGAGGATTTGGAAAACGGTTGTATTCTGATTGACGACAACGGCAAAATTGCAGAGGTTGGCAAGAATCTGACTGCACCTGCCGGCGCAGAGGTCAGGGATGCAGGCGGACGTTTGGTGACCCCCGGTTGTGTGGATGCCCACAGCCATATTGGTATGTGGAATGAATGTATGAACTGGGAAGGCGCAGACGGCAACGAGTCCAGCGACCCCATCACTCCCCAGTTGCGGGCGATTGATTCCATCAATCCCATCGATGAAGCCTTTGAAAACGCAGTGAAAGGCGGTGTTACCGCAGCTTGTACCGGTCCGGGCAGCGCCAATGTGGTAGGCGGCACATTTGCAGCTATCAAGCTCTGCGGAAAGCGGATCGACAATATGATCATTAAATCCCCTGCCGCTATGAAGTGCGCTTTTGGTGAAAACCCTAAGGGTGTATACGGCAAGAGCGGAAAAGCGCCAAAAACCCGTATGGCCACCGCCGCGCTTTTACGGGAATTGCTTTTCAAGGCAAAGCGATACTGGGAGGATAAGGAAAACGGCAAGAATCCTTCCTTTGATATGAAGCTGGAGGCTATGATTCCCGTGATTAAGGGTGAGATTCCCCTGAAGGCCCACGCCCACAGGGCAGATGACATTCTTACCTCCATTCGGATCGCAAAGGAATTTGACGTGAAGTTGACCCTGGACCACTGCACCGACGGCGCTCTGATTGCTGACGAGCTTGCCAAGGAAGGCTATCCTGCCTTTGTTGGGCCCACCCCCTTTGGCCGCAAGAGTAAGGTTGAGCTGTCCAACAAGAGTCTGGAAACGGTTTCTATTCTTCACGAAGCCGGTGTAAAGGTGAGTATCATCACTGACTGCCCGGTTATTACCCAGGAGAATCTGCCCCTGTGCGCCGCTATGGCTGTTACCGCAGGCTTGGATACAGAGGTTGCTTGGCGCGCTATTACCATCAATCCTGCTACAAGCCTTGGCATTGACGATCGAATCGGCAGTTTGGAAAAGGGCAAGGATGCAGATATTGTCATTTGGACTGCTGACCCTATGACCACTGTGGGCGCTCAGTCCTATATCACCTTCATTGACGGCAAGGTTGTCTATTCTGAAATTTAAAAGAAAATCCCGTATGAGCCTTACTCATACGGGATTTTTTTATTCCTTGGGAACACCCTTGATTGTCAGACTGATGCGTTTGCGTTTTTCGTCCACATCCAGAACTGCCACCTTTACCACATCCCCCACTTTTAGAATCTCAGAGGGGTGTTTGATTTTCCGGTTGCACACCTGAGAAATATGCACCAAGCCGTCCTGATGGACACCGATGTCCACAAATACGCCAAAATCAATGACATTCCGCACCGTACCGGACAGGACCATACCCACCTTCAAATCCTTCATTTCCAGCACGTCCGTCCGGAGAATGGGCGCAGGCAGGTCGTCACGCGGGTCACGGCCGGGTTTTTGCAATTCCTTGGCCACATCCTGCAGGGTAGGCACACCTACGCCGCACTTTTGAGCCGCTTGATCCATACCAATTGCTTCCAGGCGGGTCTGCAATTCCGCAATACTACCCTTTGCCACGTCGGCTTTGGTATAGCCGCAAAGAGTCAACAGGGCTTCCGCCGCATCGTAGGCTTCCGGGTGAACGCCGGTATTGTCCAGAATCTCTTTACTTTCCGGTACGCGGAGGAAGCCCGCGCACTGCTGATATGCCTTGGGACCCAGCTTAGGGACTTTTTTCAGTTGATTTCTGGCGGTAAATGCGCCGTTTTCTTCCCGGTAGGCAACCACATTCTTTGCGGTGGTGCTGTTCAGTCCCGAGACCTGCTGCAGCAGGCTGACAGAGGCGGTATTCAGGTCAACGCCCACGGCATTCACGCAGTCCTCCACCACACCGCCAAGCGCTTCATCCAGTTGTTTCTGTGGGCAATCGTGCTGATACTGTCCCACACCGATGGCTTTGGGATCGATTTTTACCAATTCTGCCAAGGGGTCTTGCAGCCGACGGGCAATGGACACCGCGGAACGCAGGTTCACATCATAGTCGGGGAATTCCTCAGCTGCCAATTTGGAAGCGGAGTAAACAGATGCGCCGGCCTCGTTGACAATCATATAAGAAACACCGGGCAGATTCCGAAGCATTTCCACAGTCATCGCCTCGGTTTCCCGGGAGGCTGTACCATTACCGATGGCAATGTGCTTGACACCGTGCTTACCGATCATACGGCTCAGGATTGCAATTGCCTCGTCCTTTTTTCGCTCGGAAAAGGTAGGATATACCACAGCGGTATCCAGCACGCGACCGGTACTGTCTACCACTGCTACCTTGCAGCCATTCCGGTATCCGGGATCAAGACCCATCGTGACAAAGCCCTTGACAGGGGGCTGCATCAAAAGGGGTTTCAGATTCAGGACAAAGTTAGCGATAGCAGATTCTGCTGCCCGGTCTGTCAGGGTGTTTCGCAGCTCCCGTTCCACGCTGGGGGCAATCAGCCGGTCATAGGCATCTTCTGCCGCTGCCTTCACAAAAGCGGACACCCAAGCGGTGGGCTTCAATGCCATACGGCACACCAGCGCCTGTCCCTCTGCGCCGGGAAGGGATGCAGATACTTTTAAAAACCCTTCCCGTTCACCACGGTTGATTGCCAGAATCTGGTGATTCAGCAGACGGGGCGCCTGGGCAGAAAAGTCGTAGTATAGCCGATAAACGCTGTCGTTTTCCGGGTCAGTTGCCTGCACGGACACAACGGCATATCGCTCCATTTTCTGACGGAGCGCTTTACGGATATCTGCGTCATCAGAAATCATTTCCGCGATAATATCCGATGCGCCCTGCAAGGCATCTTCCAGGATTTCCACGCCCTTTTCCGGGTCAATATAGTCCTTTGCCAATTCAGCAGGGTCCTCCCCTGTTTGCTCAAAAATCTGTAGTGCCAAAGGCTCCAGACCTTTTTCCTTTGCAACCGTTGCGCGGGTACGGCGTTTCTGTTTATAGGGGCGGTACAAATCTTCCACTTCTGCCAAGGTTTTGGCGGACAAGATCGCTTGTTCCAGCTCCTCAGTCAATTTTTCCTGAGAATCTATGGACTTGATCACCTCCTGCTTCCGCTCCTGGAGATTCCGCAAATACTGCAAACGGGTTTCCAGATTACGCAGGGTGGTATCGTCCATACTGCCGTGCATTTCCTTCCGGTAACGGGCAATAAAGGGAATGGTATTACCCTCGTCTAAAAGGGTTACCACATTCTCCACATATTCTCTTTTTTTGTTCAGTTCCTGGGCAAGGGCCGAAATAATTGTATCCATAAGCTTCTCCTGTTTTATGATGGTAACATTATACCACGCTCTACTGAGCTTTGCAATCTACGGAATGGACAACTATTTTGTTGTTTTGTATTGCGCCTTTGGTTTTTTAGTGGTATAATACTTTGAGATTTTGAAATTAATGGAGGGGAATTGTATGTTTATCCCTGTTTTGGCCGCAAATGCAGCCCTCTCTCAACTGCATACGCAGATGAAGCCTGCGCTGATTTTGTTGGCAATTATTCTGGGTGTTCTGATTTTGGCATCCGTCGCTTTTACTCTGACTGCCGCTCAGGTGAAATCCAGCAGAAGTCGTCGTAAAACCCAGCGCACTATTCTTAAGATGATGTATCTGGCTACCTGTTTGGTGTTTATATGCACTATGGTATGTTTTATCCGGTACCGTTCTGTAGGCAAGAAGTTGATGGACGCAAGCGGTGTTCCCTCTGCATCTACCCCTGCCGCTACTGAAAACAAGGACGGCACAACACCCAGCGACGGTACACAAAATACCACCCAGCCTACAGAGACTGTTCCCGACCCCACATTTACCCCTAACCTGACCGATTCCAGTAATCCGGAAAACTGGGGAATCAAGTGGGAAATTATCCAAAAGGGCGCTCTTGTAGAAAGCTACAAGGCTGAACAGACCATTTCCTTTGGTAAACCTGAGGACTATTTCGCCCTGCCTGGCATCTCCACCTTCCGGGGCAACAATTTCCGCAACAGCGCCACCTACGGCACAGCCGTTGTGGAGCAAAAGATTCTGGAAAAGGGTTGGACTAAGGACAATGTTGGTTCTCTGAACGGTTGGCCCGGTGTGGGCTGGACCGGTCAACCGCTGATGGTGCAGTGGCCCGAAGAGACCAAAGCTATTATGAATATGTATCCGGAAAAGAAGGCAAAAGAAGGACTTGTGGAAGTGATTTATGCCACACTGGACGGTAACATTTACTTCTATGACCTGGACGATGGCTCCTTCACCCGTAAGCCTGTCAACGTGGGTATGAATTTCAAGGGCGCAGGTACGCTGGATCCCAGAGGTTATCCCATTATGTACGTCGGCTCCGGTGACTACATTGGCAGCAAAGTGCCGAAGATGTACATTATCAGCCTGATCGACGGCAAAATTCTGTTTGAACGTACCGGCAGCGACGCATACAGCACCCGCGACTGGGCTGCCTTTGACTCTGCGCCTTTGATTGATAAAGAAACCGACACACTGATTTGGCCCGGTGAGAGCGGCATACTTTATACCATTAAGCTGAACACAAACTATGACCCGGCAGCGGGCACTTTGACCATTGATCCTGAAGAAACCGTAAAAACCCGGTATACCACCCAGCGTTCCAACGCAAGCACCTACTGGATTGGCTACGAGCCCAGTGCAGTAATTGTAGACCGGTATCTGTACATCTCCGAAAACGGCGGTATGTTTTTCTGTATTGACCTGGATACCATGAGCCTGGTTTGGGCCCAGGACACCCGGGACGACTCCAACTCCACCCCTGTATTTGAATGGGACGGACTGGATGGCGGCTACATTTACACCGCGCCGTCTCTTCACTGGACCGCCCAAGGCGGCAAGGGATATATCTGCATTTATAAGTTAAATGCTAAGACCGGCGAGATTGTTTGGGAGAAGAAATTCGACTGCTATACTGTCAGCGGTGTTTCCGGCGGTGTACAATCCTCTCCCCTCCTTGGCAAACCCAGCACCCAGCTGGAAGGCTTGGTTATTTACACAATTGCCCGGACACCCAACGAATGGAACGGCAAGATTGTGGCCATTGATACCAAGACCGGTGAAATTGCCTGGGAAAAGCCTATGAACAACTACACCTGGAGTTCTCCTGTTGCCGTATATGACAAGGGCGGAAACGCCTATATCATTTACGGTGACTCTATGGGTAATCTGTTCATGGTGGATCATCAGGGTAACACCCTGTCTACCGTAAGCTTGGGCACCAACATTGAAGCATCCCCTGCTGTGTACGAAAACACCCTTGTGGTGGGTACACGAGGCGGACTTGTCTGCGGTGTCAAAATTAAATAATTTCAAAGGGTGTGCCAAAGGGCACACCCTTTCCTGTTAACGGATGATTGACATTTATTCTTCTGTATTTTATAATAGAATTAACAATAAACAAGGAGAGCAAATTATGGAAAAGAAAATCATTACCATCAGCCGTGAATTCGGCAGCGGTGGCCGTACCATCGGTCATCAGGTGGCCGAAGCATTGGGTATCCCTTTCTACGACAAAGAGTTGGTAGATCAGGTTGCTTTGGAATCCGGCTTTGCCCCCAAATTTGTTGAGGAGCACGGAGAGCACTCCCCCGGAAGCAGTATTTTCTCCTACGCCTTTGCCTCCCATGGCACCCCCGGTGTGATGAACGGCCTTTCCACCGCAGACTTTCTGTGGAACATTCAGTGCGGTGTGATTCTTCAGCTGGCTGAACAGGGTCCCTGCGTCATCGTGGGCAGAAATGCGGATTACATTTTGAAGGATCGTCCTGACGTCCTCCACGCCTTTATCTACGCCGACAAGGAGTTCCGCGCTGACAGAATCGTACGTCTATACGGCGAGTCTGAGAAGAGTCCCATGACCCGTCTGAACGAAAAGGACAAGCGCCGCAAGGTGAACTATCAGCACTACACCGGAAGAACCTGGGGCAAGGCGCATAATTATGATATCAGCCTGAACAGTGGCATTCTGGGCATCGAGACCTGCGCAGACATTCTCGTGAAACTGATGAAAGGTGAATAAAAACCAAATATAACAGCCCGACAGACTTTCCTGTCGGGCTGTTTTTTATACGGTTAGCGCTTCTTTATCCTCAATGGTAATGGGAACACCGTTCACTTCCACATTTTCGTCAGCGCAAATGAGAATGTACTTCACGCCATCAATAATCCGGGTTTCAATTAAGTCTGCCCGTTCCGGCGCAACCTGAATAGACACATCCGGTGTTTTAATTTCAAAACGTCTGTTATTGATGATATTCTTGGGGTGCAGCTGGGCTTCAAAGCCGAAGACCTCGTCGTACTCTACCGAGAATTTGGCAATGTTCTTCTCTGACACACCACACTCAGATAATGACTGTTTCACCTGCTCCTTGGAAACCAGAAGAGGCTCAGCCACTTTACTTTCCTTATGCAGTTCGATGCTCTGACAAAGTTGTTCGTGGACAGCCTGTACCACCTCAAGACTACATTCTTCCTTTAAGGATGTGCCCAACAACGCTTCAAAAGATTTCTTCTGCTCTGCCGCAGGTTGGGGCACCTGGACATTAAACAAGGCATTTGCCAGTTCTTCATAATTCTGCTTAGGACTGTGATTATAGAACAGTGCGTTATAAATATTGGTTGCCCGGTTGTCGAAGGCCGGGAACAGGAAACCTACCTCCGGCGCTGTGGGCACTTGGGCAATACCGCCGTCGTGGAACTCCTTATTCTCTGCCACATACCGCAGATTCGGCTTGGTCTGCTTCACGGGGCACACTGCGCACAAAAGATAAGTATAGGTTTCATTGGAGGCATCAAGCTGTGTTTCGTCGTCAGAACTCTTGAAGGGCACATCGTAGCTGTCGCAGCCTACAAGAATCAAAAAGCCCTCGTCAAAGCTGACGGACTGAATGATTTTGGTATACAATTCTGCCCTTAAATATTCGTCCTTCAGTTCGCTCTTCCGCAGGTCCATCAAAAAGCTATGCTCTGGACTGTCTGCCACCTGAGAGGTCTTAAAGGAAATGTCAATCAGGTTTTTGCCAATGCTGCCGGACAAAGTGCGTTTGAGCAGTCCAAAATATTTTTCTGCCTCATTTTCCGGCATAATACCGGTGCTTTGCTTAAATTCAGAAACAATTTCCTTTGCTCCGTTTACATAGCAGCCATAGATGGCGGTCATATTACTGCGATCCCGACGCACACGGCGGCGGATTTCGCCTACTTCCTTGATATTCATAGCAATACCCTTTCATAGCACCGGCACAGATTTTAATTGTCCCAAAGGCAGTTCCAATTCTGCACAAAGTATTCAATTCCGGAATACACGGTGGTAACAACAATTACTGTATTAACGGTGGCTGCCAACCAGCCCACTGTGGGAAATGCCATCAATACACACAGGCCAATCATGGTGCTGGCGGTCTTCACCTTACCGCTCCAACCGGCCGCAATTACCTTGCCCTTACCAACAGCAACCAACCGCAGACCGGTAACCGCAAATTCCCGGGTCAGGACAATCATCAGCGCCCAGGCGGGCATCATACCCCATTCGCAGAACACAGTCATAGCTGCGATGGTAAGCAGCTTGTCTGCCAGGGGATCAAGGAATTTGCCAAAGTCGCTAACCTGATTGCAGCGACGGGCAATCTGTCCGTCCACATAGTCGGTAAGACTTGCGATAATAAATACAGCCAATGCCAGCCATATCCAAAGGCCGGGTTCACCGCCGCTCAGGTACATCAGCACCATATAAACAGGGATAAATGCCACACGAATCAGTGTGATTTTACTTGCTAATGTCATAATTATTCCTCCACCACATAGCCAGACAGTTCGCCGTCCGCTACGCCGTCAATGTATACTTTGATAAAACTGCCCTCACCCAAGGGCTCTTCTGTTGCCAGCCATACACGACTGTCAATTTCCGGAGAGTCCGCATAGGTGCGTCCGTAATATTGCTGCACAGCCTCATCATAGCCGTCTACAAGCACATCCACAACTTTGCCTTGCATCGAGGCATTATAGTCGTCCATAATCCGGGACTGGATATCTTCAATCTGCTGGGCGCGGGTTTGGGCGACTTCAGAATCCACAAATTCCATTTCCGCTGCCGGCGTTCCCTCCTCAGGAGAGAACGGGAATGCACCCACCCGCTCCAGACGATGCCGCATCAAAAATTCACACAGTTCGTTGAACTCTTCCTCGCCCTCACCGGGCAGACCGGTAATGACGCTGGTACGAATCACCAAACCGGGAATCCGGCTGCGCAGCTTGGCAAACAATTCTTCCAACTGTTCCTTGCTGCTGCGACGGTTCATTAGGTTCAAAATTTTTGTGTTGCAATGCTGAATGGGAATGTCCAAATATTTCACGATCTTAGGCTCGGTAGCCATCACGTCAATCAGCTCATCGTCAATTTCGTCCGGGTAGGTATAGTGAACGCGAATCCAACGGAAGCCGTCGATTTTACAAAGCTCTCTCAGCAGTTCCGGCAGCAGCCGCTTATGTTCCGGGAAATCTGTACCATATCGGCTGGTATCCTGGGCTACGACCAGCAATTCCTTCACACCGTTGGCTGCCAAAACACGGGCCTCATACAGAACATCGTCCAGCTGCCGGCTACGGAATTTACCCCGCAGGTATGGGATAATGCAGTAGGCACAGCGATTGTCGCAGCCTTCTGCAATTTTAATGTACGCATAGTGCTCCGGGGTTGTGAGAATCCGACCACACTCCTGCTCCGGGGTGTCGATAGAGGCAAATTCCTCTACAGAATCGCCCTGCAAAAGCTTTTCAATAGCAGGGACAACCTCTGCGTAATTGCCGGTACCCAAAACGCCGTCAACCTCAGGCATTTCTTTCATAATTTCCTGCTGATAGCGCTGGGACAGGCAGCCGGTAACAAGAATCTTACCTACTAGTCCTTGTTCTTTCAGCTGCGCCATTTGCAGAATAAAGTCAATCGCCTCTGCCTTTGCAGAATCGATGAAACCACAGGTGTTAATTACCACCACATCTGCGCCCACAACGTCCGGCTGGACGGTGAATCCAGCCTCCTGCACCCGGAACATCATCCGTTCGCAGTCCACCTGATTCTTAGCGCAGCCTAAGGAAATAAATCCTACATTAGCCATAGATATCCTCCTGAAAATCCCCATTTTCACTAAGCTGATTCATAGCTCTGCGGATTTCCTGATAGCTGTGACCCCGGCGAAGGAGGGCATCCATCGCTCGTCGCAGCTGTTTCTCATCCCGGTCATTTCCCAACCGGGACTGTAAAAATTCCATAATCTTTTCGGTTTGGTCGGGGTAGTCTCCCAGTGCATCCTCCCAAAACGCCTTGGGAACACGCTTTTCATACAAAGCTTGCTTTGCCCGGGACAAACCATAGCCTTTGGCGATACATTTCTGCACCACCTGTTGGGCAATTTTACTGTCGTCCAAAAGGTCTAAATCCTCCAGCCAAGCTACTGCCTGCTGGGCATCCTGCTTCCGCTCGCCCTTTTGTACCAGGCGGCGCTCCAAATCTGCTTTGGACACACCGGAAGCGGACACAATCCGCACTGCACGCATTTTGGCAGACATCTGGCCCGCCGCCTTTTCCAGGCTTTTCCGTTCCTCATCCGCCAATTCCTTGCCGGAGTACAGGCCAAAATCTTCCACTGTCTGACGATACAGACGAAACACCGTACCGTCTTCCAGCTTCACGGTATACCGCCCTGCCCTATCCGGCTGGGCGGCAATTTTCTCAATCCTCGTCATCGAAATCGTCAGCGCTGATGGCTATGGGACGCTCTGCAGGCTTTGCTGCTGCCTTGGCGGCTGCGCCGGCAATCAGCTTTTCCCGGACCTGGGCTTCCACCTGTTCGGCAATCTCAGGATTGCTCTGCAGGAATGCCTTTACGCTGTCCTTACCCTGACCGATGCGCTCCTCACCCATACTGAACCAGCTGCCGCTCTTCTGGATGATCTCCATCTGCACAGCCAGGTCTACCAGTTCGCCCCACTTGCTAATGCCTTCGCCATACATAATGTCGAAGTATGCCTCGCGGAAGGGAGGCGCAACCTTATTCTTGACAACCTTAACACGGGTTTTGTTGCCGATGACATTGCCACCCTCTTTAATGGATTCTACACGGCGCACGTCCAGACGGACGGAAGAGTAAAACTTCAGCGCGTTGCCGCCGGTGGTGGTTTCCGGGTTACCGTACATAACGCCAATCTTCATTCGCAGCTGGTTGATAAAGATAACCACACAGTTGGTTTTTGCGATAGTGCCTGCCAGCTTCCGCAGAGCCTGGCTCATGAGTCTGGCCTGCAAGCCAACAAAGGTATCACCCATTTCGCCCTCGATTTCCTGCTTGGGAACCAGGGCTGCAACGGAGTCCACAACCACGGCATCCACAGCGCCGCTGCGAACCAGCGCATCGGTGATTTCCAATGCCTGCTCACCGGTATCCGGCTGGGAGACCAGCATATCATCGGTATTCACACCCAATGCCGCAGCATAAACAGGGTCCAGCGCATGCTCAGCATCCACAAAGGCTACCTCGCCGCCCATCTTCTGGGTTTCTGCCAAGATATGCAGCGCCAGGGTGGTTTTACCGGAGGATTCCGGTCCGTAGATCTCAATAATACGACCCTTAGGCACACCGCCGATTCCCAGCGCTGCGTCCAAAGCCAAAGAACCGGTGGGAATGGCATCTACATTCATTTCGGGCTTGTCACCCAAACGCATAACCGTACCCTTGCCAAAATTCTTTTCAATCTGAGAGATTGCAGTCTGCAACGCCTTCTTCTTGTCAGTTGCAGGGGTGGGGGCTTCATAAGCTGTTTTCTTTGTCGCCATAATTACCATTCCTTCCTGATGAGCTGCGCCAGCACAGCCCGTTCTCTGTCGTTATAATCTCTGGTTCGTTCCAGTATGTTAAACCCATTTTCTTTTAGGAGATCGCACACAGCGTCCCCTTGTCCCATACCAAACTCAAAGCACAGGTAGCCGCCCGGTTTCAGGGCCATTTTATAGTTTTCTGCGATAGAGCGGTAGAAATCCAGTCCGTCAGTACCGCCGTGGAGCGCCAAATGGGGTTCATATTTTGCCACACTGTCCGGCAACTGTTTCATTTCGTCGGTGGTGATGTAGGGCGGATTGGATACAATCATATCAAATTTCCCCAAAAATGTGGGGGGTGTTTCCAACGCATTTGCCTGAACACAAGATACTCTTGCGGAGAGCTTTTGCGCAGTTATGTTCGTTTTTGCCACCTGCATTGCTTCCCGGGAGATGTCAGCAAGGGTCACCTTTGCATCCTTTACCCGATTGGCAATCGCAAGACCGATACAGCCGGAACCGGTGCACAGGTCCAAAATCCGGGGATTGGAATCCAAAAACAATGCCTTGCGAATTGCCAGCTCCGTCACAGCGCAGGTGTCGTCCCGGGGAATCAGCACATTGGGAGTCACTGTGAGTTTCATTCCGTAAAACTCCCACTCCCCCAGCACATAGGCAAGGGGCTCTCCGGACAAAATCCTATTTACCAGCAGGGGCATTTCGCCGCAAGCTTTTTCCGATGCATAATGACCCTGTTGTGCAAGCACCTGTTCCCGACTCATACCCGTAACGTAGCTTAAAAGCTGACGGGCAATAAAGCTTGCCGTGTCTGCATCTTCCCTGGTCATCAGCGCCCGGCGGGTCTGCAAATACAGTTCTGAAAGGGTCTTTACCAAAGGTCTTCCCCCTCATTAGCAGGAAGCACCGCCTCCAGGGCTGTAATACCAACCTCAATCATGCTGTCATCCGGCTCGTTGGTGGTAAAATTCTGAAACCACATACCGGGCGCGGATAGGATGCGTGTAAATACATTATCGTGACGACCGACCCAGCGGTTGATTTCGTAGCTGAAGGATACTACCAACGGAAGCAGCAGCAGCTTAAAACCAATCATAATCAGCCGGTACAGGAAGCTGCCATGCATTTCTGCCAAGGCAGGAATAAGCGTCAGCAGCAAAGAAGATGCCACGGAAAACAGCAGAATGGAGATAATCATGACCACCAGCAGAAAGCTTGTGCCACAGCGAGGGTGCAGTCTTGTCTGCTGACGGACATTTTCCACCGTCAGAGGTAAACCTGCCTCATAGCAACGGATGGTTTTATGCTCCGCGCCGTGGTAGGCAAATACACGCTTCATTTCACCCATTTGGGACATCAGCAGCATATAGCCGGCAAAAATCAGAATGCGAATGACGCCTTCCAC
>JAZSAD010000091.1:0-7513 GCA_045601715.1 Faecousia sp.
TTCTCGGCATATTTTTCTGTACTGTCCGCAAGTAGTTTTTCCAAGTTTAATCATATTATTCAAATATATTGCAAAACAGGATAGATTCCCTTTATCAATCCACATTTTCTATAGCTGTAAAGCATTTTGCAAGGAAGGGAAGCTCCGCCCGTTTATTGTCATAAAACTTTTCATAGCTGTGCTTTGCTTTTGCTACATATTTTTCAAACCCATTCTCGTCAGGTAACGGAGCATCTCCGTGGGAGAGCATATAATTGACAAAACGGTCGCAATCATAATCAAGTTTATATTCAAACTGCATTTCTTTCATCTTTAATGGGGCGAAGAATTCCTTTGCTGTTTTTGCGTGTTTGTCAACATAATCAGGGCTATTTAAAAGTTTTTTCGTTGAATCAAACCAACTATATATTGACAAAACCGCAACTTGTTCTTTTTTCAAAATGCGTTTACATTCTAATCTAAATTTATCAATATCAAACCAATGAAGTGCCGTTCCTACAACAATCAAATCACAAGAATGATCGGTAAGACCGGTATTTTCTGCAGTATTATGAAAACAGGTAGACTTTTGATACTGTGAAAGCCCTTTTGAAAGTTCTTCAAACATATCATCGTTTGGCTCAACAGAAAACACCGTCATTCCTCTTTCCAAAAACGGAATCGATAAAATGCCCGTGCCGGCTCCAATGTCTGCAATTACGCTATTTTCATCCAAGCCATACGCTTGTATCAAATAGTCAATACATTCTGCTGGGTAGGTTGGTCTGGAATGATAAAACTTTGCTTTTCCTGAAAAGGTATTCAAACTCATTCAAAAACGCCCCTCTTCATAAATCTCCGCCATTTACAACTACTAACAACACATTTTGAAATCTCATGCAGGGCGGTGCCTTGGTGCCGCCTCCTATTCCTATACAAAAACGGCGGGAGCAAGCCCCCGCCCTACAATATCCTCGTTAGATTTATGCCTGCTCCCAAGGGAAAGGTTTTCCTTTCAAAACCTGGGTCTTGATATAGGAAAAGGTCTCCGTTTCGCCCTTATCCCGGAGCATTTCCAGCAAGAAGTCCAATTCCTTCTGGGTGTTGGGGTGCATACGGGTACGCTCCAAACTTTTCCGGAAATACTCCAGCGCCGCCCCGTCGGTATAGTCCTTACCCTGATAGGTCATACAGGCAGCCCGTCTGTCCATCACCATTTCAATCAGGTATTTCCGGGGCATATGGAGGGATTCATAATTCCGGGTTTCCCGGCTGATGTCTGTCCAGTACTCATAGTGGTGGCGGTTGCGACCTTTATGGTGCATCCAGGCCTCGCTGTAACCCTTGATCTCACGCTCTGCAGTATTGGGACTACGGGTACCCTGGTAGTATTTCGCGCCGTTCCAAAATTCCACGGCAGAATATTTGGACAGGTCGTGGGTCAGACCCTGCCAGTACAGACCAACCCTGAAACAGCCGCCCATAACCAACAGACGGTGCTTGGTGATGGTCTTGAAATGTTGCCAAATTTTCACGTTTTGCTTCTCACCTTCCTAAAAAGGAGATTGCCACGCCTGCTGCGCAGGCTCGCAATGACCGTGTTATCTTGCCAGGAAGCCAATCTTCTTATAGACCTTGCGGAGGGTCTTTTCGGCTTCATAAGAGGCTCTCTCTGCGCCGTTACGGTACACACTCTCTAAGTATGCCTTATCCTTCAGCAGGCGGCTTGCCTCTTCCCGGATAGGACGGAGGGTCTCAATGACGGCTTCGCCTACCTTAGGCTTGAATGCGCCGTAGCCCTGTCCTGCAAACTCGGTTTCGATCTCAGCAAAGGTCTTTCCCGTGACGGCAGAATAAATGCTCATCAGGTTGGCAACACCGGGCTTATTCTCCGGGTCGAAACGGACACAGTTCTCGGTATCGGAGTCGGTAATGGCGCGCTTAAACTTCCGCTGGATATCCTCGGGACGCTCCATCAGGAACACGCAGCCCTCGGGCATAGACTTACTCATTTTGCTGTCGGGCGCATTCAGGCTCATAACCCGGGCGCCGGTTTCGGGGATATAAGGCTCCGGAACTTTGAATACGTCGCCGTAGATGCTGTTAAACCGCTGGGCAACATCACGGGTCAGCTCGCAGTGCTGCTTCTGGTCGTGACCCACAGGCACCAGATCCGGCTGATACAACAAGATATCCGCTGCCATCAGGGCAGGATAAGTAAACAAACCGCCGTTGATATTCTCCGCATTCTTGGCAGATTTATCCTTAAACTGGGTCATACGGGACAGTTCGCCGAACATGGTATAGCAGTTCAGCACCCAACCCAATTCTGCATGCTGGTGGACATGGCTTTGGACAAAGAGGGTATTCTTCTCCGGGTCTAAGCCGCAGGCAATATACTGAGCCAGCTGCTCCAGGGTACGGCGGCGCAGGTCGGCAGGGGTCTGCCGAACAGTGATGGTATGCATATCCGCCATAAAATAGAAGCACTCGTACTGCTCCGCGCGGCTGCTCCAGTTCTTAATAGCGCCCAAATAGTTGCCCAAGTGCAGGTCGCCACTGGGCTGGATGCCGGATAACATTCTTTTCTTTGCTACTTCTTCCATTATATTCGCCTCATTTTCATAAGTTCTGTATATTTTACCATATTGTCTCCAAAAAGGCAACGAGAAATTGACTTTATTCCAGCATTCATGTTATAATGATGAAAATATGTTTACGGAGGTACATTCCTTATGCAAATTGATAAAGAATATATTGTAAAGGTTTACCGGGAGCTGCACCAGGTTCCGGAAATTGGCTTTGACCTGCCTAAATCTGCCGCAATTATTACCCGAGAACTGGACGCCATCGGTGTTCCTTACACCACCGAGATCGGTCAATCCTGTATCATTGCTACCTTAAATGAGGGTGTGGGCAGCAAAACCATCGCCATCCGCGCTGACTATGATGCGCTGCCGATCCAGGAGGAGACCGGCCTTTGCTATGCATCTACCCATCCCGGCAAAATGCACGCCTGCGGTCACGATGCCCACGCAGCTATGCTGCTGGGTACTGTCAAGGCCCTGAAGGCTATGGAAAAGGATATTAAGTGCTGCGTGAAGTTTATCTTCCAGTCTGCCGAGGAGATCTTAGGCGGCGCAAAATCTATCTGCGACACCGGCTTTATGGATGGCGTGGATGAGATCATCGCCTGCCACATCAATGCAGAAAAGATGAGCAATCATTTCCTCATCAACCGCACCTGCAACAGCGCCTGCAGCCGTGGCTTTAAGCTGCATCTGTACGGCAAATCCTCCCACGCAGCAAAGCCTCATGCCGGTGTGGATGCCATTGCTATGGCCGTGCGGGTTTATACCGATATTCAGTTTATGCGAGCCAGAGAGATCAATCCCATTGAACGGGTAGTCATCGGTGTGGGCGCAATTCACGGCGGCACTACAAACAACATCGTCTGCGACCATGTGGAAATGAATGTGACCGTCCGCACCCAGAGCATTCAGATGGACGAGCATATTTTCAAGCGCATTACCCAAATTGCTGAGTCTGTTGCCGCAGATATGGGCGGCGGCGCAAAGCTGGAAACTTACAAGTATGTACCTCCTCTGATTAACGATCTGGATATTGCTGATAAGCTGGAGGCTGCTGCTGTGAAGGCGCTTGGCGCGGAAAATGTATTTCCCAAGAACGAGGCTTTGGGCGGCGAGGACTTTGCATACTACATCCTGCACAAGCCCGGCGCCATGTTCAATACAGGCATTTTGGACGAGGGTATGCCCTATGTGCCTGCCCACAACGGCAAGCTTGTGGTCAGCGAAAATTCCTTGGAAGCTGCGCCTAAGGTATTTGTACAATACGTTTTAGACCAAATGGAGAATTGATTATGGATCATCAAGCTTTAGCTAATTTACTGTTTCCCAATGTGACCGAGTCCCCCGAGGAAACAGAGGCAAAGTTCCCTGCCCGTGTTGCCCCTGAGGGCGCGGTCATCACCCGTATGGCGCCGTCGCCTACCGGCTTTGTCCATTTGGGTAATTTGGTACAGGGTCTGATCTCTGAGAGAATGGCTCATCAGAGCGGCGGTGTGCTGTTTTTGCGTGTAGAGGACACCGATGCCAAGCGTGAAGTGCCCGGCGCGGTAGAGGTGCTTATTGACACTTTGAAGCATTATGGTATCACCTTTGACGAGGGCGCAACGCACGACGGTGATTTTGGTGCTTACGGTCCTTACCGTCAGCGGCAGAGAGCTGCGCTGTATCACGTATTTGCCAAGAAATTGGTTGCCGAGGGACAGGCTTATCCCTGCTTCTGCACCGAGGAAGATTTGACTGCTATGCGTGAACAGCAGGAAGCCAACAAGGAGAATTTTGGCTACTACGGCAAGTATGCCATTTGGCGCGACCGCTCCATTGAGGACATCAAGGCCCAGCTGGATGCAGGCAAGCCTTGGGTATTGCGTTTCCGCAGCACCGGCTCTATTGAGAATCAGTTCAAGTTTGACGATGTAGTTAAGGGCAAGCTGACCATTACCGAAAACGACATTGACCACGTGCTTTTAAAGTCCGACGGCATTCCCACCTATCACTTCGCCCACGCAGTGGACGACCATTTGATGGGTACTACCCACGTTGTCCGGGGTGACGAATGGATGGCAACCCTGCCTTTCCACATTCAATTGTTTAAGGCATTGGGTTTCAAACTGCCCAAGTATGTCCACATCGGACCCCTGATGAAGATGGACGGCACTTCCAAGCGGAAGCTTTCCAAACGGAAAGACCCGGAGCTGGCGCTGACTTTCTACAAGGCAGAGGGTTTCCCCGTAGAAGCAGTATATGAGTATATTATGACCCTCTTAAACTCCAATTACGAGGATTGGCGCCGGGCAAATCCCACTGCCCCTGCAACAGAATTTAAGTTTAGCGCCAAGAAGCTGAATCCTGCCGGCAATCTGTTTGACTATGCAAAGCTCACCGATGTATCCAAAAATGTGATTGCCACTATGGATGCAGAAAAGGTCTATACTCTGCTGGTAGAGTGGGCAAGGGAGTTTGATGCTGACTTTGCTGAAAAACTGCAGAGCGATCCTGACCTTGCCAAGGCTGTTTTGGCAATTGGCCGTGGCGGCAAGAAACCCAGAAAGGACATTGCCGTTTGGAAAGAAGCCAAGGCCTATATGGGTTTCTTCTATGACGCATATCTGGAAAAGCCGATGTTTGACGAGAAATTCTCTGCTGACACTGTCAAGACTGCTCTTTCCAAGTTCCTGGAGAAGTTTGACATTGCGGACGATTCCTCTGTTTGGTTTGACAAGGTGAAGGCCATCACCGAGGAGATGGGCTTTACCACCGATATGAAGGCCTACAAGGCTGACCCCGATGCCTTCCCCGGCACGGTGGCTGATGTGTCCACCTTTATCCGGCAGGCCGTTACCGGCAAGACCAACTCCCCTGACCTGTACACTGTGATGCAGATTTTGGGTTATGACAAGACAGTCGCCAGAATCAAGGCCGTTATGGAAAATCTGTAAGATAACAAAAAGCGTGCAACAAAAGTTGCACGCTTTTTTACACCTCATCCGTCACGGCTTGCACCGTGCCACCTATTTGCGAAGGTATGCTTGCCCCCGGCAAGCATTGATATCAAAAGATTCGCTGCGCTCTGCAACACCCTCAAGGGGAAGGCTATTTTAGTTCTTTAAGCTTTGCAGGGGGGCGGGGATGCGGCCGCCACGGGCGATAAAATCTGCGGGAGATTCGGGATGTACAGGCATTACAGGAGCGCTGCCAAGCAGGCCGCCCATCTCTACCCGGTCGCCAACGGTCTTGCCGGGGGCAGGGATAATACGGACAGCGGTGGTCTTGGAATTGACCATACCGATGGCGGCCTCGTCTGCAATAATCGCAGAGATGGTAGCTGCGCTGGTATCGCCGGGCACGGCAATCATATCCAGGCCAACAGAGCATACGCAGGTCATAGCCTCCAGCTTGTCCAAGGTCAGGACGCCGGCCTCAGCAGCTGCGATCATACCCTCATCCTCGGACACGGGGATAAATGCGCCGGACAGGCCGCCCACGTGATTGGATGCCATCACACCGCCCTTCTTCACTGCGTCATTCAGCAGCGCCAAGGCTGCGGTAGTACCGTGGGTACCGCAGACCTCCAGACCCATTTCCTCCAGAATACGGGCTACGGAGTCGCCCACAGCAGGGGTGGGGGCAAGGCTCAGGTCCACAATACCGAAAGGCACATCCAGTCGCTTACCAGCCTCTACGCCAACCATCTGACCCATACGGGTGATCCGGAAGGCGGTCTTTTTAATGGTCTCTGCCACCACATCGAAAGGCTGACCCTTCACACTCTGCAATGCGTGGTACACCACGCCGGGGCCGGAAACGCCCACGTTCAGTTCACACTCCGGCTCGCCTACGCCGTGAAATGCGCCTGCCATAAAGGGGTTATCCTCTACTGCGTTGGCAAAAACAACCAACTTTGCGCAACCTAAACCATCGTTATCCGCGGTAATTTCCGCAGTTTTCTTAATAATATCACCCATTTTGGCAACAGCATCCATATTGATACCGGCCTTGGTAGAGCCAACATTCACACTGGAACAGACCCGTTCGGTGTTCTTCATGGCTTCGGGAATAGAATCCATCAGAATCCAGTCGCCTTTGGTACAGCCTTTCTGCACCAACGCGGAGAAACCGCCGATGAAGTTGACACCGCATTCCTTGGCAGCCTTATCCATTGCGATGGCCAAAGGCACATAGGAGTCGGTATTGCAGGAGTTACCTACAATTGCAATGGGTGTGACGGAGATCCGTTTATTAACAATGGGAATACCGAATTCCCATTCAATCTCCTCACCAACCTTTACCAGATTTTCTGCGCGCTTGGTGATCTTATCGTAAATACGCTGAGCGCACACGTTCACATCCTCGTGGGCGCAATCCAGCAAGGAGATGCCCATAGTGATGGTACGGATATCCAAGTGTCGTTTGTCGATCATATCCTGAGTGGATAATATGTCCTTAAAACTTAACATAGCGATTTCCTCACACCCGATGCATTGCCTTGAAAATCTCTTCTCGCTGCAGGCGGATAGACAGGCCCATCTCCTTACCCTTCTCATCCAGTTTCTGAGCCAGCTCTGCCACAGGGCAGGTTGCGCCGGACACGTCCACCACCATCATCATAGTAAAGTAGCCCTGCATAACTGTCTGGCTGATGTCCAGCACGTTTACATTGAATGCCGCCAGGTCTGCGCATACCGCTGCGATAATGCCAACCCGGTCCTCACCGATTACTGTTACAATCGCTTTCATAATTACACCTCATAGTCCGCGCACATCCGGCTGTCAAGGAAATGCCAGAAATGTTCCTTAGCTGCCAGGTGAGCAGGGTGACCGGCATAGTTTTCCAGGGCCTCACGGCTCTGGAATTCAGAATACAAAGCATAATCCATGCCGTTGTATGCCTGGCGGATCTCCATATGGGTAAGGCCGGGGATTACACCCACCAACGGCTCTAACTG
>JAZSAD010000092.1:0-2465 GCA_045601715.1 Faecousia sp.
CAAAGCAATCCTCTGTACCGCTGACGGCGAGGTTGCCAATGCCGTAGACGAGGCCTGCGCTCAGTACGATGGTCTGGAGCATAAGATTCTGGTGAACGGCAGCCGGGACGGCTGGCACGACTTTAATGAAGAATACACTATGTTCAGCAGCCATTTTAACCGCGCTGAGGATACTGCCTGCGGTAATGATCCTATGCTGATGTTCTTCACCTCCGGCACCTCCGGCTATCCCAAGCTGGCAGCCCACAACTACAAGTACCCCCTGGGTCACTTCATCACCGCAAAATACTGGCATCAGGTTGTGCCCGACGGCCTGCACCTGACCATCTCCGATACCGGCTGGGCAAAGTCCATGTGGGGCAAGCTTTACGGTCAGTGGCTGTGCGAGGCAGGTCTGTTTGTCTATGACTTTGACCGCTTTGACGCAGAAAAGATTCTGCCTATGTTCGCAAAGCACAATATCACCACCTTCTGCGCGCCGCCTACCATGTACCGCATGCTGGCAAAGCAGGATCTGTCCCGTTTCGATCTAAGCACCATCCGCCACGCATCTACCGCAGGCGAGGCGCTGAACCCCGAGGTCTACCGCCAGTTCCAAAAGGCCACCGGTCTGGATATCTTAGAAGGCTTTGGCCAGTCCGAAAGCACCCTGATTATCGGTAACCTCATCGGCGACAGCCACAAGCTTGGCTCTATGGGTAAGCCTGTGCCCCTGTACGATGTGGTGCTGCTGGATTCCGAGGGCAATCCTGTTGACCCCGGTGAAACCGGCGAAATCTGTATCAATATTGCAGAGGGTCTGCCCTGCGGCCTTGCCTATGCCTACGAGGGCAATGACGAGGTCACTGCAGAAACCTGGCGGGATGGCTACTACCACACCGGCGACCTGGCCTGGATGGACGAGGACGGCTTCTACTGGTATGTAGGTCGCGCTGACGACGTGATCAAGTCCTCCGGCTACCGGATTGGACCCTTCGAAATCGAGAACGTCATTATGGAACTGCCCTATGTTCTGGAATGCGGCGTTTCCGCTGCTCCCGATGAGGTCCGCGGTCAGGTTGTCAAGGCAAGCATCGTCCTTGTCAAGGACTTCCAGGGTACGGACGAACTGAAAAAGCAGATTCAGGACTACGTCAAGTCCAGAACCGCGCCTTACAAGTACCCCCGTATCGTGGAATTCAAGGAGTCCCTCCCCAAGACCACAAGTGGCAAAATCATTCGTAAGAAGCTGTAAAACATATGGAACATAAACGATTAACCCTGTTTGCCGGTCATTACGGCAGCGGCAAAACCAATATCGCCGTGAACTACGCTGTTCTCCTGGCGAAAGAAGGCAAGAAAGTCTGTATTGGCGATTTGGATATTGTCAATCCCTATTTCCGTACTGCTGACAGCAAAAAGGTGCTGGAAGATGCGGGTGTGGAGCTGATCTCCCCCCAATTTGCCAATACCAATGTGGATTTACCTGCCCTGCCTGCTGAGGCCTACCGACTGGTAGAGGATAAAGGCATTTACGGCATTATGGACATCGGCGGCGACGACCGGGGCGCATACGCCTTAGGCAGATATGTACCGGCCATCAAGGCAGAAAACAACTACCGTATGGTATTTGTGGCCAACTGCTACCGTCCTCTGACCCGTACCCCCGAGGAAGCATTGGAAGTAATGGGTGAAATCGAGACCGCCTGTGGTCTTGCTTTTACCGATATTGTCAACAATGCCAATCTTGGCCCGGAAACCACAGCCGATACGGTGCTGGCTGCCATAGACTATATGGAAAAGCTGAGCGAATTAAGCGGACTTCCCATCTTCGCCCACACTGCGGAAAGCCTTGTAGCGGAGCAGTTAACGGACAAACTCTCACCTGTGATTCCCCTGCAGCTGCAGGAAAAATATTTTGACTTACCTTCCCAGAAGCCGGGCAACCGACCTCTGTGGGGATAACAAATCGCCAAGGAGGAAGAAAATTTATGGCAACTGTAACCTTCCGCACCGACTGGTGCAAGGGCTGCGGTCTGTGCGTGGACGCCTGTCCCAAGGGCTGTCTTGCCATCGCCGCAGACAAAATCAACAAGAAAGGCTATTCCCCTGCCGTGATGGAGCACCCGGACAAGTGCATCGGCTGCGCATTCTGCGCAACCATGTGTCCCGACTGCATCATTAAGGTAGAAAAGTAAGGAGGTCGCATTATGGCAGAACGTGTACTTATGAAGGGCAACGAAGCCATTGCAGAAGCCGCCATTCGGCCAGGCTGCCGCCATTACTTCGGCTACCCCATCACCCCCCAGACGGAAATTGCCGCCTATATGGCAAAGAAAATGCCCAAAATCGGCGGTGTGTTCCTGCAGGCGGAAAGTGAAATTGCATCTATTAATATGGTCTATGGCGCAGCCGCCGCAGGCGTCCGGGTCATGACCTCCTCCTCCAGCCCCGGAGTTTCCCTGAAGGCAGAGGGTCTGAGCTAT
>JAZSAD010000093.1:0-61747 GCA_045601715.1 Faecousia sp.
CCCCCTGGCAGTGATCGATGCTATGGAGCGCAAACTGGAGCTGCTGCGGAACGGTCAGGGTCCTGTTATGCTGGAAACCCTCACTTACCGTTTCTCTGGCCACTCCGTCTCCGACCAGAACGCATACCGTACCAAGGAAGAGATGGACGCTTGGAAGGAAGTCGATCCTCTGACCACCTATCCTGCAGAGCTGGTTAAGGCTGGCGTGCTGACTCAGGCTGAGGTTGACGCGATCCTGGAAGAAACTAAGGAGCGTATGACTCTGATCTGCAAGGCAGCTGCTGACCCTGAGATCAGCCCCTACTGCGACTTCAAGGCCGATCCTGCTGTTGTGGAGCGCCTGATGTACTCCAACCAGAAGGTTGAGAAGTTCACCGACCGCACCCCCGAGTTCACCGTTCCCAAGGAAGAGGCTGAGGGCTACAAGAAGATCAAGTCCAAGAGCCGCAGCCCCATTGGCCCCGACGGCAAGCCTGTTTCCAAGATGAAGCTGTACAACCTCCGGGACGCTCTGTCCGAGGTTATCTGGGACCGCTTCTATGAGGATCCCACCTTGATCGCTTACGGCGAAGACTGCCGTGACTGGGGTGGCGCATTCGCTGTTTACCGTGGCATGATGGATGCTCTGCCTCACTGCCGCCTGTTCAACTCTCCTCTGGCTGAGGGCGCTATCGTGGGTACTGCTGTTGGTTATGCTCTGTCCGGTGGCCGCGCTCTGGTTGAGCTGATGTACGCTGACTTCATCGGCTGCGCCGGTGACGAAATCTTCAACCAGATGGCTAAGTGGCAGTCTATGTCTGCTGGCATCCTGAAGATGCCTCTGGTTCTGCGTGTGTCCGTTGGCTCCAAGTACGGCGCTCAGCACTCTCAGGACTGGACCGCACTGTGCGCGCACATTCCCGGCCTGAAGGTTTGCTTCCCCGCAACTCCTTGGGAAGCTAAGGGTCTGATGGAGACCGCCCTGAAGGGTACCGATCCCGTTGTATTCTTCGAGTCTCAGAGAATCTACGACGTGGGCGAGCAGTTCCACGAAGGTGGCGTTCCTGAGGAACGTTACGAGATCACCATTGGTGATGTAAACAAGATTCGTGAGGGGAAGGATGTTACCATTCTGACCATGGGCGCTGTTCTGTACCGCGCTATGGACGCTGTTAAGACCCTGTCCGAGAAGTACGGCATGGAGGCTGAGGTTATCAACCTGCACTCCCTGGCTCCTCTGGATTACACCGAGATTGTGAAGTCTGTTCGTAAGACCGGCCGTGTGGTTCTGGTATCCGATGCCTGCGCCCGTGGCAGCTTTATGAACGATGTTGCCCGCAACATCACCGAGCTGTGCTTCGACGATCTGGATGCACCTCCCGTTGTGATCGGCGCTAAGAACTGGATCACACCTCCCTTCGAGTTCGACGAGTACTTCTTCCCCCAGGCAAACTGGATTCTGGACGCTATCAACGACAAGCTGGTTCCCCTGGCAGGTCACGTGTCCACCACCGGCTGCACTGAGGCTGAGCACATCCGCCGCGCTAAGGAAGGCGTGTAAGAGAATATGGAGATACAGCGCACTGCCAATGCCGGTGTCCTGCTGAAAATGGACGGCGTGTCCATTCTGTTGGATGGTCTGGCAGACAGGGTGGAAGGATATCTCCCTACACCTGCTGAAATGGCTGAGAGGTTACTGGAGAATCCGCCGGATATTCTGGCGTTTACCCACTACCATGCAGACCACTGCAGTGATGCGTTGCTTCTCCCATACCGCAAACAGAATCTCCGGCCCATAATTGGGCCGGAGTCACTGTATTCAGGTGGTATCAAAGTGGGAGAGGTGACCGTAACACCGGTGGAAAGCCGGCACCTGGGCCGTACAGAGCCGAGTTTGCTTCACACCAGTTATATTCTCCAAGGTAGTAAATCCGTGTGGTTTATGGGGGATGCAGCCCCTCTTCAATGGAAAAACCGCACCGAGTTACCCAAGCCGGACTTGTTGGTCGCTCCCTATGCCTATGGCAATACCAAAGCAGTTTGGGAAATGTCCTGCAGCCTGACAAAGAATATTGTTCTTTTGCACCTTCCGGACAGAAGCAACGATTTGTACCGCCTGTGGGATGGGGTAGATACAACCACAGCCCAAAGAAACAACGTAAATCTTTGGATTCCCCAAATAGGAGAAACCATAACGATTCCATAAAAATCACCCGTTCCTACAATGAACGGGTGATTTTGTTATTTGTAGTAGTTGCAGGTAAGCAGCAAATTGCTGACATTCCGGTATTTGGCAGATAAGACTGCCATTTCTTCGATTTCCTCCTGGGAAACTGTCCGGTTTTGTTCATTCATCAGAATGTCTTCATCCTGCCATGCAACGCCGTCGCAAATCCAGCTGCCGTCTGGGAACAAAACATAGCCTTTGTAGTTGGGATCAAATGCATCCTGACCTAAATAGGAATAGGGGGAATCCGCACCCAGCAGATTCAGCATAGTGGGTAGGAAGTCGGAGGTGTTCAACGTCTTGCTGACTTCCAGATCCGGACCGTTTGCAGACCATACAAAGCAAGGCGTCTTCTCCAGCAACAGCTCTTTGTCTACACCGGAATGGTCGTACAGCTCGTCCATATCCTTGTAGCCGTAGGTGTAGTGGTCGGTCATACCGATAATCACCGTATTCTCCAGCTGACCCTTTGCTTCCAGCTCCTGCAACAGACGGGCGAACATATCGTCCACCAGCTTGGCCTTCACCCGGGCGCAGTCCTCTTCCTCGCTGTCATAAAGACCACGATAGTTGGGGTATTGCTTCAGGGCAAAATGGCTAAGGACTTCGTTGTACTTATAGCTTAAATGGGCAGAACGGGTGATAATGGTGTTAAAAGTGGCGCCGTCCCGGAAGAAATCGTCCTTGATTTCCGGATTATCAAACAGGTAAACATCACTGTACAGATCATCTTTTTCCTTGGTATAGTCCTCGTAGCACACATAGCTCTCGTAGCCCATAGCCGGCTCAAAAACACCGCGGCTGTAAAAACTGGGATCGTTGTAGTGGAACACCTTGGCAGAATAGCCGTTTCTGGTCATTTGAGAGGCAATAGACTGCTTGTAGCTGTTGGTAACATAGTCAAATACATAGCTGCCGGTAGTAGGCAGATAAATGCCGGTGTTCATACAGAATTCGGAGTTTAAGGTACGAGCGCTGCCGTAGCCGGGGGTGTAGAAATTGGTGAAATGGATACCTTCGTCCATCAGTCGGCAGATGGTGGGAGTATCCTCCTGAGTAATCATCCAGTCGTCCATGGACTCCATCAAAACAAGAACCACATTCTTGCCTTTGAAAATACCGGTCATATTGTTATCTTGGTGCTGACCCCGCTCAGCAAAATACTGATCCACAGTGTTTTTTTGCTGATTGATTACTTTTCGGTAGGCAGGGGTGAGGGGATACAGCTCATTGACCCAAATATCCCGCATAGTCAGTTGATAAATGCCGGTAATGTCGTAAACCTTCCTGGTGTCGTACATGGTGTTGTAGGTAGCGCGGTAGGAAGAGGACTGGGCATACTCAGAATGCGTACCCCAGATGTCATTGTCCTTTTGAAAAATCGCCTCCGGCAGAAAACAAAGTCCGATAATGCAAGCAACGCTGCAGCCAAGATAGGGAAGTCGCAGTAAAATATTTCCGGTGGGCTTGGGGTAGAACCAAATCAGCGCGACACCCAAACCAATCATTGTGATGAGACTTAGCCACCAAGGAAGGGGGAAATAGTACATTACATCCCCAATAAAGGTAGCGCCTTCACCGGCATAGCCGATGGTGGAAAACCACATCATCTTATCAAAAACCTGGTTGTATCCTGCCTGCGCTAAGGTCCAAAGGAGGATGAAGTAATAAATAATACCGAAAAGGATTCTGCTCACCTTTCGTGGAAAACACAACACAATGCCGGAAAGCATTGCTGCCCACAGGGCGCCAAAGGCCAGTCCGGATGCTGCATCCGGCTTCAGCAGCAAGAATGCCAGCAGCTCTACCAAAAAGAATGCTGCAAATAAAATCAGGAAATCCGTAAAAAACTGCCACAAAGGTTTTTGAAAATGTTTTGACACGGAGCGGTCCTCCAAAAAGAAAAGATTATCCATAGTTTACCACAAATTGTCTATAAAAACAACAAAGAATCCATAGTTTACAAAGAATTTTAAAAGCCGCAATTTCTTTTGCAAAAACGGCAAAAAAGTGCTTGACAAATAAGGTCTACGTGGCTATAATATGAATGTTCTGTTTGAGCTGCCGGTATAGCTCAGTTGGTAGAGCAGCTGATTTGTAATCAGCAGGTCGGGGGTTCGAGTCCGTCTACCGGCTCCAACCAGAAGCTTGAACAAATTGTATATGGGGGAGTTCCCGAGTGGCCAAAGGGGACAGACTGTAAATCTGCTGCGTATCGCTTCGATGGTTCGAATCCGTCCTCCCCCACCACAAAAAGACCGAATGCTTTTGCATTCGGTCTTTTTGTGGTGGAGGAGGACATAGGATTCGAAAGGGCGAGACCAGTCCGCAGGCTGGTGTAAAAATTGAGGGCTGGCGGGCAATTTTTAGCCCGGGGCAGAATCCAATGGTTGCAGAATGCAAGCCTAAGTCTTGTAGAATGCAATCAATTACCCGTCGCAGTAGACTATCGTGGCTTTTCCGCAGAAAAGCGAATCCGTCCTCCCTGAGTCAGTACCGCACCCCGGTGGCTACCTTAATTTTAACCCTCGGCAAAAAAGCAAATCAAATTCGTCCTCTGCTTGCCAAATGATTGGAGCAGTAACAAATTATGCTTGCATTTTTTTATATTTATGTTATAATTTTCTCGATAAAATTCAGAAAGGAGACCTCTTGAAGGCTATGGACGACGGCGACAGTAATCCCTATACTCCCAATTTATATCGTATTGAAGTTCAGGCGAAGCGTAGTCCCCATCTGCGGATGTAAGGATTTAGGCTTTGCCTTTTGCGCGTTTTTTAATGTTTTTGATATAAATATGGAGGAAAATACTTTAAAATGGACAATTCAATTGTATTTGTAATATGCTTGCAGCTGGTACTCATTGCGCTGAATGCAATTTTTGCCTGCGCGGAAATCGCTGTGATTTCCATGAACGATACCAAGCTTGCCAAAATGGCGGCAGAGGGGGATAAGCGGGCAATCCGCCTTGCCCGGCTGACCAGTCAGCCTGCCCGTTTTCTGGCAACCATTCAGGTGGCCATCACTCTGTCCGGCTTTTTAGGCTCTGCATTTGCGGCAGATAATTTTGCCGGCTTGCTGGTGACCGGACTGCAAAAACTGGGCGTTCCTCTGTCAGCAGAGGCGCTGCACTCTATTTCCGTTGTGCTGATCACCATTGTGCTTTCCTATTTTACCTTGGTATTTGGTGAGCTTGTCCCCAAGCAGGTGGCAATGCGTAAAGCAGAAAAGCTGGCGCTGGGTATGTCCGGCCTGATTAGCTTTATTTCTAAATTCTGCGCGCCTTTGGTGTGGCTGCTTACCGTTTCCACCAATGGCGTACTGCGGCTGATGGGCATTGATCCCAACGCTGTGCCCGAAGAGGTCAGCGAGGAAGAGATTCGTATGATGGTGGATGCGGGTAACGAAAGCGGTACTATCGACAACGAGGAACGGGAATTCATTCAGAACGTGTTCGAATTTGATAATATTTCTGTTGAGGAGATTATCACCCACAGAACCGATGTGACATTCCTGTACATGGAAGATGATTTGGATGTTTGGGATCAGACCATCACGGAAACCCGCTTTACTTACTATCCGATTTGTAAGGAAACCCCCGACCATATTGTGGCTGTGCTGAACAGTAAGATATATTTTCGTATGAAGGATAAAACCAAGGAAGCGGTTTTGGAACAGGCAGTAACTGAAGCGTATATTGTGCCGGAATCTCTGAAGGCAGACGTGCTGTTCCGAAATATGAAGAAGGAACATCAGCAAATTGCCGTGGTATTGGACGAATATGGCGGTGTGAGCGGTATTGTCACCATCAAGGACCTGATCGAGGAACTGGTGGGTGACCTGGAGGACGATATTTCCGAAGAAGAAACGTTCGAATCTATTGTCCAGCTGGAGGATGATCTTTGGCAGGCGGATGGCGCGGTCCTGCTGGAGGAACTGTCCCAGGTGCTGGGTATGCAGTTGGAATCCGAGGAGTATGACACCTTGAATGGTCTTGTGTTCCACCACCTAGGTACATCTCCCGAGGTGGACGAAGTGGTTGAACTGGAGGGACTGCAAATTACCGTAATCAAGACCCAAAATTATCAGGTAGAAATTGCGCTGGTTAAGAAACTTCCTATCCGGGAAGAAACAGAATAATAATAAAAGACTCCTGTCCGTTGGACAGGAGTCTTTCTATGTGAAAAATTATTCGTGCATAAAGCTGGCAACTACATTCCGGTAGACTGCGTCGGCAATTTGCATATAGCCGGAGTGGGCGGGGTGGACACCGTTGGTACCCAGCACCTCAGTGGTCTGGCAGCGAGTGTTTACGGCCTTTTGCTTGGAGGGCAGGTTATACTCTGCGTCAAACTGACCGGCAAGGTCTACATATTCTACAAAGTCCTTCCAGCCGTCCTCGTTGCACCATGCCTGATATTCTTCGTCCAGGTCCATCTCATAGCTTGTCAGCGCATAAGAATCGCGACAGCCATAGCTGGTACCCATACCGCCGTTGAGGGAGTGGCCGGGCAGACCCAAAATCCGCACCTTCACATCAGGGAATGCCTCTTTCAGCTTGGTGATCAATTGCTTAGCCACGCTGACGACATGCTTGCAGTAATCCCTCTGGGAAAGTGTTTGGGCGATTTGGCTCATGCGGCCGTTGCGACCCAGCATCACGTAGACCGCATCGATGGTATCAATGTTGTGCTTTTTAGCGTAGGAGGCAAAATCTACACAGCCCTTGTCGTGGTCAAAGAAGGGAGATGAACCGCAGGGACTGCAGCTTTCAAAGTAAATCGGGTCTGTGTTTGTTGCGTTTTGATAATGGACCAAAGGCGGTTCGGTGGGGAAGGGGGAGTCGTGATCCATATACCGGTTGAACTTCAGATAGTCTACCTGCAGAGTCTCCAACTGCCAGATGGCGCCGTTGTGGTCCTTCCACAGGGAGTGCTGATTCTCCTGAGAGATGTTATTGTCATATTTTACCCACATAGCGCCGGGCTTATTGACGAGGAAGCTCTCCCAGTGCCAACCACCGTAGCCTTCGCAGGGAGTACCTGCCTTAGTGGGTCTGCCGTGGAATTTCACAGCATCCTGAAAGCCCAAACCTGCAGGTACGCCGTCATTGGCTACAATACGACGGTTCAGCTCTGTGACCCAAGCGCCACCCTGAGTAAGGGAGTCGCCGATGCACAGAATATTCACAGGCTTTCCAGGAGCTTTGGGAACTACCACATTCAGTGTGGTCTCCGCACAGCCAAGCACAGTAAAGTCAGCATCAACTACCTGCAATGTGAGCTTATAGGTACCGGGTTCGGTGGGGGTGTACTCATAGTAACGGGGAAAACTCTTACCCTGCTTACACTTAACTACGATGGAATATCTGTAAGGGTCGGGCGCTTCGATAACACTTCTGTAAAACAGCTGGAAGGTGTCGCCTACCACAAGGTCATACTTGTCAGCCAGAACAACTCTGATTTTTTCTGCCATTGTATTGTTCTCCCAATTTGGATTATTCGCTCATAAAGTCGGCGATGATGTTGCGGTACAGAGCGTCGCCGATTTGCAGATAACCGGATAGGTTGAGATGAACACCGTTGCAGCCAACCAACTCTGTAACCTCGCTGCGGGTGTTGACAGGTCTGGGTTTGACGGGGAAGGCATTCTCCATATCCACCTGACCGGCAAGGTTGATGGCCTTCACGCAATCCTTCCATTCCGCTTCCTCAGCCCAGGCGCGCTGAGCAAGCTCCAGCTCGTGCTCATACAGGAACAGGTCGTAGCAGTCGGACAGGGGAGAGCTTGCGCCATAGCTGTGGCCGGTACCGCCGGTGACAGAGTGACCGCAGGGACTCATAATTCTCACCTGCACATGGGGGAAGGCTTCCTTAATCTTGCCAATCAGCTGCTTTGCCCGACCGAGGACAATTTGAATGTACTCAGCCCGAGGCAGGTTTCTTGCTTCCCAGCTGGCCAGACCGTTGATGGTCAGGAAAGCATATACCACATCGATGGATTCAATGTTGTGCCGCTTAGCGTAGGTGGTGAAATCGATCACGCCGGTATCCGGATCAAAGAAAGGAGATGCACCGCAGTTAGAGCACTTTTCAAAGTAAATGGGATCCGTATTTACAGCGTTCTGATAATGCACCAGAGGCGGGGTTACGGGGATGGGGGAATCGTGATCCATATAGCGGTTGAACTTCAAATAGTCAACCTGCAGGGTTTCCAACTGCCAAATAGCGCCATTCTCATCCTTCCACAGAGAGTGCTGATTCTCCGGGTGGATATTGTTTTGAACCTTGGCCCAGATAGCGCCGGGTTTGTTGCTGAGGAAGCTGCCCCAGTGCCAGCCGCCGTAGGCCTCGCAGCCAATCTCCGGATGCTTTGTCGGATGCACGGTGCCAACGAAATTGACAGCATCACCAAAGCCCAAAGCCTCGGGAGCGCCACCCTCGCCGTTGATACGACGGTTAGCTTCTGCGATCCAGTGGCCGTCCTGGGTGGTGGATGCGCCGATACACAGAATGTTCAGGGGCTTTTCCGGCTTCTTGGGAACGACTACATTCAAAATGGTCTCACCGCTGCCCAGCACAGTGAAGTCTGCATCCACAACCTGAATGGTCAGCTTATGCTGACCGGGTTCGGTGGGGGTGTACTCGTAGTAACGGGGAAAGCTTTTGCCTTCCTTGCACTTGACTACGATGGAATATACGTAAGGGTTGGGCGCTTCAATAACACCTCTGTAAAACAGCTGGAAAGTGTCACCCACCACAAGGTCGTATTTTTCCGGTAAAATGATTCTGATATTCTTTGCCATAGTATTTGCCTCCTAAATATTGTGTTTACCAAACTATTTTGTTCAATTCTTCCAGAAAGGTGGACATAGCTTTGGTGCAGAACTTATTCTTTTTATAATAAGCGTAGATATTGCGATGATTGTATCGCGTGGGAAGTACATAAAAATGAATGTTCCGTTGGCTGATCCCCCGAATATTTCGCACTAATGTGTCACTGACCAGCGAGGCTGCCAAGCCCTGCTCCACATAAGAGTAAAGAGTGGTCAGCCGGTCCATCTCAAAGAGCACCTTGGGGGAAAACCCGCATTCCTGAAAAATGGTATTGGATTGCTTGCGGGTGTCGTTATTCCGATTCATAAGGATAAAGGGCGTTTCTGTAAAATTATCCAGCGATACCGGATCCGCGCTCAGGTGTTTTCCGTTGAGAATATCCTCATAGGAGAGCCGTGTGAGCTTGCAGGCATTGTTCTCGGGGAACTGCTTGGGAACAGCCAGCAGCAGGTGCTCGGAGGTCAGATAGCTGCGGGCGTACAGTTCTTCCGGCAGAATACTGTTGTCAATCACAATGTCTAAAGCGCCGTTGCTGATTTCGTTCTCCAAAGTGGTGGAATTGGCATCCGTAAGAGAAATATGAATTTTAGGGTGATTCTGCATAAAGCCGGAGATATACCGGGGCAGCACCACAGATGACAGAAGCTGGTTGCTGCCGATTCGCAGAGAGCCGGCATCCAGATTGTTCAGCGCTGCTATGTACTCGCTGTAGGCGTGTTCAATTTGCTGAATCTGCTCTGCAGCCCGCACATATTCTTCGCCGGCCTCTGTGAGCCGGATAGGCTTGCTGCTGCGGTCGAACAGAGGCGCACCTAGTTCTGATTCCAGTGACTTCACTATCAAACTCAGAGATGGTTGCGCGATAAACAGCTTTTGGGCTGCCTTGGAGAAACTCTGCTCCTTGGCGATTGTACAAATCAGGTTTTTGCGATAGAAGATGTTATCCACGGCGATACCCCCTCTTTTTGGGAGATTGTAGCATTATAAGGGTTGAAAGTCAATGTTTTTGGGGGGGATTATAAGAATAATGGGAATGATTTTGCAACTGTTATATAAAATGCAATATAATTACAGGGTAATTGTAGCTACATGATCCTGGATGTTCAGCTTTGTGCCAAAGGGGGCAGACAGCTCAGCTAAATAATACAATACTGTATCATCTTCTGCAATATGAGGGATGCCCATCTTGCTTCTGGGAGCGTCCATACACAGGGTAACGGGGTAGAGCTGAATCTGGGTGATTTTACCGTCCTCGGCGGTAAAGCCAGCCATTATACTGCGCCAAATATTTTCCAGTACGCAGTAGCCCTTTGTGCCGTTCTGACTGCGATTTGTCATATATTCGCCCACAAAGGTGTCGTGGGGCATATTCTTATTTTGATAGGCATCGGCAGGCTGTATGCTGACAGTTTCCGTCTGGAAAATAAAATTGCCCAAAGAGTAGAAAATGGGTTTACCCTTGTAGATTTCGATACCCTGCAGCTCATGAGGTCCGTGACCCAAGATTGCATCTGCGCCGGCATCAATGCAGGCCTTACAATAGGTTTGCATAAACTCGGCGGGATTGACAGTGTCTCTGCCTGCAAATTTGTGGGAATGAACACTGACCAGTACATAATCTGCCTGCCGACGGGCTTCCTGAATGTTGGCGATCATCCGCTCCAAATCCTTTTTCAGAGGGGCGGTATGCTGCTGGGTTTTGGTATCCAGCTTGAAGCCCAGAGAACCCATGGTCAGCTCGCCTTCAGGCAGGGGATTGGAATAGCCGTTGGCGATGGAATAATTCTTGGCGGCATTCATATCGGTCTTTTCCACCACTTCCTTCAGCACATCAAAGTACTTCTGCTCCACGTGGTAGGTAGTCTTGACACGAAGAGGGTTCAGACCGGGACGACCGATCATATCCACACTCTGATCGCCGGCGATGGCGGCATAGGTGTTTTCACATACGCTGGCGGCAATCAGCGCCACACGAGCATTGGGCGTTTCTAAGTAGGCAGGAGCAGCGGCTTCCCGCAGAGTTGCGCCGGTACCGGCAAAAACCATATTCCGTTCCCGGAGATACTTGCAGGTAGCCAGTACACCGCCGCAGCTGTAATCGCCGGAGTGATTGTTGGCGGTGTTGTACAGGTTAAAGCCGTATTTCTTCAGGTCGTCCAGAATTTCCGGCTCAGCCATCGCCCAAGTGCCGCCGGAAACCACAGCAGGATATCCCTCCTGATTGTGGATGGTGATTTCCAGATTGTTGAATTTTACATCGTGCTTGTTGATAATTTCCTGGATTTCAGTGAAACCGGGATAGCCGCCCTCGGGAAGCCGACGGGTCATAAAAGCGTCGCCGGTAGCAATAAAGGTTGTTTTCTCAGCCATCTGTTTCTCTCCTTACATATGGTAAAGAATCATCTCAAAGGCAAGCTTTATGCCGGGCACCTGACTGTCAATTTCAATGTATTCCTCCCGTGTATGGGCGCCTTTACCCCGTCCGCAGGAGACCTCCACAGCAGGTATGCCCATAGACAGGGGGATGTTGCAGTCGGTGGAGGCAGAGCCGCAGACAGGAGTGAAACCAAAATACTTCTTCACAGTAGCTTGCGTCCGGGCGATCAGCGCATCGTGACGGGTTTTATCTACCTCGATACCGCAGGGACGGTTGCCAACTACGGTAGTGGTGATCTTGATGCCTTTCGTGGCATAGAAAGCCAGCGCAGCATTTAAGTGCTGTTCCATCTCTGCCAGATCCTCCCGGTTGTCAGAGCGGAACTCATAGAGCATTTCCGCGTGCTGGGCGATGGTGTTGACGGAAGTGCCGCCGGAGATGATACCCACATTGTAGGTGGTCTTGCCCCGGTTGGGAACTTTAATGGTGTAGAGGGTATCAATCAAAGATGCCAGATAGGCGATGGCGTTCCGGTTGCCAAACATACTGTAGGAATGGCCACCCTCCGTGTCGATTTCGATCTTATAGCGCTTAGAGCCCACAGCGGTAGTGCAAATTTTTCCACCATCAATGCTGCCAAAGGGACCATCAAAGGTGACAAATTCCGTCACCCGATCGCCATATTCTTCAAAAATCTTTTTACAGCCCTTCAGATTGCCCAAACCTTCTTCGCCGGAGTTGGCAACCAGCAGCATACCGCCCTCCTTGGGGGTCAGCTTGTTTTTAGCAATGTACTTAGCAGTCATCAGCAGCGCTACCAGATGAATGGTGTCGTCGCCGATGCCGGGACAGTACAGCCTGCCATCCTCAATGCGCATAGGCAGCTCTTCCATGTCGGGGAACACCACATCAGTGTGCGCCATAAAGATTACCAGCGGACCGTTATCCACATTACCCACAGGGTATACCACATTCAGCGCCTCGTCTATGTATACGCCCTCAGCGCCCTGCTTGTCCAGCCAGTCCTTGCAGAATGCTGCTCGCTTCTCCTCGAAATTGGAGGGAGCAGGAATCTTGCCCAGTTCCATCAGCAAATCAAGGGCTTCCTGTTTGCTGGCTTCAATTTTGTTCAAAATACCTGCGTTCAGTTCCATAACGAGAATCCTTTCTCTTATATAAATGTATATCCATAGTTTACCACCGGGCAGAGGTAAATGCAAGGAAAAATGCGGAATTTACTGCACAAAAGAGAAATCTGTGTTATACTATAAAAAATATCTGCAATCAGGAAAGGAAATGGGTGATTCTATGCAATATCGTAAGGACAAATATGGTAACGAAATTTCAGCTTTGGGCTTCGGCTGTATGCGTTTCCGGCGCAGCGGCGGCAGCATCGATATGGCGGAGGCGGAACGGGAGCTGATGGCGGCAATTAACGCCGGTGTCAACTACTTCGACACCGCCTACATATACCCCGGCAGCGAAGCGGCAATCGGTGAGATTTTTGCGAAAAATAATGTCCGTGAGAAAATTTATATCGCAACCAAGCTGCCCCATTACCTCATCAAATCCCGGGAGGGTATGGAGCGACTGTTTAAGGAACACTTAAAGCGGCTGAAAACCGACTATATCGACTACTACCTGATGCATATGCTCACCGATGTGCAGACCTGGGAAAAACTGAAAAAGCTGGGGATTCTGGAGTTTCTGGAAGAGAAAAAGCGGTCCGGCGCGATCCGCCAAATCGGATTTTCCTACCACGGCAACACGGATATGTTCTGCAAGCTGGTGGACGCCTACGACTGGGACTTCTGCCAGATTCAGTATAACTATATGGACGAGCATTCCCAGGCCGGACGCAGAGGCTTGCAGTATGCCCACGAAAAGGGTCTGCCGGTAGTTATTATGGAGCCCCTCCGGGGCGGCAAACTGGTAAACCATCTTCCCCAAAAGGCGTTGGATATATTTGCAGATTATCCCGTGAAACGCACCCCCGCCCAGTGGGCATTCCGCTGGCTGTGGGATCAGAAAGAGGTCACCTGCGTTCTGTCCGGTATGAATTCTATGGAAATGCTTTCCGATAACGTAAAAACCGCATCGGAAACCCAAATCGGGGAACTGGGCGAGCCGGAACAGCAGATGCTCCAGCAGGTGGTTGCGGCGATCAATGCGGGTATGAAGGTTGGCTGTACCGGCTGCGGCTACTGTATGCCTTGCCCCAAGGGCGTGGATATTCCCGGTGCATTTGCTTCCTATAACCGGCTGGCTTCCGAGGGAAAATTTGCCGGTTTGAAGGAACACTTTATGTGCAGCGCCGCCCGACAGGATTCTACCGCTGCCTATAACTGTATTGGCTGCGGAAAATGCGAAAAGCATTGTCCCCAGGGGATTCAAATCCGTCAGGAATTGAAAAATGTGCAGAAGTCCCTGGAAGGTCCTGTTTACAGGATTGCCCGCAAGGTCGTGGAAATACTGAAACTGTATTAAAAAATGGAGGCGTATGCCTCCATTTTTCAACTGCGTCTATATTGGCTGGGAGAAACCCCCTGAAACCGCAGAAACTGCTTGGCAAAGTAGCTGGTGTTGTTGTATCCCACAGCAGAGGCAATCTGTTGAATTTGCAGATTGGTGTGCTTTAACAGGGTAGCAGCCTGCTCTGTGCGCTCCTTATTGACAAAATCAATGAAGTTTATACCCATTTCTCGGTGGAACAGGGTGGACAGATAGTTGGCGTTTACAGTGAGCGCCTTGGCGGTGTCCTTTACTGTAAGGTTGTCTGCTAAATGCTCCTTGATATAGGTCACCGCCAAATTTGTCAGAGGTTTTAAGTTTGGGTAGGCGTGTTCCTGTACCAGTCGGCAATATCTGCGAATAATCTGCGAAAAAAACCGGGACGCCTCCTTTGTGCTTTTTAGCTGCTCAATCTCCAAACCGATTTCGTTGGAAAGTCTGTCTACCCGATAGGGGTGAATGCCGGATTCTTCCAATGCGTGACGTAGCTGGGTGTTCAGCACAATACAGTAGTTCTGGGTGTTTCGCAACGGATTGGTGTTGCGGATGTCAGTTTGTTCCCCGGGGGAGTACTGCCCGATCATATGCAAAGCCAGGGAGAGATTACCCTGCCTGATGGCATCGGTGAGGGCGGCGCTGTGCTCGTAACGCATTTCCACCTGCCGCATTTTCATAATATTTTCGCCGGCGGGAATGGCTTGATGCAGCAGAAGCTTTTCAGGGTGGGGGGGCGCTTCCTGGACAATATTGAGTGGCTTTTTCTGTCCGGTCAGGTGGCGGACAATCAAGTCACCCATTCGGTAGAGCGTGTGTTCGGACATCACAGAAAGACCGTTGCAAAATTGCAGAACAGGGGACAACGCCTGCATGGGAATTCCGTACCGTTCCATTGTGCTTTTTAAATCATCCCGGGAGAAAGGCTGCGTCAGAACCGGACCTAAAATATAGACAGCTTTCGCCTGCTTATCGACGTATAATAAAAATGTAATACAGTCTAAAATCAAATGCTCGCAAAGGGCGTTTTCTTCCGGTTTCGGCTGGAAAAACTGCCGGAAAAGATGCTTGTCCTGCTGCGCGATTGTGTCCAGTGTGTGTTTGGTGCTGCCTCTGAAAAAGGCTGCAAGATCATCGCTGGTATAGGGAATACAGGAAAGGGATACGCCTGTCGTACAGTCCAGCAGATGCTGGAGGAAGAGAATTGTTTTCTCCAAAAAGACACCCCCGATGCTTGTGTGAGATATGTATTATAATAACAGAGATATGTTGTTTTCGCAAGGGGGAATGTATGGTAAAATGTAAAAAAAGAAACTGCTGATATCAGGTTCTTTGTTAAAATTGTTGAGGAGGTTTTCTTGTGAAAACGACAAAACAGCTTCGGCCCTTTGGTATTCGTGACTCCGTAGCTTACGCAGCCGGCGATCTGGGCTGTAACATGAGTTTTGCCCTGAAGGGCACTATTATGCCCCTGTTCTGGACACAAGTTATGGGTTTGAGCGCATGGTATTCTCTGTTGATTGTTATTCTGCAAGTTTGGGACGCGATCAATGACCCCCTGATCGGCTCTATTGTGGATGCTGACAGACATAAGTATAAGAGAAACAAGTTCCTGCAGTACATTTGGGTAGGCTCCATTGGCCTGATTGTAGGCGGTGCGCTTTGCTTCATTCCTGCACCCGGCGCTCCCACATGGGCAAAGATCATCATCTTTATGGCAGGCTACATTGTATGGGATGCCTTCTATACTGTTGCGAATGTTCCCTACGGCAGTTTGCTGTCTTTGATTTCCAAGGAACCTGCTGACCGGGCAAGCCTTTCCGCATGGCGCTCCATTGGCTCTATGATCGGCAATATGGTGCCTATGGTCATTCTGCCTTTCCTGATTTATAATCCCGACCAGTCCCTGAACGGACCTATGGTCTTTGTGGCTGCTTTGGTAATGGGCGGTCTGGGCTTCATCTGCTTCCAGTTTATGATCAAGAACACCGAGATCCGTGTGGATACTGAGGTGAATCTGAATGAGGATCAGCCTAAGTTCAATGTAATCAAGGCAATGGGCAACTTCCTGAAGAATCGTCCTGCTGTTGGCGCTACTCTGGCTGCTATGGGTATGTTCATCGGTATGCAGGGCGCAAACACTGCTGTTTCTGTTACCTTCCAGATTTATTTCAAGAACGCTCAGATCTCCGGTCTGATTACTATGTTCTCCATGATTCCTATTGTGGTATTCACTCCGCTGGCCCGTAAGATGGTTACCAAGTACGGCAAGAAGGAACTTTCTATCGTTGGTTCTATCTGTTATGTGGTTGGCGCTGCTGTTCTGTTGCTGGCGCCTTTGGGAATCATTCCCGTGGCTGAAAACAACACCGGTATCGACCTGATTATGTACGTTGTTGCACAGCTGATTATGGCACTGGGTATGGGTATTTACTCCACCGTTTCCTGGGCTATGATGGGCGATGCCATTGACTACAATGAGTGGAAGACCGGTTCCCGTGAAGAGGGTGTTGTTTACTCTTTGCACTCCTTCTTCCGTAAGCTGGCCCAGGGCGTTGGCCCTGCTGTGGCTTTGACTATTATGCAGGGTATGGGTTATGTGAATAACTCCAAGCCTGACGCAAACGGTGTCTTTACTGAAATTGACGTTACCCTGTTTGATTGGGCATTTGCACTGGAGATTCGCCAGCTGGTGGCATTCCTGTTCCTGGTTGCCGGTGTGTTCCTGTTTGTAGGCTTGGGTCTGGTTTATAACCTGGACAAGAAGACTCTCGCAGTTATGAACGAGGAACTGGAAGCAAGAAGAATTGCTGAGTAATTAAATGACTGCCGCACCTGCCTCGGCAGATGCGGCAGTTTTACGAAATTTAGATAACATATGGAGGTAACCTGATTTGAGACAGATTTTGAACTTAAACAGCCAGTGGGTATTTTCCAAGACTGCTACCGCAGTTCCTGCTGAGCTGGATACTACTTGGGAGGCGGTTAACCTGCCCCACACCTGGAACGCTATTGACGGCCAGGACGGCGGTAACGACTATCACCGCGGCACCTGCTACTATGCAAAGGAAATCCTGAAGGCTGACCTGCCCCAGGCAGAGCAGTACTATTTGGAATTCAGAGGTGCTAACTCCTCCGCCGATGTCCATGTGAATGGCAAGCACCTTGCCCATCATGATGGCGGCTACTCCACCTGGCGTGTTAATGTCACCGAGGAGCTGACTGAAAAGACCCTGTTGGTGGTGGCTGTGGATAATGCGCCCAACGACCGGGTATATCCCCAGATGGCAGACTTTACCTTCTACGGCGGTCTGTACCGGGATGTAAATCTGATTGCTGTATCCGCATCCCACTTTGATTTGGACTACTACGGCACTCCTGGCATTAAGGTCACCCCCGAAATCAAAGGCAACAATGCCGATGTAGAGGTTGAGGTGTTCCTGACCAATGCCAAGGACGGCCAGAGCGTTAAGTACACCATCTACGACAAAGAAGAAAATGTTGTGGCTACTGTAGAGTCTGCTGAGACCAAGGCAAACTTTGTGATCGAGAATGTCCATAAGTGGCATGGCCGGAAGGATCCTTATCTGTACTGCTGCGAGGCAGAACTCTGCGAGAACGGCGAAGTGATCGACAGCGTCTGCACCCGTTTCGGCTGCCGCAGCTATGTGATCGATCCCGAGAACGGCTTCATCCTGAACGGTGAAGAGTACCCCCTGCGCGGTGTATCCCGTCACCAGGACCGTTGGGGTAAGGGTAATGCCCTCAGCCCTGAGGATCACGAAGAAGATGTGAAGCTGATTTGCGAGGTGGGCGCAACCACCATTCGTTTGGCTCACTATCAGCATGACCAGCATTTCTATGACCTGTGTGACGAGGCAGGTCTGGTGATCTGGGCAGAAATTCCCTATATTTCCAAGCATATGCCCGCCGGTCGTGAGAACACCATCAGCCAGATGACCGAGTTGATTACCCAGAACTACAACCACCCCTGTATCGTAGTTTGGGGTCTGTCCAATGAGATTTCTATCGGCGGCAGCGACGCAGACCTGCTGGAGAACCACCGTATCCTGAACGACCTTGCCCACAAGATGGATAAAACCCGTCTGACTACTGTGGCAGCGGTTTCCATGTGTAAGATGGACGATCCCTACCTGCAGATTCCTGATGTGGTTTCCTACAATCACTATTTTGGCTGGTACGGCGGCGAGACCTCTATGAACGGTCCCTGGTTCGATAAGTTCCACGCTACCCATCCCAACATTCCCATCGGTTGCTCTGAATACGGCGCCGAGGCGCTGAAGTGGCACAACTCTGTCCCCCGTCAGGGCGACTACACTGAGGAATACCAGGCTTATTACCACGAGGAGCTGATCAAGCAGCTGTTCACCCGGAAATTTATGTGGGCAACCCATGTGTGGAATATGTTTGACTTCGGCGCCGATGCCCGTTCCGAGGGCGGCGAAAACGGTCAGAACCACAAGGGCCTGATTACCATTGACCGCAAATACAAGAAGGACTCCTTCTATGCCTACAAAGCATGGCTCAGCGACGAACCCTTTGTCCACCTGTGCGGCAAGCGGTATGTAGACCGTGTGGAGGATGTGACCAAGGTTACCGTATACTCCAACCAGCCCAAAGTTGAGCTGTTTGCCAACGGCGAGAGCTTGGGTGTGAAGGAGGCAGCTGACCACTTCTTCTATTTTGAAGTGCCCAATGCTGGTGAAACCAAGCTGGAAGCGGTTGCCGGTGATTGCCGTGATGAGAGCGTGATCCGCAAGGTAGATACCTTCAATGAGGACTACCGTCTGGTAGAGGTTGGCGCGATCCTCAATTGGTTTGATATCGAAGAGAAACCCGGCCGTCTGTCCCTGAACTCCAAGATGAGCGAAGTGATCTCTACCCTTCGCGGCAAGCTCCTGTTTGCCAAGCTGATGGGCAAGATGCTGGGCGGCGGCAAGAAGGGTGAGAAGGGAAAGCCCATGGGCTTTGAAATGACCCCCGAGCTGATGAGCATGATGGGCGGCTTCACCGTGCTGCGTCTGCTTACCATGGCAGGCGGTATGATGGATGCAAAATTCACCAAGGAAGATCTTCTGAAACTGAACAAAAAACTCAGCAAAATCAGAGCGCCTAAGTAAGTATAGACGTGGGTGTGCCAATGGTACACCCACGTTTTGTATAAACTGTAAGAATTTGTTGACAGATATCCCGTTTTATAGTATAAATAAACGAGCATAAACAGAAAGTTTATCAGAAAATCCCAGGGAACAGGAGATATAAAATGAAAAGAATTTTCGCGATGTTGTTAGCGGTGGTAATGATTGCCGCGCTGCTGCCTGCCAATGCGTTGGTCAGCGCCGAAACCGTGACTGCCAAGCCCTTCTACTGCCTGAACGGTAAGGAGTTGTGGGAGGAAGATCCCTATGTCTATACAAAACCGTCCTTTTATACGAAATCAGTAAAGGTAGGGGAAGCGGTCAGCGTATCCTGTTACGGCACCAGTGATATCAAAACTCTTGCCCAAAAATTGAAAGAGGATTTTGATAACCGTCCCGAAGGAACCCGTTATTTCAATTTTGGCTTGCTGACCAGGGCAATTCACCATATTGTGGAATACAGTGTTTATTTTGATAAGGCTGTTGACGTAACCCGTGAGTGGCTGGAAGAGTTCCTTGCCGAGTATAAACGTATCGGCGGTAAGCTGGACGGCATTGCCCTCGATCTGGAGTATATTTACTGTGGCGGTCTTTACGTCACCAGATCCTCCAAGAATTATTACACAGATGCGGATGAGGTTCGGTATAACAATGAAAATATCTTCCAGGATATTGTCAATGACCCTCGGTATAAGACGGAACTCAGACCTATGCTGGAGCAGTACGGTTTTGATTTCTATCCCGCATCCAAGCAGGACGCTAAGAAATCTGAAATATACTCCATCTCTACGCAGAATAGCCGGGCCTACAATATCTGGGGCCATGTTATGAATCTGCGTATGAGAAAGGCCTGTGACGATGCGGTTTATGCGCCCCTGATCAAGTATTACCCTGATGCGCTGATTAGCGACTATCAGGTTTGGTATAGCAATGGCTGGCAGAAAGCATTAAAGGATTCCGCATCTCCCATTCTGGGTAACCGCACCGGCGTCGGCGGTCTTTCCTGCTTCAATGCCTATGCCGCCCGTCCCAATGTGTCCATCTACGGCATGGATTCCAAAACCAAAAAGCCTTTGGCAAATCCCAACTATACATATCCTGCATCTTATAATGAAGCAGCCTACGAGCTGACTGCGTTTAATACCTGCCTGTGGGAACTGAATATCTTTAAGAAGATGTATGAGGCTACGGAGTCTAAGAAGATTGCCGCTCATATTACATACTTCAACTATCATCCCACCAGACTGGGCACCTACTCCAATACCCCTTACTACACAGAGAATGTGTTCCATATTGCATTGATGGATCCCAAGCCCTTGATGAGTTATATTATTCCCAGTGAGGTTGTAAATAACGGTCAAAACTTTGACGATCCCAATATTGGAGACTACGAATACAATATAAATGTTGTTTCCTCTATCATGAAGGAGCTGACCCGTGTGGCCGGCGCTTCTGACCGGAAGCCCATTGAGGTTCCCGCTACCTGGAACAGCAAGTTTATTCTGTCCGGTATGTATGCCGGCGGCCGTAACATCTGGCGTATTACTCCCGATACCTCTACCGGTGTGACCCTGGAACAGTTCAAGGTAAAGGATAAGGCGCCCACCTTCTACATCAACGGTCAGACCATTACCTTCCCTCAGGGCAGAATTATCAAAGACGGCAATATTCTTCAGGTGGGCAGCTGCGGCTACTGGGTAGAAACCCCCGCCAATGTAATGCCTATTGTCACCAATGATACAGACCGTTACAGCAAATATCCCTCCCTGCTGGAGGATTTTGAGGGCTATGCCGCTGACAGCGTTTTTGACAGCACTACAGCTCTGCCCGCTAAAACCTGGGAAGTGGGTGGTAATGCCAAGGTGCAGGCCCACGGCGCCGGCAAGGCGCTTGCGCTTACCGGTTCTGTTACCCTTCAGAATGTAAAGCTGCCTGCTAATATTACCGCAGGCGATGCCTATGCCAAGCAGCAGGCTTGGGAAATGACCGTCACCCTGCCTAACTCCGGTGAGATGAAGCTGTTGACCCACTCCACAAGCGATTTGGGTATCAAGCTTGCCGACGGCAAGATGTATTATGACCAGGGCGGCAAGTATCAGGAATTGGCCGGTGTCAGCCTGTCTGCAGGCAGCACCTATACAGTCAAGAAAGAAATCGATTTCCGTACTGCCAATGCTTTTAAGGTCAGCTATTCCGTCTACGATGCCAACGGCAATAAGCTGGGCGGCGAGGATAATGTGGCGGTGGCTACTGTTTCTTTGCCGATTTCAAAGATTGGTATTTCCTGCCGGAATGTCTCCGGCACTGCCTATATCGACAATTATAAGCTGTATCCCACCGGTGTTACCACCGAACTGGAGGCTTATGATGCGGCCACCGGTTACATACTGGATGGCACAACCTCCAATAAGGATGCAGCCTACCGTATGTCCTGGATGAATGCTTCTTCCCAGCCTAAGGTTGCCAAGGTTTATAACAACGGAACGCTGTTGGAAACCATTCAGATGGCGCCCGGTCAGGACGGCGTTGCAACCGGTGTTGTGAAGGGCAGTAACATCAGCTTCACAGTAACCACCGAAAATGGCACCGCAGCCTCCGCTCCCAACTATGACAATGGCGATTTCGGTTGGACAGCAACTGCAGAGTCTATCGGATTGGCAAGCGGTAAGCCTGCCAATGGCGGCAGCAATAACGGCGGCAGCAATAACGGTGGCGCTAACACCGATACACCGAATGTCACCACCCCCAACAGCGGCGCAGATGCAACCCAACCCACCGGTGGCGTGGATGCAACCAATCCCAATGGCGGCAATGATAGCACCATTCCCGGTGGCAGCCAGTCCGGTACCAACAAGCCCGACAGCAACAAGCCCGACAGCAACAAGCCCGGCAACAATAAACCTGCTGAGGGTAATGATGAGGACGGCGTGATTATTGCCCTGATTGTGATTCTGGTTGTGCTGTTGCTTGGTGGCGGATTCGCCTTGCTTTGGTTCGTTGTGAAACCGAAATGGTTAATGGCGCTGAAGCCCAAGATTCAGAATCTGTTTAAGAAATCAGAAAATTAAAAGCCAACGGATATAACCCATAAAAGCGGGTGCGTATTTACGCACCCGCTTTTTATACGCAATGCCTGTTATGCAAGAAGTATTTGTAAATATATATGACTCCGATGTACATTATAACTAAATACAAATGCAAAGATGAGGAAATTGCTTGCAAACTAAACAAAGAATCAGTATAATAGATAAAGTACAGCAATGTATGGGATTTTTGAAATCCAAATACATTTTTAGAGAAGGAGCATTTGAAATGAAAAGATTTTTAGCGATCCTTTTGGCTCTCACAATGGTCTTGCCTATGTGCGTGTTTGCAAATGCGGCAGACGAAAAAGTGACAGCCAAACCCTTTGTTATGACCAACTCTGAGATCCTTTCTGATGCAGACTACGACAACTACTACGGTAAGATTCAATTCTGGAGCCGTAATTCTGATCAGTATATGTCAGATGACAGTATGATCATCAGTGTGCCCGGTCACGGCAACGAAATCAAGAAAATTGCCGAAAACCTGAAGGAGACCTTCGAGGAGTATCCCGAGGGTACCCGGTATCTCCGTTACACTGCCCTTAGACCTGTTATGTTGAGACATCAGGAAGATACCATCTTCTTTGAGAAGGGTATTCAGATTGCAAATGAATGGTTTACCGAATTCATCAATTACTACAAGTCCATTGGCGGTAAGATTGACGGCGTGGTAGCCGACGTGGAAATCTTCGACGTTTTCTGCTACGATATGACCCAGGCCGCTCTGAAAAATCCGATGATTTACAAGGATATTGTAGAGAACCCGAACTATGCTACCAAGATTCGTCCTGCATTGGAAGAGCGTGGCTTTAAGTTCTGGCCCAATGTAAGCGATCACACTCCCGAAATCTACAGCATCAATTTAAACTCCGGCAATGAGTATGCTCAGTCCCGCAGTATTTGGGATATCGTAATTCGTAACCATCTGAACCAGTATGTTAACGAAGCATTCCTGGAACCCCTGCTGGCTAATTACCCCGACGCAATCCTCTGCGACTATCAGGCCCGCACTACATATTCCTGGTTGAAGACTCCCAACGATAAGGGTGTTATTGCTTCCGGCGGTAATTACTACACCGCAGGTAATGTCAACTATATGAACTCCTACGCTGCTCGTCCCGGTACCGGCTTCTTTAAGGATGGCAACACGGTTGTTTACAAGAACCTGCCCTCCTACAACGGCACAGTATGGGAAGATAACCCCTTTAATATGGTGCTGTGGGATACGATCAACGCAAAGAACTTGAAGGCTTCTGCTCCCGATGGTAAGTTCACCGCGACTATGACCTTCTATAACTATACCGGTAGACAGACCTCCTACTGTAACAATGCCTACTATTCTGAGATTATGTATCATATGGGCATGCTGGATCCCACTCCCTTCCAGTCTTATTGCATTGAGAGCGAGATTGTGAATAGAGGCACCGATGTGAATGAAGCAGTTAAGGTGATTTCTGAGTTGCTGGATGAGTTGACCCGCGTGGCAGGCTACTCTGACCGTAAGCATATTCCTATGCCCTACACTTGGAACGATAAGTACATCGTCACCGGTATGTATGCCAACGGCAGAAATATCTGGCGTATTACCCCCGACACCACCGGCGGTATGACCTTGAAGGACTTCAAGGTAGAGGGCGCTAAGGATCCCACCTTCTCCATTGCCGGCCAGACCATTACCTTCCCCGGCGGTAAGATTATCGAGGATTCCAAGATTTCTGTTGTTGGTACTTGCGGCTACTGGGTTGAGACCGCTAAGGATGTTGTTCCTGTCATCAGCTACATTGAAAACCGTTACGAGGAATATCCTGCATTCATCGAAACCTACGAATCCTATAAGGCAAACGCCAATTTTGATTTCAATACTGCCAACCCCTCCGGTTGCTATGAGGTAAAGAAGACCAAGAATGCCACCGCTAAGATCGTTGCTGTTGACGGTAATAATGCGCTGGCTTTCACCGGCGATTTCAGCCTGAAGCTGAAGGAAATTCTGAAGAATGTCACCGCAGGCGATACCTATGCCGAGAATCAGGCGTGGGAAGTGGAAGTAACTGTTCCGGCCAATATGGCAGCGGAAGCTGAGATCGTTGCTCTGAATATCTTTGGCACCAAGTCCAAGGCGGATGAGGGCGGCTTTAAGATTGCCGGCGGCAAGGTTTACTATGATAAGGCCGGTGAATATGTAGAGCTGGAAGGCGTGGACGTTTCTGCCGGCGGTAAGCTCAAGCTGAAAAGATGTGTCGATTTCAATAACGCAGAAGCCTTCACCAGCGATTACGCTGTCTATGATGCATCCGGCAAGCTGCTGGGTCAGGTGAAGGATGTGCCTATGGTCCAGGTGAAGATTCCTGTTGAGAAGCTGAACCTGAGCGTGGCAGGTGTTACCGGCGATGCCGTTCTGTTTGATAATTTCAAGCTGTACACCAACGGCGTAGGCGCTGACTTTGAACTGTACAATGCTAAGACCGGTATTGAGTACACCGACCTGGAGACCGCTAAGGATTCCAACACTGCATACCGTCTGTCCTGGATCAACGCAACCGCTTACGAGAAGGTTTACTCCATCGTCGCTGCCTACTACAATGGCGACAAGCTTGTAGAAGAGAAGGTCGTTGAGGAGATCAAGATGGCTCCAGGCACCGACTATGTAGCAACCGGTGTTGTGGAGGTGAAGGACGGCCAGACTGTTAAGGTTTACGCCCGGAACGACAGCCAGCCTGAGCCTGAAGATGGCGGCAAGCCTGGTTCCAACAAGCCCGGCGCAACCAATCCTAAGGGTGACGATGCCACCTTGCTGATTGTGGTGATTGCTGCTGCAGTTGTTCTGCTGGTAGGTATTGCTGTAGCAGTTGTGCTTCTGACCAAGAAGCCTGCAAAGAAGAAAAAGAAATCTGCAAAGAAGACTACCAAGAAGGCTCCCCAGAAGGCTACCAAGGAAGTTTCCAAGAAAGCAACCGAGGAAGTAACTAAGGACGAGACCACTGAATAATTCTTTCCCCCTGCTGCAACATGCAGCAGGGGGTTTTTCCATAAAAACTGTTGACATATATTTTGTTATATAGTAAACTAAATGAAATTGTAATATGCAATTTAGAACAAATGATGGAGGAAATAAGAATGAAAAAAATTATCGCAATACTCTTGGTTATTACGATGATTCTGCCTATGTGCTTCACTGTTACTGCGGCAGGCGCATCCAATGTGGAAATCAAACCCTTCAATATCAGTACATCTCTGCAAGAAGGCTTTGATAACATTTGGCCCAAGGTTCATTTTTGGAGCCGCGAAAATACTGAGTATGTTACCGAAGACAGTATTAAGATTTCTGCGATGAACGGCGTGGGTGGCAAGACCCCTAAGGAAGTTGCTGAGAATCTGAAGCCTGTCTTTGATGAATACCCTGACGGTATGCGGTATATCCGTTTTACCTCCTTCCGGGCAGCTTTGTTTGTTTTGAAGGAAGACACCATTTTTATGGATAAGGGCCTGAAGGTTATTAAAGAATGGTTCGAAGAATTCATCGCTCACTACCACTCCATTGGCGGTAAGATCGACGGTATTTCTATTGATATTGAGTATGTAGATGGCAACGCTTACTATATAACGCAGGCAGCCAAGAAGGATATGATGGTTTACAAGAATATTGTAGACAATCCCAATTATAAAACCAGAATTCGTCCCGCTCTGGAAGAGCGTGGCTTTAAGTTCTGGCCCAATGTGACCGATGAAACCCCTGAAATTTACAGCATCAATTCCAACTCCGGCGCTGAGTATGCGGAGTCCCGTTCCATTTGGAATATAGTTGTCCGTAATCATTTGAACCAGTATGTCAACGAAGGCGTTCTGGAGCCCTTACTGAAGTACTATCCTGACGGCTTGGTGTTCGACTACCAGTCCCGTGACACCTATTCCTGGCAGAAGATGCCCGGCGATCAGGGCGAAGTCGCCAAGGGTGGTAACCATATGGTTGCCGGTAACGTTAACTACTTCAATACATACGCATCCCGTCCCGGTACCGGTTTCTGGAAGGAAGACGGTGAGGCCAAGTATGTTAAGATTCCTTCTTATAACGAAGTTTGTTATGAGGATAACCCCTTCAACATGGTCAAGTTTGAGACCATCTTTGCAAAGAATTTGAAGGCATCTGCTCCTGGTGGCAGAATTACTTCCATCGTAGCTTACTATAACTACTCCAAGAGAGCCGGCTCCTACGGCAACAAGCCCTATTACTCCGAAAGCTTCTATCACACTGCTCTGATGGATCCCGATCCTCTGGCAGGTTATATTGAGGAGAACGAAGTAATTGCGTCCGGCAACGATGTACACGCAACCATGGAGGTTGTCAGCAAGTTGCTGGATGAATTGACTCGTATCGTGGGCGCAGCAGACCGTAAGTATCTGGAACTGCCCTACACCTGGAACGATAACTTCGTGCTGACCGGTATGTATGCCGGCGGTAAGAACTACTACCGTCTGACCCCCGATAGCTCCGAAGGCTTCACCAAACTGGAAGACTTCATTGTGAAGGACGCCAAGGATCTGACCTTTACCTATAAGGGCCAGACCATCACCTTCCCCGGCGGTAAGATCATTGAAGATGCCAAGATTCCTATCGTAGGCACCTTCGGCTTCTGGATTGAAACCGCCCAGGATGTTCTGCCTGTTGTTACTTACAGCGAAAACCGTTACAGCGAATTCCCCGCAATGCTGGAAACCTACGAGTCCTACGAGGTAGGTTCTGACTATGATATTTCCACAGCATTCCCCATAGGCTGCTGGGAATTGAAGAAGGATAAGACCGGTACCGCTAAGATTGTTGCTGACGGCAATAATAAGGCGCTGGCTCTGTCCGGTACCTACAGCCTGAAGCTGAAGGATGTAGTGGAGAAGGTTACCGCAGGCGATACCTATGCCAAGAAACAGGCCTGGGAGATTGATGTAACCGTGCCTGCCGATATGGCAGCTGATTCCGAAATCGTTCTTTTGAACATCTTTGCCGACAAGTCCAAGGAGGCAGATGGTGGCTTTAAGATCGCCGGCGGCAAGGTTTACTATGATAAGGCTGGCGAGTATGTAGAACTGGCCGGTGTAGATGCATCCGCCGGTGGCAAGTTCACTCTGAAGAGAAGTCTGGACTTCACCAAGGAAGAAGCCTTTACCTGCGACTATACCGTATACGATGCTGCCGGTAAGGTGCTGGGCGAAGTCGAGGACGTAGCTGTATCTTCCAAGGTAAAGATTCCTGTTGGCAGAGTCGGTATGGGTGTGACCAAGATTACCGGCAAGGCTGTGCAGCTGGATAACCTGAAGATGTATGCTACCGGCCTGGGAGCTGATTTTGAACTGTACAATGCCAAGACCGGCATTAAGTACACGGATCTGGAGACTGCAAAGAACTCGAATACCGCATATCGTCTGTCCTGGATGAACGCCACTTCCAGCGAGAAGGTTTACTCCGTTGTTGCCGCTTACTACAACGGTGACAAACTGGTAGAGGAGAAGGTTATCGAGGAAATTAAGATGGCTCCCGGCACTGACTTTGTTTCCATGGGTATTGTGGAAGTGAAGGATGGCCAGACTGTTAAGCTGTATGCCCGGAATGACAGCAAGGCTGAGACCGACAATGGCAAGCCTGGCGACAAGCCCGGCGCATCCGCTCCCAAGAATGACGATACCGTTCTTCTGATTGTGGTAATTGCTGTTGCAGTGGTTCTGCTGGCAGGTATTGCTGTGGCAGTTGTGCTTCTGACCAAGAAGCCTGCCAAGAAGAAAAAGAAGTCTTCTAAGAAAACAACCAAAAAGAAATCCGCTGAATAAATAATAAACCAGCCACCGGCTTAGCCGGTGGCTGGTTGCTTTTTATCGTCCTCCACCCCAAGGATATTGCGGGGTCTGGGCCTGCGTGTTTTGCTGTTGCTGCTGAGCAGATTGAATTTTTTCTCCTACGGTAATGGTGAGTTCCAGGGTGCTGCCCTTGCGATAGACGGTGAATTTCAGCGTGTCGCCGGCGACAGACTCGCCTACGATGTTTACCAAATCGCCACTGCCGGTAATCGCCTTATCGTTGATGTGGGTAATAATATCATTGACCTGCAACCCGCCTGCCGCAGCCGGACCGTCAGGAGCAACCTCTTTTACCGCAGCGCCCTGGGGCAGGCCATAGCTTTGGGTCTCCGCGCTTACCGTTGTAGCAGATAAACCGATATAGGGCTTGGATACATAACCTTTTTCGATAATACTCTGGGCAATGGAACGGGCCTTGTTAATGGGAATAGCAAAGCCAATGTTGTCGATAGATGCCTCAGAGGAAGAACTGCTGGAATACTTGGCATTGGTGATACCGATCACTTCACCATACATATTAAACAGCGCACCACCGGAATTGCCGGAGTTGATAGCGCAGTCGGTCTGCATCAGCCGCATAGAGCTGCCGCCGGACATGGTGATATCCCGGTCCTTGGCGCTGATAGCGCCGGAGGTGAGGGAGAAGGTCAGTTCCCCTAAGGGGTTGCCGATGGCAACCACCGAATCGCCTACATTGACGTTGTCCGAATTACCCAAAATCACAGGGACCAGATTTTGCGCTTCGATTTTCAGAACAGCCACGTCGTTACTCTCGTCATAACCCACCAGCTTGGCATCGTAGGTCTTGCCGTCGTAGAGCGCCACCGTAATGGAGCTGGAATCCTCTACCACGTGGAAATTGGTGAGAATATACCCGTCGTCAGTAAAGATAAATCCGGACCCGGAAGCGGCAGAGGTGGTCTGATAGCCCCAGAAATTGGTGGTGATAGAGGTGGTGATACCTACGGTGGAATTTACATTTGCGGCATATACCTCGGCGGCGGTCATCACCTTGTCGGTGTTGATTTTGGTGATGTCCAAAACGGTATTCTCCCGCTGCCCCTCCACGATGGTGGATACATTGTTTTGATTACCGCTCTGGGGCATTTCTTCGTTGACTAAACTTATCAGCATAGAGGTGGCAGCGCCTGCTATACCGCCCAGCAAACTGCAAACAAGGGCAATGGCAACTACCTTTCCGGCAGTCCAGCCCGCTTTCTCCTTTTTTGGGGGAATATAGGGGACTTCTTCGCCCCAAACATATTCGTTTTCCTGATTTTCAAAAGGTTCGTCCATAGGGCAATTCTCCTTTTCTTTTTTGTGGTTATTTTACCGCAATTTTCAAATTCAATGCTGAATAAATATAGAACGAAGTATGAATATTTCGTGAAATATGCCCTTGACAAAGAATTTTTACCGTGCTAAAATACTGTAAACCGATGAGGAAGAGTAAGTAGATTTTACTTCCTTTCTTTCAGAGAGCCGCAGGCGGTGGGATTGCGGCAGAAAGTGTAAAACCGAATGGACTTCCGAGGGCAAACGGAACGAAGGAAACTTCCAGTATGTGCGCCGGAGATGACCCTCCGTAAGCAAAGGTCAGCATATGGTAGTATGCGTAAAGTGGGCGCGAATGCGTCAAGCCGGGTGGCACCGCAGGATTTTTATCCTGTCCCAGCTCAAAACTGGGGCAGGTTTTTTGTTTGTCCCGTAATGAGAAAAGGAGTAAGAAACATGGCAAAGAAAGAAATTCCCTACAAGATTTATCTGGAAGAAAGTGAGATGCCCAAATACTGGTACAATCTCCGTGCGGATATGATCAACAAGCCTGCGCCTCTTCTGGATCCCAAGACCCATAAGCCTATGACCGCTGAGGACCTGGCCCCTGTGTTCTGTGATGAGCTGATCGAGCAGGAGCTGAACGACACCCAGGCTTTTTTTGAGATTCCCGAGGAGATTCGCAATTTCTATAAGATGTACCGTCCGGCACCTCTGGTTCGGGCATACTGTCTTGAAGAAAAACTGCAGACTCCCGCTAAGATTTATTATAAATTTGAGGGCAATAACACCAGCGGCAGCCATAAGTTGAATTCCGCCATTGCCCAGGCCTACTATGCCAAGAAGCAGGGCTTGACCGGTGTTACCACCGAGACCGGCGCCGGCCAGTGGGGTACTGCCCTGAGTATGGCCTGCTCCTACTTAGGACTGGACTGCAAGGTGTATATGGTGAAGGTTTCCTACGAACAGAAGCCATTCCGCCGTGAGGTGATGCGTACCTATGGCGCATCCGTCACCCCCAGCCCCTCTATGGAAACCGAGGTAGGCAAGAAGATCCTTGCTGAGCATCCCGGCACTACTGGCAGTCTTGGCTGCGCAATTTCTGAGGCCGTGGAAAAGGCTACTAACACAGACGGCTACCGCTATGTACTGGGTAGTGTGATGAATCAGGTTATGCTCCACCAGACTGTCATCGGCCTGGAAACCAAGACCGCTATGGAGAAGTACGACATTAAGCCGGACATCATCATCGGCTGCGCCGGCGGCGGTTCTAACCTGGGCGGCCTGATCGCACCCTTTATGGGCGAGAAGATCAAGGGCGAGGCTGACTACCGCATCATCGCTGTTGAGCCGGAGACCTGCCCCAGCTTTACCAGAGGCAAGTATGCCTATGACTACTGTGACACCGGTATGATCTGCCCCCTGGCCAAGATGTATACCCTGGGCAGCGGCTTTATCCCTGCCGGTACCCACTCCGGCGGCCTCCGTTACCACGGTATGAACCCCACTCTGTCCCAACTGTACGACGATAAGCTGATGGAAGCTGTCAGTGTGAAGCAGACAGAGGTATTCGCAGCAGCTGAGGAATTTGCACGGGTCGAGGGTATTCTGCCCGCCCCCGAAAGTTCCCATGCTATCAAGGTGGCAATTGACGAAGCGCTGAAGTGCAAGGAAACAGGGGAGGAAAAGACTATTCTCTTCGGTCTCACCGGCACCGGTTACTTTGATATGATGGCTTACGAAAAGTTCCACGACGGCAAGATGGTGGACTACGCACCCACCGAAGAGGAACTGGCAAAGGGCTTCAGCTACCTGCCCAAAATGGACTGATACATAATGAAAGGACTACCCTGGGGTAGTCCTTTTTATTTTACCTATTGACAAACAGGAAAATCCACTGTATACTAACTGTACTAGTACAGTTAGTACGGTTAATACACTTGGAAGGAGGAGATGTGTGTGGTACATCTGGACTATCGGGACGCTAGACCCATTTACACCCAGATTGCCGATAATTTTCGCAATCAAATCCGCGCCGGTATTTTGGCGGAGGGAGATAAGCTCCCCAGTGTCCGGGAACTGGCAAGCGACCTTGCCATCAACCCCAACACCATCCAGCGGGCCTATCGGGAGCTGGAAGCGGAGGGGTGGATCGCCTCCGTTTCCGGTAAGGGCAGCTTTGTCTGCGGCGCTCCCCGGCAGGAAAATCCCGAAACGGAAGAGCTGTGGCAGGAACTGGATGCGGTAACTGCCAAGCTGATGGCAGCAAATATCTCCCGACAGGCAATTTTACAATATCTGAAACAAGGAGGGGACACAAATGCTTAAAATGCAGGAAGTAACCAAAACCTTTGGTGAGTTTACCGCTCTGAATAACCTGTCTATGCACGTGCCCAAGGGTGCGGTGTACGGGCTCGTTGGCCCCAACGGCGCAGGTAAATCCACCGCTATACGCTTGTTCACCGGTGTGTATCGTCCCAATTGTGGCGAAATCACCATAGAGGAGCAACCTATTTATGAAAACCCGGCAGTGAAAACCCGGATCAGCTATATCCCCGATGAGATTTTCTTCTTCCCCTCCGCAAGCTTGGAGGAGATGCGAAAGTTCTATAAGGGTTTCTATCCCAAATTTGACGACGAGTTGTTTAACCGCCTATACGACGTATTTCAGCTGCCGAAAAAGGGTCAGATTCGCCGTTTCTCCAAGGGTATGCAGAAACAGGCGGCATTCCACCTGAGCATCTGCACCCGTCCCGATGTACTGATTTTGGACGAACCGGTGGACGGACTTGACCCGGTAATGCGCCGGCAGGTAATGAGCTTGATTCTGTCCGATGTTGCCCAACGGGAGACCACCGTGCTGATCTCCTCCCATAACCTCCGGGAACTGGAGGACATCTGTGACCATGTGGGCATTATGGATAAGGGTCAGATGCTTTTGGAAAAGAGCCTTGCCTCTATGCAGGGCAATACCGTAAAGCTGCAAATGGTGGGTGATGCCCCTGAAGGATTGGAAATTCTCCATACCAGTTCTTCCGGCCGCTTAAAGACCCTGGTGGTTCGCGGCACGACCCAGGAGATACAGGCCAAGGTGTCTGCTTGTAATCCCACTTATTTCGATATTCTGCCACTTTCTTTGGAAGAGATATTCATTTACGAACTGGGAGGTGTGAACTATGAAGTCAAGAACATCCTTCTTTAACCCCACTGCTCTGCGTAAGGACATTTTGCGGTATTCCCCCATTTGGGCATTTTACACCATCTTTTTGCTCCTCGTGCTGTTTGGTATGGCAGATTATTCCCGGGAATCCATCGCAAGAGATGTGGCGGATTTTATGGCGCCTATGGCGTGGATCAACCTGTTTTACGGCGGTATCTGCGGTGTGTTCCTGTTTATGGATTTGTTCAAGAATCGCCTGTGCAATGCCCTCCACGCATTTCCCATGCGTCGGGAAGGCTGGCTGGTGACCCACATCGTTGCCGGCTTCCTGTTCAGCTTCGTGCCTAACCTGCTGGTCACCGGCATTGGCGCATTTATGCTTTGGGAGTATGCCTATATTGCTCCCCTTTGGCTGGCGATTTCCACCATGCAGTTTCTGTTCTTCTTCGGTACGGCAGTCCTTGCCGCCACCTGCGCCGGTAACCTGTTAGGCACGGCAGCCGTTTACGGCATCACCCATTTTGTGACATTTTTGATATATGCAGTAGTCCAGCTGCTGTATCAGCCCCTGCTTTTTGGTGTTCGGTTGGATTCCAAGGTATTCTTCCGTTTCTTCCCCTTGAGCCAAATGAATGAATTCGACTATGCCAAATTGAAATTTTTTTATGATGAGCTTGACCGCAAGGCGGAATTCCGTGGTTTAGAGGGAGAGGCATGGCTGTATGTGGGCATCTGCGCCGCAGTAGGTGTTTTGGCAATGTTCCTTGCTTGTCTGGTGTACCGTCGCAGAAATCTGGAGAATGCCGGTGATTTCATCTCTCTGAAACCCCTGTCACCCCTGTTCCTGCTGGTGTGTACCATCGGCGCAGGCGCATTCCTGTACGCTTTTTCCGGTCTGGTGGGCAACGAAACCTACCTTTTCCTGGTGCTGGGTATGGTGATCGGCTACTTTGTGGGCAAAATGCTCTTGGAACGCACGTTAAAGGTGTTCGGCAAAAAATCCTTGATTGCATTGGGTGTGGTGCTGCTGGTGACCGGTGGCAGCCTGGGTCTGACCTGGCTGGACCCCCTGGGTGTCACCGCCTACGTTCCCGAGACAGAAAGCATTGACTCTGCTTATATTTACGGGGCGGACAAAGGCTACTACTACCTGTCGGATTCTATCTTCAGCTATGTGAGCGCTCCCGAGGAGGGCGGTTATAAAATTACAGATGCAGAAGGTATGGCAGATTTGCAGGATTTCCACCGGCAGCTGACCCGCTACCGTCCGGCTGAGGGTGACGGAATCCTCTGTGATGTGCGAATCCATTACAAGCTGAAAAGCGGCAGAACTGTCACCCGTTACTACGAGGTGGGGCGGGATACCGCTCTGGGCAAGCGGGCAGGCAAATACTTCAGCGATATGGGCTATATCTTTGAGGTCAGCGATACGGACGCCTTGTACAGCGCCTTTGAATCGGTTGCGATTGATATTTTTGAAGGTGTTGGGAATTATGATTTCAAGCTTACCGACCAGCAGGAGATTGCAGGTCTTTTGGATGCCATTGCCGCCGACTGTGAGGCAGGTACGATGGCGCAGAACTGGGCATTCCACAGGGAGGACGACAAGCACTGGGATGCAAGCGTAGATTTTTCCACTGTGGATGATGTCTTTGAGGAATTAGGCTGGAATACCAGTCGGCTTTATCTGCGGATTTATCCCGACAGCGAAAATACCGTCGCTTACCTGAAACAAATGCGCCAGCTTCATCAGGAAGAGGAGCTTCCTGAGGATAAACCCGTTCTTGACCCCCTACCCGAATAAACCAAAAAGCACCGAGAAATTTTCTCGGTGCTTTTCTTTTAATTCCATACGCCGTGATGGCTGGTAGGACTGTCGTGGTTCAGGGGTGCAAAGGTGTAGCCGTTGCAAAGTCCCCAGGCAATAATCCGTTCCACGGCATCAATGCTGAAGCTCTTGGTGTCGTGCTGCAGCACAACAGAGTTCTGTCGCTTGGCAACACCCTCGGTTACGTTCTTGAACACCTCGTCCGCGTCCTTAGCGCCGCCGGCATCGTTGCTGTCCACATTCCAGTCAAAGTACTGATAGCCAAGCTCCGGTAATCTTTTTGTCAGACGGGTCATAATGCCCTTGTTGTAGTTGGCGCTGATGGTATTGGAGCTGCCGCCGGGAAAACGGGTAAGCATACTTTTGATTCCGGTGTATTGGAGGATCACGTTCTGCGCGGCCTCCAGATCCGCCATAAAGGCCTCGTCGCTGGCGTAGATCTCATTGTAATTATGGCTGTATGTATGAATAGCAACGGTGTGACCTTCCTGGGCGGCGCGGGTAAGAAACTCAGGATAGGCAGTGCCGCCCTTTACAAAGAAGCTTACCTTCACACCGTATTTCTTCAGCACATCCAGCAGCCGTCCGGTGTGAGCGCTGGGGCCGTCATCGAAGGTCAGATAAATGGTCTTGCCATTAGGCTCGATAACTGTTCCGGGGGTAGGCAATCCTTCGTCAGGGGAGGGTTTGGCGTTGTCCTGCTTGGGAATCACATAGATGATCCGTTCTTTTACAGCTTCCACACCGATACTGTTGGTGATGGAATACTTCAGGGTGTAAATGCCGGGGAGATTTCCGTCCACATCACCGGATACAATTACATTGGCGCTTAAGTCCCCGTCCCGGAAGTCCGTAGCCGTGCAGCCCGGTTCCTCATAGTTTTCGCCGGCGAGGATAAAGGATAACTGGCCGCCTTCCAGCGTGATAATGGGGGCATTGGGGTCAACATAGTTGATTTTTCGGGTAACACTTGTGACATTTCCGTAGCTGTCCGTCACCGTGTAGGTCATAACCCCATCTTTTTCCTTACAGACAACCTTGCCGGTCAAATCTCCGTCGTAGTTGTCCTTGGCGGAGAAACCTTCTTCCTGATAGACTTCACCAATCAGGGTGTAGGCCTTGGGGTCGCTGACCAGGGTAATTTCAGGCGCTTCCGTATCTACAACATAAACCCGACGGTACTCAGTGCGGGTGCGACCGTCCGCTTTTGCGGTGTACTTAATCGTGTATTTCCCTAAACGGGTGGCATCTACCTGCCCGGAAATAGTCACAGGAACGGTTGCGTTTTCCTTGGAAATCACCGCGGTAGCGCCGGCTTCCTGATAATCCTGTCCGTATTCCAGGAAAATATTCTGCTCGCCGTTCAAGGTGAGGGTGATGGGGTTTGTAAAGTCCAAAGACCGAAATGCGGCTGCGCCGACGGTCACCACAAGCAGCGCCAGTACGCATATTAAAATAATTTTAATGGCTTTTTTCATGTATCTGTATTCCATTTCGTTTGCTGTGATTCTATCTTGTTCATTATACGATTATTAGCCAAATTCTGCAAGAGGAAAAATCAAGAAGCGGACTGAAATTTTCAGTCCGCTTCATTTTAAATTCTCTTATACAGGCACATCTCAAAACCAATGCCGTTTTCCTCTCCGGATTGGAGAACTTCCTGCAGTTTCCACTGGGAATCCTCATCCAGATTGGGGAAGTATGTATCTGATTCCGGTGTAGTGTGCACCTTGGTAATGTATGCGGTGTCGCAGTAGGGGAGCAGCTGTTTGTAAATACTGCCGCCGCCAATCACCATGGCTCTTTCCGCCTTTTCAGCAAGGGCAACTGCCTCTTCCGGACTGTGGCAGATGATCACATCGGAAATTTCCACATCTTGTCGGGTCATAACCACATTCACCCGATTGGGCAGGGGTCTTCCACCGGGAAAATCCGCCAGAGTCTTTCTGCCCACAATTACCATAGCGCCCTTTGTGGTCTCCCGAAAAAACTTTCGATCAGCAGACAGGGCAATAGGCTGTGTACCATCCTTGCCGATACCCCAGTCATCAAATACAGCAACAATCAGTTCCATCTTCCACCTCAAATTGCCATAGGAATTTCAAAATCAAAGGGGTGGAACTGGTAGTCCTCTACCTTGAAGCTATCCTTGGTGAACTGATAGAAATCGGTAATATCCTGATCCAAAGTCACCTTGGGAGCGGCGTAGCCCTCGTTCTCCAGCATAGCCTTTACAGCGGGAATGTGCCGGTCGTAAATGTGGCAGTCGGCAATCACGTGTACCAACTCGCCGGCCTCCAGACCGGCCACCTGGGCCATCATCATCAGCAGCATGGAGTACTGCACCACATTCCAGTTGTTGGCGGTGAGCATATCTTGGCTACGCTGATTCAATATGCCGTTCAGCGTATTGCCGGAAACATTAAAAGTCATAGAGTATGCGCAGGGGTACAGGTTCATTTCGTGCAGGTCCTGGAAGGTGTAGATATTGGTCAGAATCCGACGGGATGCGGGATTGTTCTTCAAATCATAGATTACACGGTCTACCTGGTCGAACATGCCCTCTTTGTACTGATGTTTCACACCCAGCTGATAGCCGTAGGCCTTGCCAATGGTGCCGTCTTCGCCGGCCCACTCATCCCAGACATGGCTGCCCAGATCCTCAATGCGGTTGGACTTTTTCTGCCAGATCCACAGCAGCTCATCCAATGCGGACTTCCAGTAGGTGCGGCGCAGGGTCATAATGGGGAATTCTTCTTTCAGATTGTAGCGGTTGACCACACCGAATTTCTTTACAGTGTGGGCAGGCGTGCCATCAGCCCAGCGGGGACGGACCTCTAAATCTGTATCGTAAAAGCCGTTGTTCAGAATATCCAAGCACGTTTGACGGTAGATTTCGTCTGCTCTGCTCATAGTAATTCCCTCCGTGTAGTTATATTTCTTATATTTTATCACACTTGCTGCCAAATTTCTACTGTTTTACACCAAAGATACATATATTTTACAAATGATTTTCTTGACATTTTCTTCCCTGTATGGTTAATTTAATATAGAAAATACCCTTAGGAGGAATGATATGGCTGAATTAGATTTTCGTAAAATCAAAGGTTTTATCTGTGATATGGACGGTGTCATCTATCACGGCAATAAGGTTTTGCCCGGCGTGTCGGAATTTATCAACTGGATGAATGAGGAGAAAAAGGAATACCTGTTTCTTACCAATAACAGCGGCTACACCCCCTGTGAGCTGAAGCTGAAATTGGCCCGTATGGGCCTGGATGTGCCGGAACACCATTTTTATACCAGCGCCCTGGCAACTGCCGCATTTTTGAAGGAGCAAAGCCCCGGTTGCTCTGTGTATGCTATCGGTGAGGCAGGCCTACTAAATGCCCTTTACGAAGCCGGCTGCACCATGAACGATGTAAACCCCGATTATGTGGTGGTGGGCGAGGGCAGAACCTACAGCCTGGAGACCCTCACCAAGGCAACCAACCTGGTACTGGGTGGCGCGAAACTGATCGGCGCAAACCCCGATGTGACCGGCCCTATCGAAAACGGTATCGCCCCGGCCTGCCGGGCACTGATTGCCCCTATTGAGCTTGCCACCGGCAAACAGGCCTACTTCTGCGGTAAGCCCAATCCCTTAATGATGCGTACAGGCCTGAAGTTGCTGGGCTGCCACTCTGCTGAGGCAGTAATGATCGGTGACAGAATGGATACGGATATTATCTCCGGTCTGGAAACCGGTATGTCTACAGTTTTGGTACTGTCCGGTATCTCTACACCCGAAACACTGAAAACCTTTGCCTACCGACCCACTATGGTCTTAGATGGTGTTGGCGACATCGTAAAACTTGCCAACGGCAAGTAACAATAAAATCCCTCGGGAAATTTCCCGAGGGATTTTCGTTTGCAAATTAGTAGGCGACGCCCCAAAGGATCATCTTCTTGGCAGGCTTGCCGCAGATGGGACAGACATCACCCAAGTTCTCCTGGGCAAAGGGAATACAGCGGGAGGACATACCAGCCTGTTCCTTCATCTTCAGCTCGCACTCCAGCTCGCCGCACCACATGGTCTTGATGAAGCCACCGTTTTTCTCCTGCAACTCCTTAGCCTCTTCCAAAGAGTGAGCCTCGTAGATATGCTCGTCCAGGTTCTTCTTGGCTCTGGCAAACATACCCTGATGCACCTGTTCCAGCTGCTCAGCGACCGCTGCTTCCAGGTTTTCCAGCTTTACAACGATCTTCTCACCGTCGTTTCTGCGAACCAGCACAACCTCACCGTTCTCCAAATCACGAGGGCCGCACTCAACACGGAGGGGAACACCCTTCATTTCGTACTCAGCGCACTTCCAACCCATGGAGTTGTCAGAATCGTGCAGCTTTACACGCAGACCTGCGTTTTCCAGACGAGCCTTGATGTCACCGGCAGCTTCCAGAACGCCGGGCTTGTGCTGGGCAATGGGCAGAACAACCACCTGAATGGGCGCAACCTTGGGAGGCAGCACCAAGCCGTTGTTGTCGCCGTGGGTCATAATGATACCGCCGATCAGACGGGTGGACACACCCCAAGAGGTTTCGTGGGGAGGTACTTTCTGATTGTTCTTGTCGGTAAACTCGATGCCGAAAGCCTTGGCAAAGCCATCGCCAAAGTAGTGGGATGTGCCAGCCTGCAGAGCTTTCCGGTCGTGCATCATACACTCGATTGTGTAGGTAGCCTCTGCACCGTTAAACTTCTCCTTATCGGTCTTCTGACCACGCGTAACAGGCATAGCAAGCACATTCTCACAGAAATCAGCGTACACATTCAGCATAGTCTCGGTAAATGCGCTTGCTTCCTCGGCAGTAGCATGAATAGTGTGACCCTCCTGCCACAGGAACTCTCTGTGCCGCAGGAAAGGACGGGATGTTTTCTCCCAACGCAAAACGCTGCACCACTGATTGTACTTCATAGGCAGCTGACGATGGGTCTGCAGCACGTTTGCCCAATGCTCACAGAACAGAGTCTCGGAGGTAGGACGGATGGCGTACCGCTCTTCCAGATTTTCACCGCCGCCCATAGTTACCCAGGCGCACTCAGGGGCGAAACCCTCAACGTGATCCTTTTCCTTTTGCAGCAGGCTTTCGGGAATCAACAGGGGCATATAGACGTTTTCAACGCCCTGCTTTTTGAACTCCTTGTCCATAATTTGCTGGATATTTTCCCAAATGGCATAGCCATAAGGTCGGTAAATAAACACACCCTTGATGGAGGAATAGTCAATGAGCTGCGCCTTGGTACAAACATCTGTAAACCATTGGGCAAAGTCTACCTCCATATCGGTAATCTGTTCCACCTTTTTTTCTTTCGCCATAGCTTTTCACCTCTTGCGTATTTTACATAGTTCGTATTTTATATTGTAGCACATCTGTCAAGGGTTTGCATAGGATAAAACACAGTTTTTTCGGGAGGATATTATGACACAGGTAACGCTTTTGTTAGAGCCTGCGTTGGCTCTTTTTTATACACAAATTGCCCAATCTGCCGGTGTGACCTTGGAACAGGTTTTGAGCGATGCATTATTCAAATTAGCGGGTGAGTTATCCTTGGAAGCATTACAGTAAAAAGGTGCGTCTGTGACGCACCTTTTTTGTTACTCAATATGCTGGTGATTGTGAATGTGTTCTTCACAGTAGCAGTGATATCCATTGCATTGGGAACAGTACCGGAATTCCAGCTCCGGATTGCTCACATCCGTCCGACCGCAGACCGTACACCGATGGGTGTAGGGCTTTGCATAAGGGCCGGGCTCGTGACGAGTAAATTGAATAGGCTCTTTTTGAGACTTCTTCCCGGAACGCTTTATCCGCCAGGATATAGGGATGAGGTTCTTGATATCCCCGCCTACAAACAACAGATAATTGCCCAGCGCCACCAACGGGAACAGATTGTGGGGGAAATACAGAACCGGATAACTGAGATTAAAGATGGCGATGCATTCCAAAAGCAGGTAAATCAGGGCGATGACCCAGGCTTTAATGGGAATGATAAAGAAAAGCATAAACCGACTTTCCGGATGCAGCGTGGCAAAGGCAAGAATTAAACTCAGGTGCAGATAATAAGCCATTCCGTAATACTCGGGCATTACCGCAGAAAGGAAGGTGTACATTTCCTCTGTGACATAACCGCTTTCCGGCAGGATGGGGCAGAAGAGCATGGCGAAAACATCCATCAGGATTACACCGGAGAAATAGAACAAATTGAACTTAAGCGTACCCATACTGTTTTCTACGTGTCTGCCCAGCATATAGAAGAAATAAAGGAAAAGAAGGGAAAGATAACCGCCACCGGACTGGGTGAATACATAGGTGATCAGCCGCCAAACCTGTCCTTGTAAAATTTTTGCTTTGTCGAAACACAAAAGTTCGTATAATGCAGCGCCGCCGTTAACCATTGTCATAATTAAAACAATGGCATTTCCCAGGGCAATATACAGCATTAAATTGGGAATGCCTTTATCCCGATTTCTGAAACAGAACAGATTAAACCGCCTGCGAAGATTCATAGGGCCAATCAACTCCTTGTAAAATTAAAACTATCATACCACCTTTTGGCAGAAAAGTCTACAAAGGAACTGTAAACATTTTTGTAAGATGTGAGAAAAAACACTTGACTTTTAGATAAATTCGTGTAGAATAATGTAGCAAACTGCATACAAGCCTTATCAAGAGTGGTGGAGGGAACGGCCCGATGAAACCCGGCAACCTGCTGAGGAATTTCTGATCAAAGCAGTTGCTCGATCTGGCGAGCAGATTTTTTCTGTGACAAGGAAAAAGGTGCGCAGGAATACTTTGTGTATTTCAAGTGCCTTTTTCTGAAGTTCACAGGGGAGAGATGCCGACGGAGCGTGCGACGGTTTTGATTAGGGATTCCTCCCCGTAAGGTGCCAAATCCGGCGGCAACGACAGATGAGGATTCGATTGAACGCACATCGAATCGTCGGTGTGCGGTTAATTTTTTGTATGAGGAGAAAAAATAATGGAAAAAAGATTGTTTACTTCCGAGTGTGTTACCTGCGGTCACCCCGACAAGGTAGCTGACGCTATTTCTGATGCGATCCTGGATGCCTGCCTGGCTCAGGATGCCAATTCCCGTGTGGCCTGTGAGACCACCGTTACCACCAACTTCTGCCTAATCTGTGGTGAGATCACCACCAAGGCGGTTGTGGACTATGAGGCCGTAGCCCGTGAGGTGATCGCCTCCATCGGTTATACTATTCCCGAGGATCAGTTTGCAGCCGATACTGTAGAGATCCTCTGTAAAATCCACACACAGTCCGCAGATATTGCTCTCGGCACTAACGATGAGGTTGGTGGCGCAGGTGACCAGGGTATGATGTTCGGCGGCGCTTGCACCCACACTCCCGAGCTGATGCCCTTGCCCGTAGCCCTGGCAAGAGCCTTGGCAAACCGCCTGACACAGTGCGTTGAAAGCAACGACCTGCTCCGTCCTGACGGTAAGACCCAGGTTAGCGTAGAGTTTGACGAAAACGGCAAGGTTGTGGGCATCGATACGGTTGTTGTTTCCGTAATGCACAGCGCAGACTTTGAAATGAGCGAACTGCGCCGTTACATCCGTGAGGGTGTGATCGCTCCCGTGCTGAAGCAGTATGGCTTTGATATTGAAAATGTTGCCAATATCCATATCAACCCCACCGGTAACTTTGTGATTGGCGGACCTAATGGTGATACCGGCCTCACCGGCAGAAAGATCATCGTTGATACCTACGGTGGCTATTTCTCCCACGGCGGCGGCGCTTTCTCCGGCAAGGACCCCACCAAGGTAGACCGCAGCGGTGCTTATATGGCCCGTTATATGGCAAAGAACCTGGTAGCAGCCGGCCTGGCTGAGCAGGTAGAGGTGCAGCTGGCCTATGCCATTGGTGTTGCCGAGCCTGTTTCCGTCCGTGTGAACAGCTACGGCACCGGCAAAATTGCCGACGAAGAAATGACCGCCCTGCTTCGCAAGTATTGCGACCTGACCCCCGGCGGCATTATCCGCAAGCTGAACCTGCGACGTCCCATTTACAGCCAGACCGCCCGTAACGGTCACTTTGGCGCGGACAACCTCCCCTGGGAACAGACAGACCTGGCAGAGACCCTAAAAAAAGCATTATAATATTTAAGGAGCGTTGCCATTTGGCAACGCTCCTGTTTTGTTATTCCATAATATAGCAATCCGCGATATCGCCCATATGACCAACGGCATTGGGTTCGTTGGCAACTTCGATGCCGCCTTCAACGACCTTGAATTCCAATTCCTTGCCGCTGCGCATATCTGTAACCTTGGTAACCTTTCCGGTGTAGGGAATTTTGATTTTGGAAGCAATGGACTCACGCTCCTTGTACAGATAGAAAGCGTTGACCTTGCTGCCGTCCTTAGCCTGGGTAAATGCCCAGTCCTTCACACGGTAGGGAGCAACTGCGCGCGTGCAATGAATGGCATCCTGGAAGATGTGCATCCACTTGGAGAATTCTTTCAGGATGGCCACAGCGCGTAAAGGCAGACGGCCATCGGGCTGAGGCGCCAGATTCAATGCCAGGTTGCCGCCCTTTGCCACAACATCCAGCAGCAGGTGGGCAACTTCCTTGGCACTCATATAATCCTGGTCGTAGGTGTAGCCGAAGGAGGTGTGATCGCTGCCGTGTTCGTACATCTTCTTGCCCATAACGGTGCAGGTTTCCCAAGGTACCAAAATGGGCTGATCGGGCACAAACAGCTCAGGGGTGATCACATCCTCGCAAACACCCTTGCCGCCACGGATAACACCCAGCATCCAGGGCTGCTTTTCCCGAAGCTTTGCGGTCATCTCAGGCAGACCCAGCTGCACGCCATCGCAGCCACCATCGTACCACAGAGAGTTGATCTTACCGTAGTTGGTAACCAGCTCATCCAGCTGTGCGAAAACGAACTCCTGGAACTTCTTCCACTTCTCCGGCTTTTCCTCGGGATCGTAGGAGGGAACACGCTTGGTGCCGGGCTTGTCGGCATAGCCTTCCTCCCAGTAGTAGGGACAGTCAAAGTCAGCGCGGCTATAGTACAAAGAAATTTCCATACCCTTGGCCCGGAATGCATCAAACAGCGCCTTGGTGATATCTGCATTTTTGTTGTTGCGATAGGGAACCTCGCTGCCGGTTACCTTGTAATCGGTGGTGGCGGTGTCCCACATACAGAAGCCGTCGTGGTGCTTGGTGGTAAAGACTAAGTAACGGAAACCTGCATCATAGGCCATATCAGCCCATTCCTCCGGGTCAAACCGCAGAGGCAGGAAACCCTTGTGGAGCTGATCATACATTTCCTTCATTTCCTGGTGGGTAGTACCGGGCTTGAACTGCCACTTGGTCCAGGGGAAGCAGTCCACCAGTGTCCAGGACTCCTTCATACCCAGCAGATTATAAAGACCCATATGGATCATCAGACCGAATTTCTGATCCTGATACCGCTCCAGCTGCTCCAAAATCTCAGGACTTTCGGGGTACTTATACTTTGCAGCCTGCTGCCGCAGAATTTCCTGACGGTCAGATACCGCAACCTGCTGGGCGTCCAAACCGGCATTGTGGACATTTAGTAATTCTTTCTCAGCCATAAAAGATACACTTCCTCTTTACAAATGTAGAGTTTTTGGTATACTTAAAATGTATATCCGTTAAAATCATATATAAAAACTTTGTTTAATGCAATGTATATTCTGTTATAAAATATGGAGATTTTATTATGCATCCTTTAAACGCAGATATGTACGCCTTTGATATTGAGATACTCCGCCACTCCCAGGTCCGCTTAGACGCATCGTGGCGCAGTAACAATGCAAAGAATTACTATACCCGATTGTATTTTGTAAAAAGCGGCAACGGTTACCTGCGGGAGGGAGATAAAACCATTCCGCTGAAAGCCGGGAATATATACCTGATGCCCTCGGAACATAATTTTGGCTTCGGCTGCGACGAATTGGAGAAAATTTTTTTTCATATCCTTCTGCCTGCCGGAGAAAAGATGGATATTCTTCAGGAAATTGGCGCTGTTTTGGTGCTGCCCGACAGCGCTGAATTGATTGATGCTATGTACGCCGCTTACGGGCGAAATGACGCTATTTCCCTGATGCGGGTCAAGATGATTCTGTATACGGTTATTGACCGCCTGATCGCCCATTATGACCTGCAATTTTCCTGTAACGGAGAATTGTCAAAGCTATCCAAGGCCGCTCTGCACTATATTTGGGAAAATATTTCCGTAAAGCTGTCCGCCAGAGAGATTGCCCAAAAGTTGTTTGTTTCGGAAAGCGGCCTGCGCAATGCATTTAAAGCAGATGTGGGCATAGCCTTGGGAAAATACATAGACGATGCAGTGTTCTTTACAGTTCGTAAATATCTGACAGCCGGTATCCCGGTGGAGGAGATTGCCCAAAAGCTGGGATTTTGCGACCGGCATTACCTTTCCAGAAGATTTAAGGAGAAATTCGGCAAAACCATTTCCCAATATCGGAAAGACCAACTGATGTAAAAGACTCCCCTTTGCAAGGGGAGTCTTTGTTATTTCTGCTGCACCAATTCTTTTCGTTTTCTTCTTCGGACACGGTTGATATGTCGTTCAAAATCACCGTTGTTGATCAGCTCCGCAAGGACATACTGCATAAAGGTGGGAACAGTACAGGAATAGAACCCCAAACGGCCGTGAAAACGTTCCACCAGATGCTTGGGAAGCACCATATATCCGGTACGCAGGGAGGGGGAAATGGTCTTGGAAAATGTATTCAGATAGATGACGTGATTGTTCTTGGACAGAGCGAACAACGTGTCCGTAGGCTTGGTGGCCACCGAAAATTCTGATTCAAAATCGTCCTCAATAATGTACCGGTCGCCATGCGCTGCCCACCGGATATACTCATGCCGCTTGGAGGCTGTGGCAGTAACACCGCTGGGATAGCTGCGGTAGGGTGTGGTGTGCAGTACATCTGCCTTTGTTCCTGCCAGCGCGCTGCTGTCAATGCCGGAATTGGTCAGGGGAAGAGATTCATATACAATCTCAGCCGCCTGATACACCTGCTCGATTTTCTTATAGGAAGGTGATTCCACGGCATATACCCGGTTTCTGCCCAACAGCTCCACAATCAGTCCGTAGAGATACTCAGACCCTGCGCCGATAACAATTTGCTCAGTGTCTACCTGAATACCCCGGCTTCGGGCGAGATAGTGCCGAATTGCTGTTCGTAACACATCGCACCCACAGTTGGGGGATTTTTCAAGAAGAAGCTCTCCGTGGTCGGACAGTACCTTCCGCATAGTCTTACTGAATACTGACAAGGGGAAGTCGGGCTGATCCTGTGCTGTGTGATGGGACGGATGTTGGGTGGGCAGGGGAGTGGATACAGCAAACCCGTCAGACTCCCGGAAAATCACCACAAATCCACTCCGCTCTCTGGCTTCGATATACCCCTCATCGCAAAGCAGTTCGTAGGCGTGTTCTACTGTGACGGTACTGACCCCCACATCTTCAGCAAGATTGCGTTTGGACGGAAGCTTTGTATTGTAGGGGTAGTCCCCCGCAAGGATATCGTTCCTTATCTGCTGATACAGCTGCAGATATACCGGCCGGTTGTTTTTGTCAATTATGTATTTCATCTGACTATATAAAATGCTCCTCATTCGGTAAATATGATATATTCAGAATGAGTATATAATATTTTTGCTGGGTTGTAAAGTTTATTTGTCATTGCGAAGAGCGCAGCGACGTGGCAATCTCCTGAAAAGCAGAATCATATAGTTGATTTGCCTCCGGCAAATGTACGCCGAAAGGGACTCGTTTGCAGTATTTCCCAAATAAAAATAGAAGAAAGCCAACATCCTTTACAGGATGCGTCTTTCTTCTATGGACTCTCCCACGGGCTAAAAATTGCTCGCCAGCTCTCAATTTTTGCACCAGTGTGCACACTGGTGCCGCCCTTTCGAGTCCCTTTGACGACAAAAAATATGGGATAGGCAAGAGCCTATCCCATATTTTTGGTACGCCGAAAGGGACTCGAACCCCCGACCTACTGGTTCGTAGCCAGTCACTCTATCCAACTGAGCTATCGGCGCATACACACTTTTCGCAAGTGCCTAGATATAGTAGCACATCCAAAATAAAAAAGCAAGCACTTTTTTCAAGAAATTGCAATTAATTTTCCATATTCTCATATCTTGACAGGAATTTGACCGTTGTTATACAATAAATAAAACAAAGGAGGTGCGCCATATGGATAAAAAGTCGCTGTTTGCCAAATTGCCGGAGGCGCTGCTTCCTTGGTACGATGCCGGACACCGGGATTTGCCCTGGCGGTGTGATAACGACCCCTACCGCATCTGGGTATCGGAGATTATGCTTCAGCAGACCCGTGTGGAGGCGGTAAAGGGTTACTATGCCCGTTTCCTGCAGGCGCTGCCCACTGTTTCTGCGCTTGCAGAATGTGATGATGCGTTGCTCCACAAGCTGTGGGAGGGTCTTGGTTATTATAACCGTGTGCGGAATATGAAGAAAGCCGCCCGGGAGATTATGGACAAGCATAACGGCGCATTTCCCAATACCTACGAACAGGTGCTGGCCCTGCCCGGTATCGGCGCATACACCACCGGCGCAATTTGCTCCATTGCCTTCGATCAGCCCACCCCCGCCGTGGACGGCAATGTTCTGCGGGTGATTTCCCGGATTACAGACGACGATACACCCATAGACCTGCCCGCCTATAAAAATTCCGTTCAGAAAAGCCTAGCAGAAATCTACCCAAACAGGGCAGGGGACTTCACCCAGGCCCTGATGGAGCTGGGCGCAACGGTTTGCGGACCCAACCGCCGGCCGGACTGTGAAAACTGCCCCTGTAAAGCCTTCTGTATGGGTTATCAGCGAAAAACTGCCGTCAATCTGCCAGTGAAACGCCCCAAACGGGAACGAAAGATTGAGGAAAAGACGGTTTTTATTCTATCTTGTTATGGAGAATATGCTCTTGAAAAGCGCAAAGAGAAAGGCCTGCTTGCTGGTTTGTGGCAGCTGCCCAATGTGCCTGGCAAGCTTGAATCACAGGCTGCCTTGGAACAAGTGGAACGATTTGGGCTAAAACCGATAGAATTATATGCGCAGGTGGAGCGGAAACATATCTTTACCCATATAGAATGGCGCATGCGTGGAGTTTATGTAGCGGTTGAGGACTGCACTGGCGACTTCCTTTGGGCATCGGAAGCAGATACAAGAGAGGCGCTTGCCCTGCCAACAGCATTTCGTCTTTTCCTGCCGGAGGATAAACTGAATTTTTTTGATAAAATTTCTGAAAATAATGTTTGACAAATGGAACAATTCCCTATATAATACATAAGCACGACTGCGAAGAGGGGGATACTATGCGATTGGAACTGTCTTCTATTATAGACCGTCCCGGTGAGAGTATCGACTTCTCCGTCAGTGTGGATTTGAGTGACCTCGTTTATGGCACAAGTAAACCTGTCAGCGAACCGGTGACAGCCAGCGGAACGGTGCGGAATACCGCCGGTGTTCTGATGATGAAGGGTGAAATTTCCACCTGCATCCACGGAACCTGTGACCGCTGCGCATCTGCCTTTGACCGCCAAGTGGAAATGCCCATTGATGCGGTGCTGGTAACGGAGCTTGCCAACGAGGAAAATGAAGACGAATGGGTATTTCACCTGGAGGCAGATGCCGCGGATTTGGAGGATATTGTTCGGACGGTTTTCGTTCTGAATATGGATTCCAAGCTGCTGTGCAAGGAAGACTGTAAGGGTTTGTGCTGCAGATGCGGCAAAAACCTGAACGACGGCCCTTGCGGCTGCCAAAAAGAGTTAGACCCCCGTTTTGCTGCTTTAAAGCAGCTTCTCGATAAGTAAACCAAAGAATGCTGCTAAAGCAGAATTACCAAGGAGGTGTCATCCATGGCTGTCCCTAAGTGTAAAGTGTCCAGCGCCCGTCGCGATAAGCGCCGTGGTTCCAACTGGAAGCTGTCCGCCCCCAGTGTGGCTGTTTGCCCCAAGTGCGGCGAGACCGTAGTGCCTCACAGAGCTTGCAAGGCTTGCGGTACCTACAATGGCCGTCAGGTCCTGGCCGCCAAGGCTGACTAAGGCTGGAAAAGAGCGTAAGCTAAGCGGAAGGCGTTTGCCTTCCGCTTTTTCCATACCATTATTTCTGAAAATAATCAAACAATAATATAAAAATTACCATAATATGCTATATTTGTTCATAAATGTGTGTCATAATAATCATAGAGAGGAGTGAAGCCCAATGGCAAAACCTTTGGTTGCGATTGTTGGACGGCCCAATGTGGGCAAGTCTATGCTCTTTAATAAGCTCACTGGACGGAGAACTTCCATTGTGGAGGATACCCCCGGTGTCACCCGTGACCGTATCTACGGCGACTGTGAATGGTGCGGACGGGAATTTTCTCTGGTGGATACCGGCGGTATTGAGCCGGGTACCGAGAACGATATGCTGAAATTTATGCGCCGTCAGGCGGAAATCGGTATTGAACTGGCAGACTGCATCGTGATGGTTGTGGATGTCCGTTCCGGTGTTACCGCCGCAGATCAGGACGTGGCAACTATGCTCCGCAAATCCCGTAAGCCTGTGGCTTTGGCAGTGAATAAGTGCGACTCCATTGGCCTTGTAAATCCTGATGTGTATGAGTTTTACAGCCTGGGTATCGGCGACTTGTTTGAGGTTTCTGCCGTCCACGGCCACGGTACCGGCGATTTGCTGGACTGGTGCTTGGAGCAGTTCCCTGAGGCCGAGGAAGAGGAAGAAGACTCCGATATTATTCATGTAGCTATTGTGGGTAAGCCTAATGTTGGCAAGAGTAGCCTCCTCAACCGTATTTTGGGTGAGGAGCGGGTAATTGTGTCCAATGTTGCCGGCACCACCCGTGATGCCATTGACTCGGAGTTTGAAAACGAGACGGGAAAATACTGCTTTATCGACACCGCCGGGATGCGCCGGAAGAGCAAGGTGGACGATATTATCGAAAAATACTCCAATATGCGTACCGTTGCCGCTATTGAACGGGCGGATGTGTGTTTGATTCTGGTGGTTGCCAACGACGGTGTCACCGAGCAGGATACCAAGATTGCCGGCCTTGTCCACGAAGCCGGTAAGGCTGCTATTATTGTTGTAAACAAGTGGGATGCGGTTGCCGACAAGGAAACCAATACCATGCGGGATAAGGAAGCTGCCGTCCGTGAGGGCTTAAGCTATATGACCTACGCCCCTGTGGTATTCCTGTCTGCCCTCACCGGCTCCCGTGTGGATAAACTGTTCCAGGTGATCCAGGATGTTCACAGGCAGAACACCAGCCGCATCACTACCGGCGCCCTGAACTCCATTCTGGCAGAGGCCACTTCCCGTGTGCAGCCTCCGTCCGATAAGGGTCGCCGCCTGAAGATTTACTATATGACCCAGGCGGGCACCAAGCCGCCCCATTTCGTGATTTTCTGCAACGATGCCCGGCTGTTCCATTTCTCTTACCAGCGGTATTTGGAAAATCAGATTCGGGAAGTGTTTGGTCTGCAGGGTACCCCTGTGCGCATTACCATTCGCCAGAAAGGCGATAAGGAGGAGTAAGCTATGTGGCTGTCTGTGCTGCTGGCAATACTAATTGGATATTTGTTAGGAAACCTGAACGGCGCGGTGATTATTTCCCGACTGATTGGCAAAAAGGATGTCCGGGAACAGGGCAGCGGAAACGCAGGCCTGACCAATTTTCTCCGGATGTACGGCCCGTCTACTGCGCTGTTGGTGGTAGCGATTGATGTGCTGAAGGCGGTTTTTGCTTGCGTTTTTGGCAGAATGCTGCTCGCCCCCTACGGTTACGGGCAGGAGGGTTTGCTCCTGGGCGGTTTGGCGGTGAATCTAGGCCACGATTTCCCTGCACTGCTGGGTTTCCGTGGCGGCAAAGGCGTGCTGTGCGGTATTACCGCTGCGTTTATGGCTGATTGGCGCTGTGCGCTGTTGGTAGTTGCGGTGTTTGCGATCTGCCTGTGGCTGACCCGGTATGTTTCCTTAAGCTCTATCCTTGGCGCGCTGACCTTTGCCGTTGCATTTCCTGTTACCTACCGGCATAACATTCCGTTAGCTGTAATGGGCGTGCTGTTGGGACTGTTCATTGTGTTTATGCACAGAAGCAATATCTCCCGTTTGGTAAAAGGCACAGAGAGAAAAGCAACCTTCAGTAAGTTCCGCAGAAAAAAGTAATCCACTTCCTCAAGAAAGGAAAACCTATGCTGCAATTAAAAAACATTGTTAAAAATTATGCTGCCGGCGACAATACCGTCCGTGCGCTGCGGGGCGTGAGCCTGCAGTTCCGCAAGAACGAGTTTGTGTCCATTTTGGGACCCTCCGGCTGCGGTAAGACCACGATGCTGAACATTATTGGCGGTCTGGACCGGTATACCAGCGGTGATTTGGTCATTGACGGCCGTTCCACCAAAGGCTTTAAGGATCGGGATTGGGACGGCTACCGCAACCATTCTATCGGCTTTGTGTTCCAAAGCTATAACCTGATTCCCCACCAGAGTGTTCTTCAGAATGTGGAATTGGCATTGACCCTGTCCGGTGTCTCCAAGCGGGAGCGCCGTGCCAGAGCCAAGGTTGCGCTGGAGCAGGTGGGTCTTGGCGACCAACTTCGCAAGCGTCCCAGCCAGCTTTCCGGCGGTCAGATGCAGCGAGTGGCAATCGCCCGCGCATTGGTGAATAACCCGGAAATTATCCTTGCCGACGAGCCTACCGGCGCCCTGGATACGGAAACCAGCGTACAGGTTATGGAAATCCTCAAGGAAGTGGCAAAGGACCGCCTGGTTATTATGGTTACCCACAATCCTGAGCTTGCAGAGCGGTATTCTACTCGTATTATCCGTATGCTGGACGGCAAGATTATCAGTGACTCTGCACCTTTGAACGAGGATGAGCAAAGAGACCTCCGGGAGGAGGAGCAGCGAGCTATCTTTGGCAAAAAACAGCGAGTGCGGAAGCCTTCCATGTCCTGGGCAACCTCTTTTGGTTTGTCTTTGAAGAATCTGTTTACCAAAAAGGGCCGTACCGTCCTGACCTCTTTTGCCGGATCTATCGGCATTATCGGCATTGCGCTGATTTTTGCTGTGTCCAACGGTATGACCACCTATATCAATGCGGTGCAGGAGGATACCCTTTCTTCCTATCCGCTGATGCTGGAAGCAACCACCGTGGATATTGGCACCCTGATGCAGACCTTTATGGGCATTGATTCCGATGATGCCGATGCCCACGGCCTGGATGCGGTCTATTCCCAGTCCGTTATGGCGGATATGATCAATGCACTGAACAATATGGAATCCACGGAAAATGACCTGAAAGCATTTAAGGAATTCCTGCAAAAGGAAATGAAAAACGAGGAAAACGGTCTGTCCGATGCCCTCACCGGCATTCAGTATACTTATAATATGGATCTTTTGGTCTATACCAAGGATCCGGACGGCAATATCATTTACTCCGATACCGAAGAAATGCTCACCAAGGCCCTGCGGGAAAATATGGGTATGGATATGTCCGCTATGATTACCATGGGCGAAAATATGGGCGGCGGTATGTCCAGCTCTATGATGATGCCCGGTATGCAGAGTAATCTGTGGTGCGAGATGCTGCCCGGTAAGGACGGCAAGCCAATCAACCCGGTGCTGGAGGATCAGTACGATGTGATCTATGGCAGCTGGCCCAACAACTACGACGAGATTGTGCTGGTTGTGGATAAGAACAACGAACTGGACGATATGACCCTGTTTGCTATGGGTCTGGAATCCCACGATAAGATCGAGGAATCCTTCGATATCATCCTAAACGGCGGTGAGATTGATACCACCCAGAAGAAGTGGTCTTATGAGGAAATCTGCGCTAAGGAATACCGGGTAATTCTCAATGGCGATTGTTACGTCAAGGACGAAAACACCGGCTTGTTTGTAGACCTGCGGGAAGAGGAGACCGGTCTGCGTTATCTGTTCGACAATGCCCTGAAGCTGAAGATCACCGGCATTATCCGCCCCAGCGAGAAAGCCTCCTCTACAATGCTCTCCGGCTCTATCGCCTACACCAAGGCGCTGACTGAGCATATCGCTCAGAAGAATGCAGACTCTGCTGCCCTGGCAGCCCAAAAGGCGCAGATGGGCACAGATATCTTCACCGGTTTGCCCTTTAAGGAGAATGAAAGCCTGACGGATGCCGATAAGGAGTCCGCATTCCGGAACTATGTTGCCCAGCTGCCTGTGGAAGAGCAGGCAAAGGCCTATGTGAAAATTATGGGCATTCCCTCTGCTGAACAGCTGCAGGCTATGGTGGACGGACAGATGGCCCAGTTCAACCGGGAACAGATGGAGCAGACTATGATCACTGCTCTGAGCCAGCAGGCAGGTATGAATGTAAAGGAAATGGAGAAGTATATTCTCTCTATGTCCGATGAAGAGCTGGTAACGATCTTCCGTCAGATGCTCACCGAGCAGGTGAAACTGCAGTATGCCGCCCAGGTCCAGCAGCAGACCTCTGCTATGCCTACGGAGCAACTGGCAGCTGCCTTGCAGATGGCGCTGCCCACCTATACCACAGAGCAGTGCGCTGTTTACTACGGGGAGATTTTGGAGTTCTCTGAAACCACCTATGAGCAGAATTTACGTACGCTTAGCGATGTGGATTTGGACGATCCTGCAACCATTAACCTGTTTGCTTCCAGCTTTGAAAACAAGGATATCCTGGAAGAGGTTATTGCGGACTACAATGAATCCGTGGAAGAACTAAAGCAGATTCGTTACACCGACTATGTGGGCATTATGATGTCCTCTATCACCACCATTATCAATGCAATTACCTATGTGCTGATTGCTTTCGTTGCAATTTCTTTGGTGGTGTCCTCCATTATGATTGGTGTGATCACGCTGATTTCCGTACAGGAGCGGACCAAGGAAATTGGTATTTTGCGTGCCATCGGCGCATCCAAGCGGAATGTTTCCGGTATGTTCAATGCAGAAACTGTGATTATCGGCTTTACGTCCGGCGTGCTGGGTGTGGGCGTGACTTATGCTTTGTGCGTGGTTGTGAACATCATTTTGTTTGCGCTGACAGATATTGCCAACCTGAAGGCAATTCTGCCTCCTGAGATTGCGGTAGTGCTGGTGATTATCAGTATGTTCTTAACCCTGATTTCCGGCATTATCCCCAGTAGAAGCGCAGCGAAGAAAGACCCCGTTGTGGCGCTGAGAACCGAGTAAAATAAAATCCGGAAGGTTTTTGCCTTCCGGATTTTTTAATATGCTTCTGTAATCGTACCGCCGCCCACGATCATATCGCCTTGGTACAGAACAACTGTCTGTCCCGGTGTCACTGCCCGCTGGGGGGTGTCAAATACCACCCGGGCATAGCCGTTTTCCTCGGGATAAACTGTAGCGGATTGGGGAATGTGACGGCTGCGTGCCTTGGCCATCACCTGCATTGGCTTGGTGAGGGCAGGGAAGGGGAACCAGTTCCAATCTTTTGCAATGAGTGTACCGGTATATAAAGCCTCCTCCGGTCCCACGGTCACGGTGTTGCGTTCCATATCCTTGCTGCACACATAGACAGGTTCGCCCATAGCCAAACCCAGGCCTTTCCGCTGACCAAGGGTATAGCGGATCGCACCGCCGTGCTTGCCCACAGGATTGCCCTGCAGATCCAGAAAATTGCCTTCGGGGTATTCTTTGCCGGTGTACCGGCAGATGAATCCCATAAAATCCCCGTCGGGGATAAAGCAGATGTCCTGACTGTCCTTTTTCTTGGCGGTGAGGAAACCCTGTTGTTCTGCAATCTCCCGAATTTCCGCTTTGGTAAAACCACCAAGAGGGAACCTGATACGGGAAAGCTGATGCTGATTGAGACAGGCTAAGAAATAGGATTGATCCTTAGCCTCGTCTGCTGCCTTATACAATAAATACCGCCCGGTATCCTTGTCCTGCTTTACTTGTGCATAGTGTCCGGTAACAATATAGTCACAGCCTAACTCCAGCGCCTGATCCAATAGATAAGAGAACTTGATATGCCGGTTGCATACCACACAGGGATTGGGCGTCAGCCCCTGTTCATAACAGGAAATGAAATCCCCCACCACTGCAGACTTGAAAGCATCCACCGCATCAAACACGTGAAATTCCATTCCCAGCCGCTGGGCAACCGCTCTTGCGTCCTCAATAGCTTGCCGGCTAAATGCATCCCCTAAAATGGCTTGGTCGCACATCTGGGCTGTGCCACCGATACAGGCAAATCCCTCTTTTTGGGTGAGGTATGCCGCAACGGAGCTGTCCACACCACCGCTCATAGCAATGAAAGCCTTCATATGACATACCTCCTTCAAAATTATGCGCTTATGATATCACAGAATCAGAAAAAATGCAACGGAGCGGCAGTGTAAATGAAATAGAAAAATTATGTAAACCAAGCAAAACAACAAATAATTGGAAAAATATGGAATAAACCATCAGAAAATGTAAAAACTGACAACATTTTGTCGGTCAAAATGGTAACAAACGTGTAATAAAAGGGAAAATAGGGTTGCAATAACACAGAAATTCTGTTATAATATGCTGGCAATGATATGGAAAGGAGCAAAATTGGTGAAAAAACGAATTATCAGTTTTTTGATTGCGATCATCATGGTGCTTGGTTTTGCGCCGGTTGGGGTTGTTCCCGTCCGGGCTGAGCAGACCGTTCCCACCGCAACGGAAGAAACAGTTCCCGCTGTTACAGATGAAACCGTTCCTGTGGTTACCGAACCGTCTATTCTCGCAGCCAGCGCTGATTGTTTAAGTGTCCTGAAAGCCGAAGAAGGCTTCAGCAGAACACCTTATTGGGACTTCACCCAGTATACCGTAGGCTACGGTACCCGGTGTCCCGACGATATGGTTGAATACTATACCCAGAACGGTATCACAGAGGCAGAAGCAGAAACCCTGCTTCGTAACCATTTGGCAGGTGTAGAGCGTGATATTCACATAAAGGTTATGGATAAGTACGGTCTTACCCTGACCCAGAATCAGTTTGATGCCCTTGTGCTGTTCTCCTACAACTGTGGTACTGCCTGGGCCTATGAAACAAACGGTACATTCCATCAGGCAATTGTTACCGGCGCAACCGGTAACGATCTGATTCGCGCGTTTGCCCTGTGGTGCAGCGCAGGCGGTCAGATTCGTACATTTTTGCTGCGTCGCAGACTGAGTGAAGCCAATATGTACTTAAATGCCCAGTACAGCAAAACACCCCCTGAGAATTACTGCTACGTACTGTATGATGCCAATGGCGGTACTTCCAGTCCCCGCAGCCAGGGTTACGATTCCAACCTGACTGCAACCCCGTTCCCTGTGGCCACTATGGAGGGTTACACCTTCCAGGGCTGGTTTACAGCCAAGTCCGGCGGCACAAAGGTAACGGTACTGGACGCATCCACCAAGAGCGCAACTTTGTACGCTCAGTGGGCAGATGCTTCCGGCAATAAGCCTCCCGAGACCGGCGCAACCACCCAGAATCCCATTACTATTACTGTAACCGGTACGGATGTAAACCTCCGTCAAGGCCCCGGCACCAACTACACCCGTGTGGGCGTTGCCAACAAGGGTCAGCAGTTTGTGATTACAGAAACTGCCTCCGGCAGCGGTTATACCTGGGGTAAGTTTGACGGCGGCTGGATTGCCCTGCAGTATACCAACTACGATTCTGTAGTCAACCAAAAACCGGAAACAAAGCCGGAAGAGACCACACCTCCTGCCACCCAGCCCCCCGCAACCGAACCTCCCGCAACGGAGCCTCCTGCCACCCAGCCTCCTGCCACCCAGCCGGAGCAGCCTAAGGTTACCGGTACTATTAACGTACAGGAGTGGCTCCGTGTCCGCAGCGGTCCCGGCACATCCTACTCTGTTGTAGGTTACCTGAAACCCCAGCAGAAAGTGGAGATTCTGGAACAGTCTACTGTGGGCTCTATGAAATGGGGCAAGATCGCCGAAGGCTGGATCAGTATGGACTATGTCATTCTGGACAGCAACGGCTCTTCCAATAACAATAATGCTACTGCCAACACCTGGACAGGTAAGGTCATTGCCGATGAGCTGCTGATTCGCAGCGGCCCCGGCACCAACTACTCTATCTTGGGTTACCTGACCGAGGGTACGGCAGTTACCGTTACTGAAAAACGCAGCGGCGGCGCTCTGGAATGGGGCAAGATTGATAGGGGTTGGATTTGTCTGAATTATGTGCAGCTTAGCGGCAATGTCACAACCACCCCCAGCACCCCCAGCGCTCCCAGCACACCCAGTACGCCTACCACTACCATAACCGGTTACGCCAATGTGCAGGACTGGCTGCGTATTCGTACCGGCCCCGGCACCAACTACGAAATTGCCGGTTTCCTGGGTCCCAGAGAAAAGGTCACCATCACCGAGCGAAAGAAGGTAGGCGGTGTAGAGTGGGGCAAGATTGCCAACGGTTGGGTTTCTATGGAATACATCGTCATTGAATCCTCCGGCAGCACCTCTACAACCCCTGCGCAGCCTGTTACCAAAACCATCGTAGCGGATTGCCTCCGTGTCCGTCAGGGCGCAGGCACTTCCAACACCATTGTTGGCTTCCTGTACTACGGTACCAAGGTACAGGTTCTGGAAACCAAAACCCTCTCCAATGGAGAAGTTTGGGGCAGAATCAACAGCGGTTGGATTTCTATGGACTACGCAAAATAAAAATCAATGACCACCGAGCAATCGGTGGTCATTTTTTTGAAAAGATATTACAAACAAAAAACGGCGTTGCTTAGCAACGCCGTAATTTAATGCAGGGGGAATTAGATAGCCCGCTCAACCTTGTTGGAACGGAGGCATCTGGTACAAGCGTACACATGGCACGGAGTACCGTTAACAACGGCCTTGACCCGCTTAACGTTGGGCTTCCAAGTCCGGTTGGAACGTCTGTGGGAGTGGGAAACCTTAATACCGAAGGTAACGCCCTTGCCACAATAATCACACTTCGCCATACTACTGCACCTCCTATCTGCATAATAAAAATCAAAATTGGTTGCGCCCAAAACACGCGCTTAGATATGATAGCAGAGTTTCTCCCAAAAAGCAAGTCTTTTTTTGTATTTTTTTTCGTTTTTTAAAATATTGTTGCTATTTGGGCCTGTGCCAGTTATAATATTTGCAAGAATACCAAAAAGGAGGCGTGGTATGCGTGTTTCATGTTTATAGTGTGCCCCTTACCACTTTGGTAAAGGAGTTTGAACTGGAAGTGGCCTATCAGGCAAGTGATTATGAATCCATTCAACTCACCGTTGCGGACGTGGCAAGACCCGGTCTGCAGCTGGCAGGCTATTTTGACCACTTTGAGCCTATGCGTCTGCAGGTTATGGGCAATGTGGAAATCAGCTATTTGCAAAAGCTGTCTGCCACAGAACGGTATGTGACAATGGACCGCTACTATGCCTATAAGTTCCCGGCATTGCTGGTAACCCGCTATAATCCCCTGGATTCCGTTTGCCTGGAATTGGCGCAGAAGCATGATATCACCATTCTTCGCACCAAGGAAACCACCAGCAATACTGTTTCCGCTATCATTGCCTACCTGTCTGCAGTTCTCGCCCCCAGAATTACCCGTCACGGCGTTCTGATGGAAGTCTACGGCGAAGGCATCCTGCTGACTGGTGACAGCGGTATGGGTAAAAGTGAGGCGGCCATAGAGCTGCTCAAGCGCGGACACCGTATGATTGCCGACGATGCTGTGGAAATCCGTAAGGTCTCCGGCAGTAAGCTCATCGGTAATGCCCCGGAGCTGATTCGTAATTACGTGGAACTGCGTGGCATCGGTATCGTGAACGTGGCGAAGCTGTTCGGTATGGGCGCCGTCAAGGCAGAGAATGAAATTGACCTGGTTGTCAATATCGTTCCATGGAAAGAACATGAGGCATACGACCGCCTGGGGCTGGAGGAACACCATATGGAAATTCTGGGCGTCCAGGTACCTGTGTACACCATTCCCATCACCCCCGGTCGAAACCTTGCGGTGATTTTGGAGGTTGCGGCTATGAACAACCGTCAGCGAAAGATGGGCTACAACCCTGCCAAGGAATTCACCGAGCAGATGGACAACCATTTCAGCCAAAATATCCTGTGATTTTCGGAGTCGTAAATGAAGGAATTTACCATTGGCCCTAACGACAGCGGTCAGCGGCTGGACCGGTTTTTAAGCAAGGCCGTGCCGCTGCTTCCGGCATCGCTGGCGCAAAAGTATATTCGCATCAAGCGAATTAAGCTCAACGGCGCTCGGGCGGAGCGGGACAGCCGCCTGCAGACGGGCGATGTTCTGCAGCTGTATATCAACGACGAGTTCTTTGAAAAACCCCGGGAGGATAACGCCTACCTGACCGTGGCGACTCCCAAGCTGAACATCGTCTATGAGGACGAGAATATCCTCTTGGCGGATAAGCGACCGGGCTTGGCGGTACACCCCCACGACGGCGCGGAGTACGGCAGAACTCTCATCGATCATATTCAAGCCTACCTCTACCAAAAACGGGAATGGAGTCCAAGAGGGGAGAACTCCTTTGCCCCCGCCCTATGTAACCGCATCGACCGGAACACCGGCGGTATCGTGATTGCCGCCAAAAACGCCGAAACCCTGCGGATTCTCAATCAGAAAATTAAGGACAGGGAGCTGGACAAGCGGTATCTGGCGATCGTAGAGGGAACACCCGAGCCTGCCAAAGGCAGCCTGAAAGGCTACCTGTTCAAGGATGCGAAGAAGAATCGGGTCTTCGTCACCGATACCCCCCAAACCGGCGCAAAAACCTGCCAGACCAATTATAAGGTGCTGGGCAGCAATCAGGGACTATCCTTGGTGGAATGCGAGCTGATTACCGGTCGAACCCATCAGATCCGCGCCCAGTTTGCCCACGCAGGCCACCCTCTGTTAGGCGATGGCAAATACGGCAAGCTGAATAAGAATTTTGACCGCACCTATCAGGCGCTCTATTCCTATAAGCTGACCTTCCAATTCACCACCGATGCCGGCTGCTTGGAATACTTAAACGGCAAAAGCTTCCAGGTAGAACAGGTAGACTTTGCAAAGGAATATTTCCCCAACGTAAAGATATAATAAAAGCCCTCCCTGGATCAGGGAGGGCTTTGTGTCGGTTATTAACCTTCAAAATCCACTGCTTCGCAGCAGTCGTCAAAATCCTCGTCGGTGCAATCTTCCCAGCAGATGTTGCTCATCAGGCCTCTTGCCCAAGCGACAATCTTCTCACCGTAGGTTGCGATTACATACACAACACCGGCAATCGCTGCCAACGCAGCCAATACTTTCCATACAGTTTTCATAATATAACCTCCTGTCAAGATTATTCTACTTTCAGTATAACCAATAAAACGGGAAAAAGCAATAAAAATTTATAAATATCCGTACATTCCCCGGACGCTGACCTCTCCGCTTGCGACAATTTTTTTGCTGCCGTCAGCAAAACGCACCAACAGGCCGCCGTCCTCGTCCAAATCCACCGCAATGCCATAATTTACGGAATCACCCTGTATCACTTTGATTTCTTTGCCCAGGGTAATGCAGTGCCGGCGATAGGTGTCCATCATCGTTTGCTTGCCGGTGAGAAGTGTTTTGTCCATTTCGTATAGCGCTTCTACCAATGTAGCGGTCAGCTTGGCAGCGGTACAAATCTTTTTGGAAATCTCGTGGACAGAGGTAACGGTATCTTGTAATTCCGCAGGAAAATCCGCTGCTTTTTCACAGTTGATACCGATGCCGATAATGGCATAATCTACATTTCCTGCGCCGTCAAGACCCAGTTCTGTGAGAATTCCACCCAGTTTTTTCTTGCCGCAAACCAAATCGTTGGTCCATTTGATATCCGGGCAAACGCCGCAGGCCTGCTCCACCGCCTTGCACCCGGCAACTGCAGCAGCACAGGTCAGGTGCATCAGCTGTTCGGGCGAGCAGTCCGGACGTAAGATCATAGACAAATACACACCGCCGGTGGGAGAGAGAAAGCTTCTGCCCATACGTCCCCGACCACCTGTCTGCATACCTGCAACCAGTACCGTTCCGTGGGCTGCACCGTCTTTTGCCAGTTCCTTGGCTTGGGTGTTGGTAGAATCAATGGTGTCATACCATAACAGAGTGTCCCGCCAGGGACACTCTGTTGACATTTGGGATAAAATTTCGTTTTTCATAGTTTAGTCAATGTCAGGCAGTACTTCTTCGGGAGGGGTATCCAACACCTCGGGGTGGTGGAGAATCCGCTTGTAGTGCTTAAAGAAAGCGGCGTAGTAAAAGCCGTCGGCAATACGCTCATCCATAGTAAACTTAAAGTCCACATATTTCCGCTGCTCCACAGAGCCGTCCTCCTGCACTTCCAACGCTCTGCGCTTGCAGCCGAAGGAGCAGAAAACAGGCAGATTACCAAAGTCGTACAGATGGTGATAGATGGGGGGAATGCCTAAGCTGCCCATAGAGGTGAAGAACACACTGCCGTGGAAAGGACTCAGCTCCAGCAGGAACTTGGGCAGCAGTCCAAAGTAATCCATCACCCGCAGCAGCCAAACAGTAAATTTCAGAAATACACCGGGAATCAGCATCAGGGCGTGAGCCAGATTATCAAAGCTGGAATCCAACGGTGTGTTCTTGACATTCTCGACTGCGTCATTCAGCTTGTTGTAAACATCCTCGGCGGTGTCTGTGGGTGTGAGATGAACCTTGATGACCGTCTCGGGGGAGGTAGAGGTCATTTCTTTCTTGACAACCAGACAGAACTGAATGTCGTTGCCGCGCTGGTAAACCTTTTGACCGGCAACAAACCGGTTCAAAGCGGGATACCGGCACAGAGTGCGGCAGTAGCTTGCCAGCAGTACGTGCATCAGACCGAAGGAGGAAAGTCCCTCCCGCCGCTTCTGACGGATATAGCGCTCAATATTGGTGATTTCAAAAGATTCGCCGAAGAAGTTCTGGGCTGCGTTTCTTGTCCACATCACATAGGGGGTCACCTGATTCATGGGGGGCTCGGTGCGAATCCGTCGTCCGTCGGTGCGGTCACCCCAGGTGGGGTGATACTCATGGGAGGGATGAATCCGGATAGCGAATACCACCAGCAGCAGTCCCAAAGTCACCAATGCATCCGGCAGCAGGAACTGCAAGGAAGTCCAATCAGCTGCCATAACGATATCACGGTTTAAGTACAAAAGGGCGGCGAAGGGGAAAGCGGCAATCAGCAGAATCAGAGATGTGGCGGCAACCTTGCCGCAGGAGATCTGTGTGTACAATACTGCGCCGAAAATCATAGCTACCGCAAACAGACCGCTGATGAGGGTGTCAAATTTGCCGAAATCATAGCCGATGAATACAAAAGTGTAATAAGCAAACAGCATCCACACAGG
>JAZSAD010000094.1:0-4083 GCA_045601715.1 Faecousia sp.
CGTTTCCTGTACGATAACGGTCTGTCCCCCGTGGCAGAGCCCTTCAAGAAGCTGGTTCACCAGGGTATGATTTTGGGTGAGAACGGCATCAAGATGGGTAAGCGTTTCCCTGAATTTGTTGTTAATCCCAGTGATGTTGTCCGTGAGTACGGCGCAGATACCCTGCGTCTTTACGAGATGTTTATGGGCCCCCTGGAGGTTTCCAAGCCTTGGAGCACCACCGGTGTTGCCGGCGCAAAGAAGTTTATTAACCGTGTGTGGAACTTCTTCACCGAGCCTGCCAACATCACAGACACTGACGACGGCAAGCTGACCAAGGTCTACCACCAGACTGTTAAGAAGGTGACCAGCGACTTTGAGCAGCTGGGCTTCAACACCGCTATCGCCCAGATGATGGTCTTTGTGAACGAGGCTTATAAGAACGGCACTTGCCCCAAGGAATATGCTGAGGGCTTTGTGAAGATGATCTCCTGCATCATTCCCCACGTAGGTGAGGAAATCTGGCAGGCACTGGGTCACGACAATACCATCGCTTACGAGCCTTGGCCCACCTATGATGAGGCGAAATGCAAGGACAGCGAGGTTACCTTTGCGGTTCAGGTCAACGGCAAGATGCGTGGCACTGTTGTAATGGAAGCCGACCTGGATAACGATACCGTGATTGCCAATGTGCTGGCTGACCAGAAGATCAAGACCTTCCTAGAAAAGAACGGCGGCAGCATCGTCAAGACTATCGTGGTCAAGAACAAACTGGTCAACCTGATCGTAAAATAAGTTGGTTTTGCCAAAATTAAGTCAAAAAGGCAGAAAAGTGGCTTGACAAAACAAGAAATTCAGCATATAATAGTCGAGCCGATATGGCCCTGAAAGTGTCCAGGAAATAGCCGGACACCATCGGAGGGAGGGAAAACAATGTCTGAAATTCGCGTTAAGGAAAACGAATCTCTGGAAAGCGCTCTGCGCCGTTTCAAGCGTAGCTGTGCAAAGGAGGGCGTTATCGCAGAAGTGAAGAAGCGTGAGCATTACGTCAGCCCCAGCCTGAAGCGTAAGCAGAAGTCCGAAGCTGCCCGTAAGAACAAGAAGAAGTTCTATTAATTCTCCCTCTCAAGCTATCTAAACAATGTACCCCACAGGTTTTGCCTGTGGGGTTTTGTTATTCCGTTAATTCTCTGTATAACCCAACGCAGCCTAAAACACCTAAGCTTTCCGCCTCTTGTACCAGTGACAGTAAATCCTCTTTGTGCCGACAAATAGTAAACACCGCTTTGTTGGGAGAAACCTCCACTTGGTAATGGCAGTGTAGTCTGTTGTCCACCAAAGGTAAGTCCTGTACCGGGTAAATATGGCGTATTTCACTGCCTGTTTCCGTCACGGTAATTTCTATGCAATCCGGCGCAATTTCCAGATAAACTCCCTGGTTCAGCCATGGCTTCAGGTAATCTGTCAATTCTTTATTTGCCGGTAGCGGCGATAAAAAAACAGAGCAACCCAAATCCTTTGCGTAGCATTCCGTAACCCCAACCGGGCAGGGGAGCGCCTTTGTAATGTAGCCAGCCATAGCTTTCAATTCCTCTGTAACAGGCCTTTGAAAATCCAATAAAACCGCAGCCGGTGAAAGCTGCGTTGTTAGCTGTTTTAGCTGTTCCACAACCAACTGTGGGTCGTGATGCGTTGGAGAAGTGCTGTCATCCAGTAATAATATACTGCCTTTCGGCAAATCACCGGGTATATTGGACAGTCCCTTGCCATAGGGGGAAAAATGCAGCGCCATATAGGCAAGCTTTTCCGGGAGCTGTTTTTTTATTTCCCCGCTGGTCTGGGCAAGAAATACCTTGGAGAACATAGACAAACCCCTCCCAATGTGGTATAATACTACCGTATTTTATGAAAGCAGGTTTGCACATATGAGCATTTCTTTGCTACCTACTGTAATTACAAACAGCGTAACCGAACTGACCCCTGGGAATCTTCAAAAACGGGGGATTCGGCTGTTGATGCTGGATTTTGATAATACCATTGTACCCTATACCACCAACGAACCCACGGACGAAATGGCCTTATGGCTGAAATTCATGGCAGAATCCTCTATTCAACTCTGCGTGGTTTCCAACAGCAAACGGGATCGGGTAAAGGTGTTCTGCAAAACCTATGGCGTAGACTGCATCACCCACGCGAAAAAACCCTTTTCCAAGGGTATCCGGGAATGTCTGACCCGTTATGGTATTCCTGCAAAAAACTGCGCCTTGGCCGGCGATCAGATTTATACCGACGTGCTGGGCGCCAACTGCGCCGGTGTGCAGTCCATACTGGTAAAGGCTATCAACAATCATAACTTTTGGCTGAAGGCGCGCCATGTGCTGGAATTGCCCTGGATTTTTATTGCGCGAAAAAGGAGAATGACTTGTGAAGAATCTTGAGAAATATTTGTCTTTATTAAATGATGAAGTAAACGGCCTGCTGCTCACCAGCCGTTACAGCCGCCATTACGGCGCAGAATATGATATTGCCGAGGGTGTTGCCATTGTCAGCAAAGCCGGCTGCCGCTATTTTACCGACAGCCGCTATATTGAAGCCGCCGAAAAGGGCATCAAAGGCTTTGAGGTACTGATGGTGGACAGAGAACATCCCTACACCAAGCTGCTGAACGAAGCCATTGCGGATTTCGGCATTACCGCCTTGGGTTACGAGGAAAATTATCTCACTGTCGCGGAGTTTAACGCCTATGACAGCAAGCTGAATGCCAAACTGATGCCTATGCACGCCCAGATCAGCGGCTTCCGCGCTGTGAAAGAAGAATGGGAACTGGAGAATATGCGCAAAGCCCAGGCCATTACCGATAAGGCCTTTGCCGAGATGTGTACCCGCATTAAGGTGGGTATGACCGAGAAGGAACTGCAGGCAGAGCTGATTTACTGCTTGTATAAGAACGGCGGTGAGGGCCTGTCCTTTGATCCTATCGTGGTGTCCGGCCCCAATACCAGCCTGCCCCACGGTGTAGCTACCGACCGGGTGATTCAGGCAGGTGACTTCATTACCATGGACTTCGGTGTGCTGTATAACGGCTACTGTTCCGATATGACCCGTACTGTGGCAGTTGGCTTTGCCACCGAGGAGATGGAGAAAGTGTATAACACCGTCCTGCAGGCGCAGAAAGCAGGCCTTGCCGCTACCCGTGCTGGTGTAAAGGGCAAGGACATTGACGCAGCTGCCCGTAAGGTCATTACCGACGCCGGCTACGGCGAATACTTCGGTCACGGCTACGGTCACAGCCTTGGTCTGGAAGTCCACGAAAGCCCCAGCCCCAACCCCAGCAACGACAATCCCATGCCTGTGGGCGCGGTCACCTCTGCCGAGCCTGGTATCTATCTGCCGGGTAAATTTGGTGTCAGAATCGAAGATGTGGTGATTTTTACCGCCGAAGGCTGTGAAAATATTACCAAAAGCCCGAAAAATTTGATAATTGTTTGAGAAATTTCCAATTTCCTCTTGCAATATAAGCAGTTTTCGGTTAAAATATATCAGCTAACATATTAAAATAGCCCGAAAAGGGCGTACACTTAGGAGGATATACAAATGATTTCTGCAGGTGATATCAGAAACGGCGTAACCTTTGAACTGGATGGCAAGGTTATGCAGGTTATCGAATTCCAGCACGTAAAGCCCGGTAAGGGCGCAGCTTTTGTTCGCGTTAAGATGAAGAACGTGATCACCGGCGGCGTTACCGAAACCAGCTTGAACCCCTCTGCCAAGTTCCCCACCGCTTTCGTTGAGAGAAAGAAGATGGAGTACTCCTACAACGACGGCAACCTGTACTACTTCATGGACGGCGAGACCTACGAACTGGTTCCCATCGACAAGTCCGCTCTGGACGATTCCTTCAGCTTCGTGAAGGAGAACGACGTTTGCACCATTATGAGCTACAAGGGCAACGTGTTCGGCGTGGAAGTTCCCAACTTTGCTGACCTGATCGTTACCTCTACCGAGCCTGGCTTCGCTGGTAACACCGCTACCAACACCCTGAAGCCCGCTACCCTGGAGACCGGCGCTGAGGTGAAGGTGCCCCTGTTCATCAACGAGGGCGAC
>JAZSAD010000095.1:0-9947 GCA_045601715.1 Faecousia sp.
TGCCAAGGCAGGAATAAGCGTCAGCAGCAAAGAAGATGCCACGGAAAACAGCAAAATGGAGATAATCATGACAACCAGCAGAAAGCTTGTGCCACAGCGAGGGTGCAGTCTTGTCTGCTGACGGACATTTTCCACCGTCAGGGGTAAACCTGCCTCATAGCAACGGATGGTTTTATGCTCCGCTCCGTGGTAGGCAAATACACGCTTCATTTCACCCATTTGGGACATCAGCAGCATATAGCCGGCAAAAATCAGAATGCGAATGACGCCTTCCACCAGATTCAGCACCAAATTGCTTTGAATCCAGTGGTCAAAGAAGCTGCCAATCACCATAGGCAGCAGGAAGAACAGCAGGATGGACAGGCCCAAGCCCATAGCAACAGCAAAGCCTACCACAAGCTGCTGGAACTTCTTATCGCCCAGCTTTTCCTCCAGCCATTTATCAAATTTAGACGGCTCTTCCTGACTTTCTTCAGGGGACAAATCCGCAGAGCGCATCAGTGCTTTGACACCACATAGCTGGGAGTCAAAGAACACCACAGCGCCACGGATTACAGGCCAGTTGAGAGGAGAATTCTTAGGCCGTACCTTTCGGTCATTTACCTCAACGGTGAGACCCTCTTTTCCCCGGACTACAATGGCATCCTTCTGAGGACCGCGCATCATTAGACCTTCAATCAAAGCCTGCCCGCCGATCATTGTTTTGAACTTTTCTTGATTTGCCATAGTATTCCTTCCTTACTGGGTGGCAGGCAACCGAACGGTTACCACTGTTCCCCCGGTCAAAGCATTCTCCAGAATCAGTTCACCGCCGTGCATCGTGACAATATCATCACTCACCGCAAGACCGATTCCGGTACCTCTTGCTTTAGAGCTTCCCTTGTAGAATTTCTTCTTAACAAGCGACAATTCATCCTCGGGAATTCCAGGACCGTAATCCCGGATTTTCACAATTACATAGTCGTCCTTATAGATAATACCGGCATCAATCTGCTTGCCCTCGCCGCCGTGCTTGACTGCGTTATTTAGAATGTTCAGGAATACCTGCCGCAGACGCTGGGGGTCACAGGAGATTTCAGGAATTTCCTGGTCATTGTCCACGTACTTCAGGCTGATACCCTCTTCCGCAAGACGGCTGCCGTACATAAAGACCGTATCTTCAAATTCTGCGCGAATGTCCACCATTTCCATATTTAGGGTCAGTTTATCGTCCTGGATCCGGGTAAAGTCCAACAGATCCACCACCATTTCGGTCAATCTGCCTGCTTCACGATGGATAATGCGTACACCCCGACGGGTATCGTTATCCAGCTTATCAGAGCTGAGCAGGGTTTCACTCCAGCCGGTGATGGCTGTCAAGGGTGTCCGCAACTCGTGGGACAGAGAAGAAATGAAATCCCGCTGCATCTTCTCATTGGCGTTGATTTTCAGAGACATTTCGTTGATCATCCGGGCCAGATCGCCAATTTCGTCATCAAACTGGTTTTGAATCTGGATACCGTAGCTGCCATTGGCGATTTTTTGCGCCTTTTCAATAATCTCTCCCAGCGGAAGCAGGATGGAGCGGATATAGTAATTACTACTGAACAGAACCAACAACACAAAAATCGTCAGCACGCCAAGGGCAATACCTGCTACCGTAGCAATCTGTCCAATCATTTTATCCACAGGTGTTACGTATCGCAAAATGCCGATTAGATTGTCGCTGCTGTCGACCACAGGTCCGGAAACCGCCATCACCCATACACCGTTTTCGGTATTCTTACCGAAATAGGAGCTGATACTCCGGGTAGTCATAGCCTTTTCGATATCCTTGGTTTCCGGCACCTTGCTGCTAGCATCATACGCATAGGATGCCGCCACAAGATGACAATCTGCATCCATAAACTGCAGTTGAATTTCGTTGCTGTTCTCAAAAGTCCGGACATAGGCAATACAGGATTGATAATAGTCCTTATCTTCTTTGCTCAAAAAATCTGCAAAAAACTCTGTGGTGGACTGAGCGCGATAGCGCATATCCGATTCCAGGCTGGAATAATAATAAGCAGAAAAAGCCCCCGTAACTGCCAACGCACAAAGCAGACCTAATACACAGACTACTGTCAGGGTGTTGGTCAGCCATCTGCGGCGCAGACCTTTGATTTTAACGGTTTTGAATTTATGTCTGTTAAGTCTCATGCGCCCCACTTATAGCCGAAGCCCCAAACCGTTGTGATATAGGTGGGATTGGCTGTATCGTCCTCAATCTTAATCCGCAAGCGGCGAATATTTACATCTACAATTTTCAGTTCACCGTCATAATCTCTGCCCCATACCGCAGACAGAATATCTTCACGGGACAAGGCTCTGCCGGGATTTTGCATAAACAGCTTCAGAATACCATATTCCACCTGTGTCAAACGAATCCGATTTCCGCCCTTCTCCAGAGTATGATTACGGGTATTCATCACAAAGGGTCCCTGCTTGACCAGTTCGGAATCCATACCGGTATCGCCGCCAATACGGCGGTAGAGAGCATCAATACGGGCGGTCAGCTCCGCAGGAGAAAAAGGCTTGGTCACATAATCGTCTGCGCCGGTCATAAGGCCGGTCACCTTGTCCATTTCCTGGGTGCGGGCGGTCAGCATAATAATACCCATCTGCTTGTTGCCGGCGCGAATCCGGCGGCATACCTCGAAGCCGTCAATATCCGGCAGCATCACATCCAAAATGGCAACGCCGATGTCCGGATACCGGTTCAGCATCTCCAGCGCTTCCATACCGGTTGCGGCTTCGATCGCATCATAACCGGCGCGTTTCAGATTGATTACCACAAAGCTGCGGATATTCTCTTCGTCTTCCAAAATTAGTACTTTTTTCATCGTTTATATCTCTCCAATGATTTTATCCCAATCGTTTTTAGTATAGCACATTTGCGCGAAAATGGAAAGTTATTTTATTACAACATTCTCCTGTCCCAGCACGCTGTTCAGCTCATTCAGCATGCGATCATCCAAAGCGCAGGAACTACCCCTGCGCTGCTGGGTATCCGCAAAATAAACAACTACCTTCGACTGGCCGGGGAACATTTGTAAAATAGACCGGATTTTACGGAACAGAGGTCCGTCCTCGGTGGGCAGCCGCAGGTAAAGAGTGCCGGATTTGGGGGTTTCCCGGACAGGCTCTTCTGCCAACGGCTGATTCTCAAAATCAGACATAGGCCTTGCCCGGTTAATGACAATCTGCGGTTCTTTATCGTCCCGCATAGATAGCCGCCCAACAATCACAACAGGCTGATTTTCCTTTAAATATTCTCCGTACTGGCACAGCACATTGGAAGACGCCAGCATTTCAATAGATGCGGTATCGTCCTCCAAGGTCACGTATGCCATCATGGAATTGTTGCGGGTGGTTTTCATTTTAATGGACTGCACCACGCCGGCAACGCTGACAATCTGGTCGTCCTGGTAGGGATTTTCCTCTTCCATCAGCGCGCCGATAGGCACTACGTGGGTACCTTTCAGCAGATGCCGGTAATCGTCCATAGGGTGACCAGACAGATAGATACCGGTGGTTTCCTTTTCCATCAGCATCAACTCCGCCTTGTTCAGTTCCGGCAGCTTAGGTATGGGAATCTCCACAGCATCTTCCGTGTCCTGCAGCATAGCAAACAGGCCCATCTGACCGTCCAGATTCTTTTTGCGGGAGGATGCGATGGAATCCATCATGCTCTCATACACCGCCAGCAGCTCGCTGCGATGGTGGCCAAAACAGTCCATTGCGCCGCACTTGATAAAATTCTCCACAGCGCGCTTGTTCAGCTCGTCGCCCATTCTCTGAATGAAGTCTTCCAGGGATTGGAACGGACCGTCCTGCTCCCGTTTGGCAACCATACTGCGAATGAGGCCACGGCCTACATTCTTCACAGCACCCAAGCCGAAGCGGATTGACTCCCCTTCCACGGCAAAATTGTCCACGGAATGGTTGATGTCCGGCGGCAGGGTTGCAATGCCCAGCTCCTTACACTCGGCAATATAGCCGGATATTTTTGTAGCAGAGTCCAGCACCGAGGTCATCAGCGCTGCCATATACTGCTTGGGATAGTGGCATTTCAGATATGCGGTCTGATAAGAAACCACTGCATAGCACACTGCGTGGGCCTTATTAAAGGCGTAATTAGCAAAAGCGACGATTTCGTCGTAGATGGACTGGGCTACATCCTCGGGCACACCCTTTGCCATTGCGCCGGAAATGCCCTGTTCTTTGTCACCGTAGACAAAAACAGTTCGCTCTGCGTCAATGACCTTCATCTTCTTTTTGGAGATTGCCCGGCGAATATTGTCTGCCTGACCCATGGTGTAGCCGCCCAGAGAGCGGAATATCTCAATCACCTGTTCCTGGTAGACGATACAACCGTAGGTAACCTTTAGAATTGGCTCTAACAGGGGTGTTTTATAGGTAATCTTTCGGGAGTCAAGTTTATTGGCAATAAATCTGGGAATGGAGTCCATAGGACCGGGTCGGTAAAGGGCGACAATAGCCGTCATATCCTCGATAGAGGTGGGCTTCATATTGATACACACACCGGTAATGCCCGCAGATTCCAGCTGGAACACGCCCTGGGTCTTACCCTCGGCAAGCATTTGGAAGGTGGCGGGGTCATCATCTGGTACAGTGTCAATATCAAAGTCCGGGTCTAAACGGCGAATCTGCCGCTCTGCGTCCTCTATAACTGTCAGATTGCGCAGACCCAAAAAGTCCATTTTCAGAAGACCCAGTTCCTCAATCGTGGTCATGGTATACTGGGTGACGGTGGTTTCGTCATTCCGGGACAGGGGTACATAGGTATGCACCGGGTCAGCGGTAATCACCACACCGGCGGCGTGGGTGGAGGTGTTTCTGGGCATACCCTCCAAACTCATAGCGGTGTCAATCAGGGTTTTCACCCGATCGTCACCGTCATACATTTCTTTCAGCTTGGGAGATACCTCCAAGGCCTCTTTCAGGGTGATATGCAGGGGCATTGTGGGAACAAGCTTTGCCACAACATCGGTTTCTGCGTAGGTGAAGTTCAGTGCTCTGCCTACGTCACGAATTGCGCCACGGGCCGCCATAGTACCAAAGGTGGCAATCTGCGCCACGTGGTCAGCGCCGTACTTTTCCATCACATAGTCAATGACCTCTCCCCGTCGCTCCTGGCAGAAGTCCGTATCGAAGTCGGGCATACTGACACGCTCGGGATTCAGGAAACGCTCGAAAATAAGCGCGTACTTCATAGGGTCGACTTCGGTGATGTGCATACAGTACGCAACAATAGATGCTGCGCCGGAGCCACGTCCGGGACCAACAGGGATCCCCTGCTCCTTGGCGTAGCGGATAAAGTCCCAAACAATGAGATAATAGTTCACATAGCCCATACGGCTGATGACGTCAATCTCGTAATTCAGTCGCTCCCGATAGCTCTTAGGAGGATTGGAATACCGCTCTGCAAAGCCGTCTTCGCAGAGTTTACGGAAGTATTCCTCGTTGGTGTAACCCTGGGGCACAGGGAATGCGGGCAAATGGTAATCGTTAAAGACAAATTCCAAATTGCAGCGGTCTGCAATTTTTTGGGTATTTTCAAAAGCCTCGTCACAGTTGGGGAACAGCTGACGGAGCTCCTGCTCACTCTTTAAGTAGAATTCCTCAGTCTGGAATTTCATACGGTTGGGGTCATCCACAGTCTTGCCGGTCTGCACGCATAGCAGGACGTCCTGCATTTTGGCGTCCTCTTTTCGCAAGTAGTGGGCGTCGTTGGTGACAACCAGCGGCAGTCCGGTTTCACGGGCGATCCGCATCACCCCCTGATTGACTGCAGTCTGCTCAGGTATACCGTGATCCTGCAATTCCAGATAGAAGTTATCTTCGCCAAAAATATCGGCAAGCTCTGTTGCATATGCCTTGGCTGCGTCATAGTCTTCCATCATCAGTCGCTGGGCAACACCGCCGGCAAGGCAGGCAGATGTAGCAATCAGGCCTTCGTGATGCTCTCGCAACAAGGCAAGGTCTACTCTGGGTTTGCCGTAAAAGCCTTCCACAAAGGCCTGGGATACCAAATAGCAGAGGTTTTCATAGCCTGTCCGGTCCTTACACAGAAGCACCAGGTGGTAGGGGTCATTATCGATACCGTGGACTCTGTCGGACATATTCCGGGGGGCAACATATACCTCGCAGCCGATAATCGGTTTTATTCCGGCTGCCTTTGCCGCCTTGTAGAAATCAATACAGCCGTACATAACGCCGTGGTCGGTAATGGCAACAGCGGACTGTCCCAGCTCTTTGACCCGGTCCATAAGTCCTTCAATGCGGCACGCGCCGTCCAGGAGGCTGTATTCAGTATGCAGATGTAAGTGCGCAAAACTCATTTACATTCCCTCCTGCGCCAATTTTACCAGCTTCTGGAGTCGGTGATTCATAGCGGGTTTGCTGATAGCCGGCTGCATTAAAGCTGCCAGTTCTGTTAAAGATGATTCAGGATTTTCCTCTCTTGCAACAGCTGCCTGCTGCAATTTCCCGGGTAAATTCTGAAAAGCGCCGCTTTCCCGCAAAATACGGATTGCGGACAACTGCTCCTGGGCAGCCTCCACCACTTTAGAGGTGTTGGCATCGTCGCAGTTGCAGCGGCGGTTGACCTTGTTATTCAGCTCTTTTTCCAATTTAGCTTCCATAATGCCCATGGCGGACACCGGTGCGCCCAAATAGGTCAAAAAATCAGAAATCATATCACTCTGCTTTAAGTAAAGCACATGACTGCCGCCCCGGGCTGTATATTTGGGCTGCAAGGAAAGCGCTTCGTGAATCAGGCTGTTACACTCCCGGGCAACACTGCCGTGGGTGGTGGCAAGCTCAATATGGTAACCCTTTGCCGGGTCGGTTACCGAGCCGCCCGCAAGAAACGCGCCTTTCAAAAACGCAGCCTTACAGCAATCCTCTTCCACAACAGGAAGATTGATATGCAGCGACAGTGTCCCGCCGGCATCAAAGCCATAGGCGTGCATAATCTGATGGATTTTTTCACGATTGTGAATCTGAAAGTTCATTTTGCCGGGGATATCTGTTTCAGGAATCACATCAAAGGATACCCCGAAAGCCTTTTTAAACAGCTTCGGTAATACATTGGCAAATTCCCGGCATTCCGTAATGATCCGGATATGATCCGCCCGAAAACTGTTGCAGAACAGCAGAATACCAAAGCACTCTGCCAAAGCGCAGCAATTCTTGACCGGGATATTACGGCAGATTTCTGCCTTTGCATTTCCGGAAAAGGAAACGGCCATCGGGATTCACCTCTTTCTTTACCAAATTCGCACTTCCGGCTCCAGCCGGATTCCGGTGCTTGCAAACACCTTGTCTGAAACGTCTTGCAAAAGTTTTTTAACATCTTCTGCAGTTGCGCCGCCTAAATTCACCGCAAAGCCTGCATGTTTTTCTGAAATGGCAGCGCCGCCCACCTGATAGCCTTTCAACCCCGTCTGGTCGATCAGCGCCGCGGCATAACCGCCCACAGGACGCTTAAAGGCTGAACCGGCAGAGGGCAGGTCCAAGGGTTGGGCGTTTCTGCGGCGGGTCATCAAATCCTGCATAACTGCGCGGATTTCGTCAGCAGGCTTAGGTGTCAGAACGAAGGTTGCGGACAGGACGATACCGCCCTCTTCTTCCAGCCGGCTGTGGCGATAGGAAAAGTCCATTTCCTCAGCAGGCAACACACGGGTATCTCCGTTCATATCCATAAACTCCACGGACTGACACACCTGGCAAATTTCTCCACCGTATGCGCCGGCATTCATATACACACCGCCGCCCACAGAGCCGGGAATACCATGGGCAAATTCCAGGCCGGAAAGGCCGCAATTTGCGGCGAAGGTTGCCGCTCTGGCCATACTAACACCTGCGCCTACCCGGATATGCGTATCGTCAACCTGCTCCAAGACGTCCATACAGTCCTTCAGGCAGATGACCAATCCGGGAACGCCCTCGTCCGGCGCAAGGATGTTGGTTCCTGCGCCTAAAATAACAGGTTTACAGTCCAAAAAAGCGGACTGTTTTAATATTTCCTTCAGTTCTTCTCCGTTTTGGGGAAACGTCATCACTTCGGCAGGTCCGCCAATACGGAAGGAAGTATGTTTTGCCAAAGATTCATTGGTCAGAAGTTTTACACTCGGCAGTAAAGCAGTCATTTTCTGCTGAAAATCGGTCATAATTGTCATAAACTCCTCCGGGCGTATGATTATGTACAGTATAGCATATTTCGTTACAATATGCAAATATTACAACCATATTTTTTGCACAAAAAACAGCCGGAGTAACTCTCCGGCTGTTTCAGTTTTTATGTAGATTTACTTTTCCACAATTTCCAGGATTTCCATGGGGCAAGCCTTGACACAAATGCCGCAGGCAATGCACTTGCTGGTAGGACCTTCCTGAGGCGCAACCATAACCTTCATGGGGCAAATCTCAACGCACTTGCCGCAGGAGGTACACAGCTTCTTATTGATCATATACACGCCGGTCTTGGGATTCTGGGTGATTGCGCCGGCCTCACAGACCTTTTCGCACTTACCGCACTGGATGCAGACCATAGGCTTTGCTGCGCCGTTTTTCTCAACAATCTGAATGCAGGACAGGTCCTGATGGAACTCCTTGTAGAAAGCCTTGGAGCAAGCGGATACGCACTCCAAACAAGCCATACACTCTGCGCCTTTTTTCACTGCAAGCTTCTTCATAGGAAAAATTTCTCCTTTATTTCATATTTTCTCGAATTATTATACTGCAACAATCAAAAAATAGCAATCGTTTTTTTGAAAATTATACGGAAATCTGCATGTTTTTTATGGTACACATTTCCTGTCTAACTTTTCTTTGCGGTGTAATACTACTGTTGTAATCTTAAAATTAGGAGGATTTACCGTGAAAAAGATCGCAATTTTCGCGCTGGGTCTTGTACTGGCACTCAATTTATGCGCCTGCGCTTGCTCCAATATGGACCCGGCTACCACACCGTCCACTACCACCAATCCCACTCGTGACACCGTGATGCCTACCGACACTATGACCGTTCCTGTGCCGGAAACCAACATTCCCGACCCGGATATCGGTCCTACCGGAATGCCCGAAAATAACACTACAAACGGCACAAACGGTAGAGCAAGCTCTGTAGGCTAAGCAGGAGGACACACCATGAAAATGAAAGGACTGGCAATCGCCTTAGGCGTGGGCGCGGCAGCCGGCGCAGTGGCAATTTTGGCTATGCCCCGAAACAACCCCACCCGTCGTCTTGCAGCAAAGGCGGCTGACAAGGTGGAGGATGTGGCATGGAAAATGTCTGCTAAACTCACTGACGAATTTGACCTGTAACCAGTATTATGTGGGCGACCAATAGTCGCCCCTACATAAATTGTTTTAAAAGTTTTGCATAAAACCGTCCGTTTTTGCTTTTTAATTTTCGGCTATATTGACAAAAAAGCAGTATGTCGTATAATAAATATAGTATCACCCGTGTCTAACAGAAAGGAGCGTGTCTTATGAAGCGATTGCTAAGAATATGCCTATGTCTACTGACGGTTATTTCTGTAGTTGCACTGGCTGCCTGCACACCTTCGGATATTTCGGGGGATACAAAACCCCGGGGGCAGGAACAGAATAATGCTGACACACAGCCTTCTACCCAGCCCAAAGCGACAGAGCCTGTTACACTTAGCTATGATGTAAAGCTTATCCGAACAGGTCGTGACGACTCTATTACATACCCTCATATACAGTTATTGACACTTGACGAAGCAACCAAAGTGACAGCGGATTTAAAGGCATTACACAGTCAATACAAAAACGAGCCCATGACACCGGGTACCGGTGCTGAGGAACTATCCTATGACGAAGCCTATTTTGAGAACAAGTCCTTAGCCCTGATTAAAACAACGATACCTATGGGT
>JAZSAD010000096.1:0-3741 GCA_045601715.1 Faecousia sp.
GGGAACATTGGGTGTGATCTATGCTTTCAGCTATCACGAGATGTCCAATGATAACGAGCAAATGCTGAAAACACATGCACAAATGTATGCGCTATCGCAGCCATCAGAAATGATTCCTCCGTCAGTCAGACCGGGTCCTGATGACAATCACGGTGGTAAATCCGGCTTTAGGGATTCCCCTGCTTTTCAACTATCAAGATTTTTTACAGTTGCACTGTCTTACGACGGTAAGGTGCTGGAAGTGAAAAGTGATATACCGTCGATCCACTCCAACGAAAAGCTGATAAAGCTGGCATACCATGTTTCGGAAAGACAAAGCGATTATGGTGTGGAAGGGCATTTCTCGTTTTACCGGATGGATAAGGGGGGATATATCCTCATGACCTTCATGGATAATACTGTTGTCTATGAAAGCGCCATGACCTTATTTCGGTATACGCTGATCTTCGGCGGGGTTGCCTTGGTTATGTTTTTCTTCCTTTCACGGTTCCTTGCAAAGAAGATCGTTGCACCCCTGGAAGAAAGCTATCAGAAGCAAAGGCAGTTTATTTCCGATGCCGGCCACGAACTGAAAACCCCGGTTTCTGTGGTAAGCGCTAACGCAGAGCTTTTGTCCAGAGAACTTGGTGACAACCAATGGCTCCAGAATATTCAGTATGAAAATGAGCGAATGGGCTTGCTGGTGGGGCAGCTTTTGGACCTTGCCCGGACAGAGAATGTAACACCACAAATGGAGTGCATTGATTTTAGCCGGCTGGTTGCCGGTGAAATGCTTCCCTTTGAAAGTGTTGCCTTTGAAAAAGGGCTTGTACTGAACAGTAATATCACGAATGGAATTACTGTGGAAGGTAACAGCACCCAGTTAAAGCAACTGATCTCCATTCTGTTGGATAATGCGATCCGTCACAGCAAGCCTGACGGCGAGGTGCGCCTGACCTTGACTAAGGATCACGGCACTGCAGAAATTTCCGTTATCAACATGGGTGACGAGATCCCCGCAGAACACCGGGAGCGGATCTTTGAGCGATTCTACCGCGTGGATACCGCCCGGAATGGCGAGGATAAGCACTATGGACTTGGCCTTGCCATTGCCAAGGCAATCGTGGATGCCCATCACGGCCACATCGAGGTGAATTGCTATAATGGGCTGGTGGAGTTTCATGTGCGGATGCCAATGAAGTAATAACGATGTATAAAACGATAAACGATTCTGTCTGTCGGAATTGACACACATAAACGCCACTTGTAAGGTAATCCTACAAGTGGCGTTTTTCGATGACTGTCTGTGTGATTACATCTCCCAACTTCCTAACCAGTTTGCAAATGCGGAATAGAGCGTCTGCATTTCGGCTGTCAGTTCTTCACCAATGGTAAGGGTGTATACCAGATCTTCTGTACCGAATTGTTCCAGGTACTTCTTTTCGGAAGTATAGTGCTCGTTTTCCAGTTCAGCCAACGCTTTCTGCGCTAACACTTCCGCACTGCGAACATTGGCAACCAGATCCGCAAAGGCGTTGGGATCAACTGCCTCAATTTTGGAAATAATACTGTCGAAATAGCCGTCTTTATAACCGTAATTATACTGTGCACCATCGGTAGTTATCAGGTAGACGGCATCTGTCGGGTACAGATAGTAGCCGGGAACAACGTTGCCGTTTTCATCCGTTCCGGAGTTGACATAGTAAGTATTCCACGCACACAGGAAATTCACATAGTCATACATCCTGTAGATATCGCTGACAACATCGGTCTCCGCGATCTTCTGCCAAAGAGCCATATCCTCGGAAAGTTCGTCCGCCTGAATGATGGTATAGGTGGCATCTACGATCTTATAATTGAACTCATAGCCGTACATATCTGTGAAAGGCTTATCTTCACTTTCTGCTACCTCCAGTGTGCCAACGATCTTGATTGCCTGATTGGTAAAGCCAAAGCTTTCTCCCTTCTTGGGATACACCTCCATCGTATTGGACAGCTGGGATGTATTGGGCACGCAGAAGGGGCAGCTTTGGTATGGTAGGTTCATTAGAAACATAAACGAGCCATCCACCGGAGAACTGGTAGCCATATAACCGCTGATGGTAACTTGCTTCCCATCCAGGGTCTTCAAATAGTCATATCCGGAAGCCGCTTGAAAGCTCAGCTTGGTAGCCTCACCGCTTTGCGCTTGCTTGCAACCTGTGAAGGAGAATAACAGGGTCAGTACAAGACACACCGCGAATATTGTTTTCATTCTTTTCATAGGGTTACCTCAATCTGTGATGCCGTCTTTTTTTGACATGGAGAAGGTCCAGATCACGGTAGGCAGCACACTGATGATAAATACCGCAAGCAGAATCAAAAATTCCGCAGCGTAGACCTTGCTCATATTCAAAACCACGCCCATTGACTCCACATAGTCATTCATCAGCACCATACAGCCTCTGGACACAAAGAATGCCAAAATGACCGCACAAAGACCCATAATACCGTTCTGAATGACATACAGAAGATTGATTCGTTTCATGCTGATGCCAATCAGACGCATGAGGGATATTTCTTTTGCACTGTGATACATATTCAGCAGCGTAATGATGGAAATGATCATGATATTCATTACCAAAATGACGGCGCAAAGAACAAACACGATATACTTGGTATCATCCGCATCATTGAGCACATCCCGGACAACACTCATAGGCTCAATTGCCTGCAAGGTGGTGTTGTCGCCGTCGTCAGCGGTTATGATCTTTCCGTCATATTCTTCCACCAGCTGCATAGCAAAGCCGGGGTTTTTGGTATTTACCAGTACCGCGCAAACCGTTCCGTGGGTGTGATGGTGCTCCTCTGCACTGTTTTCTTCCTGCTCCCCATGCTCGTGCATTTCCCAAAGGGTTTTTAGCTGGGTGAACACAATATTATCATAGGAGGAGTGACTTTCTTTCAGAATGCCGACGATTGTGATTCCTTTTGTATGTAGGTCAGATCCGTTGGCCGAGTGACTTGTATAAATCACATCTCCCACTTCCAGAGAATTATATTTTGCAATATTGGAACCGACAACAGCCTGCAAAGTCTCATCGGCGGCGAACATTTCTCCCGCCCTCAGATCCTTGCTCTGCAAAAATGCCGGTGTTGTGCCAACGACTCCGTAGCCGTTATAATTATCTGCCATCGCAAAGGGGATCACCTGCGTGACCCGGGAATCCTGCTGCAGGGTGGTTACGATGCTGTAAGGGACCGTGCCCACAGGCTCATCGGTAAAATACATAGAATTCATAGCCAACTGGGTACTGCTTCCGGCAGGACCTACGATAGCAGAGTAATACCCGGCGTTATTGGTGATACCTTCGTCCACCTGGGTGGCTACGTTAAATGCCAGTACGGCGATACCGGCAGAGATCACAATAGACAAAATGATCAATATGACCTGCGTCTTTTTGATGGCCATATTCTTCAGCGCAAATTTCAGCATATCAGCAGCCCTCCTTTTCAGAAGGAATGTCCTGCATACCGCCGGTCATCTCGTTCATATCGATGACCTCATCAAAGTATTTTGCCAGCCGGTCATCGTGGGTCACAGCAATCAGGGTTTTGCCCTTGGAAACCTCTACCAACTGCCGGATCACCTGCTCACCAATGGCGAAATTCAAATTGCCGGTGGGCTCGTCCGCCAGAATGATATCCGGTTTCTTCACCAGCGCCCGGGCAATGGCAACTCTCTGCTTCTGACCGCCGGACAGGTGCTTGATCTTTGCGTTT
>JAZSAD010000097.1:0-4253 GCA_045601715.1 Faecousia sp.
CGCTGCCAGCCCTGTGATCTGTGCCTGCGGCGGCAGCTATATGGTCACCGCAGACCTCATTGAAAACGGCAAGTGGGATGAGATCACTGCCCTTTGCAAGCAATCTGTGGAAATCGTTAAGGAGGCAAGAAAGTAATGGAAAACAAGGAACTGATTCAGGAAGAAGAATCCAACATCATCTCCTTTGTGGATGAGAACGGTGAAGAAGTAGAATTTGAATATCTGGATTGCATCGAGTACCAGGGCAAGGAATATCTGGCACTGCTGCCCACCGAAGAAGACAGCAACGAGATCGTGATCCTGGAAGTTGAGCCTGTGGACGAGGAGAACGAGAACTACCTCTCCGTAGAAGACGAAGCTACCCTGCAGGCTGTCTACGAGATCTTCAAAGAGAATTTCAAGGAAATCTTCACCTTCGAAGACTGATCCCAAAACTGCAAAAGAGGTGCTGCAATTGCGTTTGCAGCACCTCTTATTTTTTTAACGAATGGTGGTATCCATCCAGTTAATTTGCTACGGCGATCCCCCGCTGCAACAAATCCTCGATCTGCTCCGGGGTATAGCCTACAGAAGCCAAAACCTCCCGGGTATCGCTGCCAACAACGCCTGCATGGCGGGTCTGGGTCCGTTCCATATCGGAAAATTCCACCGGCGTATTGGGCACGATATAGGTACTGCCATTGGGACATTCCATATGGGTCAGGCAACCGTTTGCCCAGGCCTGAGGATCTTTGCTGACCTCCCAGTTTTCTGCCAGTATTTCATAGGAGATCTCCAGCCCACTCAGGATCTGTTCCCATTCCTTGGCAGTCTTTGTTTCAAAAGTCTCGATCATACGGTCATACAGATAATCGGTGTTTTGCAACATAGCGCTGCGATCTATGTACCTGGGATCGTCCACCAGGTCGTCCAGTCCCAAAGCATGGAGCACTAAGGGCAGCCTGCTGTAGCCGCCGCCAAGCAGGAAAAATAGCCGTCCATCCTTGCACTTGTAAATGTGATAGAAGGGGTTTTTCCAATCCTTAAAAGGCTCGGGGGCGCGCAGAGGCTTATTAGTGTCGCCTTCCGGGCGATCTTGTCCGGTGGTGATATGACTATAATTGCTCCAAATGCCGGTAGCCATCAGGGATGTGCTGACCTTCGATCCCTCCCCGGTGCTGGCGCGTCGATATACCGCCGCCAGAATGCCCGCTGTCGCCACATATGCCGTCGACAGGTCACCGATTCCGGGAGGCGGGAATCGGGGCGCCTCTCCCGGGTGGCGCATAGCATTCAGAATGCCGGTCTTGGCCCAAAAGCTGGTTAGGTCAAAGCCCTTTCTATCCTTTTCCGGGCCTTCAAATCCATAGCCGTTGACATAGCAGCAGATCAGCCTGGGGTGGCGCAGATGCAGGCTCTCATAATCCAGCCCCAGACGGGTCAGACCGCCGTAACGGGTATTTGACACAAAAATGTCCGCCTCCGCCAGAAGCTTTTCCATAACCTCCATGCCCTCCGGGGTTTTCAGATCCAGCGACACCATTTTTTTCCCGGAGTTTACAATGGAGAAGATGAGATTACAGTCCGGGCTGGTGGGCAGTCTTACCTGCCGGCCGCTGCCGCGGCAATTGTCGCCCTTGGGCGACTCCACTTTGATCACTTCTGCGCCCCAGTCACCCAGCAGCCGGGAAATACCGGGCGCTGCAACATACATACCCAATTCAACAACTTTCAACCCTTCCAACGGTTTCATATAATGTACCCCTTTCTCTGCCCAAAGCATAGGCAAAAGACATGCTTCTTTTCATTTTTACAGTGCTTGCTTGCCATTATTGTGCAATACCCACGACCACGTTCTGCTCGTTGCGCAGAATCTTTACGGTAGACAGTGCCAACACTTCCTGGGCAACCTCCTCATTGAGTGTCAGGAATTGCTTGATGGTTGTGCCATCCATCAGTACGATTTTGCAGAAGCCGTTATCTACCTTTGTATAGGCTGTGGTATCTCCGGCTGCAGGATTGATGTACTCAACACCGTCGCAGGTGGGCACAAATTCCGGCGTAATATAGCCTTCTTCCTTCTCTGTTTCTGCATTGCCACTGGCAGTGAAGCACTTATCTACCAGGCTGGACAGAATATTCTCTACCACCTTGGCTGTTCCCTTGGGAAATTGGGTTACCCGCACCTCATAGTGCCGTAACCAATCATAAGAAGGATCGGTGGGCAGATAGGAATGCTTCTCGTTGGTGCAGGAGGAATAGAAGGTCATCTTGAACTTGGAATTCTCCTTCACTGCCATTGCGTTGGTATCGAAGATCTCGAAGGGCGCAAAGGCAAACGCTACATCGCCAATGGACATCGCATATAGGGGCGCACCCTGGGATGCCTCCTGACCGTCTATACCCAAATAGCTGACAGCCACCTGAATATCTCCGGTGTTCACAGGCTTAAAGTTTTCTGCTGCCGCAATGGCTTCCTGGCCCAGCGCTTCTCCCAGGACGATATAGTTTTCGTGCTTTACCTCAGACGAGATCTGGGAGTTATTATTCACATTGCCGGAGCCGCTGAGGAAGAAGGAACCGTAACAATCCAGACCTTCCTCCACAGTGCTGCGCATAACACCGGCATAGTTGGGGGTGGCAGTCGTATGGGAGTTGGGTTCTGTGCCTCTGGGGTGTCCCTGCCAGTTCATAAGGACAACAGGCTTATCACCCTCACGGTTGAAGCGCACCAGCTGCAGCAGGTTATCTGCCTTACCATAGTGTCCGTAAACCTGATCCTTGGGAACTGCACCCACACCCTCACCCTGATATGTACCGTCGATCAGCAGATAGTGGCGCACAAAGTTGAAGCCTTCCGGACGGGTAAAGGCAGTTTCCATAGTAGCAGGCTTGCGGCTTGCCATTGCCTGGTTCACCGCCTCTGTGATCCGCTCCCCCAGCAAAACCGAATAGACCGGGTCCCGCATATCCGGACCACTGTGATTATGACTGCAGCACACCATAATATTGTCAAAGGGTACACCTGTCTGCTCTGCGAGGTTCTCCCGCAAAGGTTTCACGACCGTATCCATGGGATTGAGCAGATCCAAAGAGATCAGCAAAGCGGTAACGCCCTTGGCGTCGGTAATCGCCACGCAAGTGGCATACAGCGGCTCAGCCACACCGGTAGACATACGCTCACTTATAGGATCTCCGTAACCGGACAAGTATACGGATTTCTCAGGGGAAATATCCGCCTTGCCATAGCCCACACTGAAACCGGCAGGAGTTGTATCGGGGGCGGTTTGTCCGCCGCAGCCGCCCAACAGTGCCATAAGCAGCAGGACACTCAATCCCAGGCAGAAAGTACGCAATAATTTACTATTTTTCATTGTTTTGCCTCCTTCTATTTTGCTTAACGCTATAATAGCACTTGACAATTTCCCGGACAAGATACTATACTATAAATAAACAGGTAAATTTATTTAATTAGTAGGGTGATTTTCCATATGTTAGATACAGAATTCTTTAAAAGTTTTCGTTTCAATCTGTTTCAAAGTACGCGCAATTATTCCAGCCAGATCGATTGCTGTCCCTTCCATTTTATCCGCAGAATTCAATCCGGAAGAGTAAAGATCCTCTCCGAGCAAGGCAATTTGCAGTTAACTGAGGGGGATATCTTTTTCCTCCCAAAAGGGCTGCAGTACCACGTTTACTGGTCCAGTGAAAACAACAAGATCGCGTTTTCCTCCTTCGGCTTCACGTTTATCCCGTTAGCTACCCAAACGAACCTTCCATTGCAAAAGCTGAACTGCACCCCTGACGAGTTCTCCCTCTTTTTGGAAATGGAACAGAATATGGAGGTCAATCCCTCATCTATCGGAAACCTCTACCGTTTTTTTGGCGCAATGCTCCCCAGGATGGATGTTGACCTTAACAGCCGTTCGGACCTTGTAGTAAATCGAGCCCTTGCCTGTATGCAAGCCCATACTGATTACACTGTTGCCGATGTGGCAAGGAAGTGCGGTGTCAGTGAATGTACTCTCTTCCTGAAATTCCGTAAGCAGCTGAACCAGACACCCGTAGAAGTCCGTCATCAGATCCTTTGTGACAAAGCCATCACGCTGCTCACTACCACAGATCTGCCTATAGAGGAGATCAGCCGCCGCCTTCGCTTTAGTTCTTCCTCCTATTTCCGCAAGATCCTCAAAGCACAAATTGGAAAAACACCTATGCAAATACGAAAAGAACAGCAGCAGTTGTTCTGAAAGCAAGCATACCATAACAAAAAA
>JAZSAD010000098.1:0-4161 GCA_045601715.1 Faecousia sp.
TATGCAGGAACGGTGATAACCGCCTCGGTGACAGGCTGACCCAGATAGCTCTCGGCATCAGCCTTCAGCTTCTGCAGCACCATAGCGCTGATCTCCTGAGGGGTGTATGCCTTGCCGTCTACGGTTACCTTGTAGTCCTCGCCCATGTGGCGCTTGATGGAAGCGATGGTGCGGTCGGCATTGGTAACAGCCTGACGCTTTGCAACCTGACCCACCATACGCTCACCGGTCTTGGAGAATGCCACCACAGAGGGGGTAGTTCTGCCGCCCTCGGCATTGGCGATCACAACAGCTTCGCCGCCCTCCAGAACAGCAACACAAGAGTTGGTAGTACCCAAGTCAATTCCGATAATCTTTCCCATAATTAGTTCCTCCTATATGAAAGTTAATTGTTTATAATTTAATTCGCGACTTGCACCATGGCAAATCTTACGATTTTGTCGCCGATCTTAAAGCCCTTCTGGAACACCTGACAGATGGTGTTCTCGCCGAAGTTCTCGTCGTCTGCGTGCATCACTGCGTTGTGCAGGTTGGGGTCAAAGGGATCGCCAACCTCACCGAAAATTTCCACACCCAAACCGGTGAAGATGCTTACCAACTGGGTCATGGTCATCTCCACACCCTTTTTGTAGGCCTCGTCCTCTGTGGGCTGATTCAGCGCACGTTCCAAGTTGTCATATACCGGCAGAAGCTTCTCTACTGCGTCAGCCTTGCCGTGAGAGTAGGACAGCTCCTTTTCCTTTATGGTACGCTTGCGGAAGTTATCGTAGTCCGCAGCTAAGCGCAGGTAGCTGTCGTGCTCTGCGTTATATTTTTCTTCCCATTCGTTGACGACCGGAGATTCGGGAGTCGTTTCTTCAACTACTTCCTCTGCAACCTCCTCGGTTACGAGGGTTTCTTTCTTGTCTTCCTTCTTCTTTGCCACTTACTGCTCCTCCTTGTGGGAATCACCACCCGGCAGGGCGGGTGTTTCCGGTTTTGCGAACATCTTGGACAGGCTCTCAGCGAAATAGGAAAGCCGGGCAGTGACCTTTGCGTAGTCCATACGGGTAGGGCCAACCACACCGATCATACCCTGCATACCGTCGCCGATGTCAAATTTCGTCATAACCACCGAGGTGTCCTTCAGTTCCTGAGCTACATTTTCAGGACCCACAATCACCTTGGTGCCGTTCTGGTTCTGCATAATAGCAGGCAGATTGGAAAGGGCATCTTCGTCCAGGGAGGACATCAGCTTTTGGGCTTTGTCCACATCCCGGTATTCCGGCTGACCCAGCAGCCGCATCTGGCCGGCCACCGCCATATTGGTGCTGCTGCTTCTCCGGAGGGTCTCAGCGGTGAATTCCATAATTACGGGCACCAGCGCGCCGGCATTGCCGGAGGCAGCCATCACCCGTTCCAAAAGCTCGGGGGTGAATTCCTCAGGGGAGAGGCCTACCATGGTGGCGTTCAGCACGGCGGTGAGCACCTGCAAATCACTTTGCTCTACCTGCACCGGCAGCTTAATCAGCTTGTTGACCACCTGCTCGTCGGAGAGCATTACCACCAAAATCACACTGCCCGGACCGGCAAAAATCAATTCAAACCGGCGGACGGAGGCGCCGCTGTGGCGGGAGGTGACGGAGATGGCAGGCAGGTCGGTGGCCTGGCTAACCAGCTTGGCAACCTTTTCCAGCATCTTGTCGACCTTTTGCATCTTTTCTTCAATGGCGGTGTTGATGGACTGGGTCTCGTCAATACTCAACCGGTAATCGGCCATCAGCTCATCCACATACAGCCGGTAACCGGCGGCGGCAGGCACGCGGCCTGCGCTGGTGTGGGGCTGTTCCAGATAACCCATGGTGGTTAAATCAGCCATCTCGTTGCGAATGGTGGCGGAGGAGTAGTTCATATCCGGAAGTTCCGTAATTGCCTTGGAACCTACAGGCTCAGCGGTCTGGATATACAGCTCAACCACACTGCGAAGCACTTTCTTTTTCCGTTCGGTCAGTTCCATGAACAGCCTCCTTTTATGTTCTTAGCACTCGATTGCTTTGAGTGCTAAGCAGAGTATAACAGAGAGTGCTAAAAAAGTCAATAGGAAACCTTTGAATTTATTTTGAACAATCCACAGCAGGCTATTCAGCCTTTGTGATATTTTGGCAAAAGGGATAATTTCCTGTAAATTTAATTGTAAAAAATTCCATATTTACATTTGCTTTGTTTTTGATATATTAAAGTTGTACAAAATAAGAGTCTAAAGAATAAAAAGGAGATAAAAATGGATTTTTTCTCAATCATTAAAATGCTGGGCGGTCTGGCATTTTTCCTGTACGGTATGACAATGCTCTCCGGCGGTCTGGAACGACTGGCCGGCGGCAAATTGGAAGAGGGCCTGAAAAAGCTCACGACCAATCGTTTTATGGGTCTTTTCCTGGGTCTTGGTATTACTACTGCGATCCAGTCCTCCTCCGCAGTGACGGTTATGCTGGTGGGTCTTGTAAACTCCGGCATTATGACCATCGGCAGAAGTATTCCCGTGATTATGGGCTCTAACATCGGCACCACCATGACTGCCTGGATTCTCACCTTGGTAGGTGTGGAGTCGGATAACCTCTTTATGAAGCTGCTGAAGCCGGAGAATTTCTCCCTGATTTTTGCCTTCATCGGCATTCTGCTGATCATGGGCGGCAAAAAGGAGCGGCAGAAGAGCATCGGCGGCATTTTGATCGGCTTTGCCGTTTTGATGTACGGTATGAAGATGATGAGCGATGCGGTGTCTGCGTTGCGGAACAATCCCACCTTCGTCAGCCTGTTTACTGCTTTCCAGAATCCCTTGCTGGGTGTGCTGGTGGGCTTGGTAGTCACCGCTGTGATTCAGTCCTCCTCTGCTTCTGTGGGTATTTTGCAGGCGCTGGCCCTCACCGGATCTATCAGCTACGGCGCGGCCATTCCCATCATTATGGGTCAGAATATCGGCACCTGTGTCACCGCTATGATCTCCAGTATGGGTGTGGGCAAGAATGCCAAGAAGGTTGCGGTGGTGCACATCGCCTTCAACCTGCTCGGTACAGCGGTGTGTCTTGCGCTGTATCTGCTGGGTGATGCCGTTCTGAATTTCGCCTTTGTAGATCAGTCCATTGATGCAGTGGGTATCGCAGCGGTCCACTCTATCTTTAATATCTTTACCGTTGCGCTGCTGCTGCCCTTTGCCGGTATGCTGGAAAAGCTGGCAAACAAGGTCTTGCCCGACCGGGAGGAAGCCGAAGCGCCGCTGCTGGATGAGCGTCTGATGGCAACCCCCTCTATGGCAATTGCCCAGTGTAACGATCTGGCAAAGAAAATGGCTGTGGTGGCAAAGGATTCCCTGACTACCGCAATGTCCCTGCTGGAACACTACGATGAAGAGAAGGCCAAGCAGGTCTTTGCCTGGGAAACCGAACTGGATAAGTATGAGGATGCTCTGGGCACCTATCTGGTAAAGCTGTCTGTGAAGCGGCAGACGGAAAAGGACTCTATGCGGGTGTCCAAGATCCTCCACACCATCAACGACTTTGAACGCTTGGGCGACCACGCAGCCAATTTGGCAGAGGCGGCCCAGGAGCTGCGGGAAAAGGGTCTTAGCTTTTCTGATAAGGCAAAGGCAGAGCTGGCGATTCTCCACGAGGCTATCGGGGAAATCCTGGAATTTACCACCAAGGCCTATATGGAAAACGACGACGATACCGCCCGTATGGTAGAGCCCATCGAGCAGTGCGTGGATCACTTGGTGACGGACATCAAGGCCCGTCATATTGACCGGCTGCAGGCAGGTGAGTGCTCCATTTCTTTGGGCTTTGTTTTGTCCGATGTGCTGAACAATTTCGAGCGTATCTCCGACCACTGCTCCAATGTGGCGGTAGCGGTAATCGCTATGTCCCACAAGGGCTTTGAGATGCACGAATATATTCGGGAAATGAAGCAGGACGATGCCGAGTACCGTCGTATGCGGAAAGAATACGGCGAAAAGTACCGCTTGAACTAATCAATAAACCATAAAAAACACCCCGTGTTTTGAACCGAACCAGTAAAATCGGACAATAGACAAAATACCCCCTAATGTAGGATAATAACTACATTAGGGGGTATCGTTATGTCCAAACGAAATTACACACATATCCAGGAATTGCTACCGACAATACA
>JAZSAD010000099.1:0-2826 GCA_045601715.1 Faecousia sp.
GGAGACCTTCATTTTTGAATAAAGGTGAGACCTGCAATACAAAGACTGAATACAAAACACAGGAGGACTAATTATGAAACGATTATTTTGCATAGCGCTCAGCGTGGTTATGGTACTGTCCATATTGGCTGCCTGCGGAGGAAACAGCAACGAGCAGGTCGATAACGACATTACCGGTGTTTTTTCCGTAGGTTATGCCAAGGCGGACATCACCCCCTCCGCCTCTGTACCTCTGTCCGGCTTCGGTGATAACTTAGAACGTATGTCCAATCAGGTCATGGACCCCTTATACGCCACCTGTATTGCCATCACTGATGCTGAGGAAAATACGGTCCTTTTATTTGGTACAGACCTGCTCAACAGCTATGCCAATGTGGTCACGCCCTTGCGTGAAACCATCGCAAAAGAGACCGGCATCCCCTTCTCCCACATTCAGTTCTCCGGTTCACACACCCACAGCGGCTATGACCAGGGAAGTAGTGGCGTAGGTTCTGTTTTCGAAGCCAACCGTGTATTCTCTGAGCGCTGCCTGCAGGCAGCCAAGGACGCACTGGCAGACCGGAAGCCGGCTAAAATGTACGGTACCTTCACCCGTCCCGAGGGACTGAACTATCTTCGTCACTATATCCTTTTCGACGGTGAATATGATGCTTTCCACCTGGGTGAGCGACCGAAGGAAGAGATCTACAGCCACTTGTGGAAAGCGGACAATCTGCTGCAGCTGGTCAAATTTACCCGGGAGGGTGGCAAGGATGTAGTGTTGATCAACTGGCAGGCACACTACTACGGGACCAAGAACATCAATTATTACGGCATCTCCGCCGACTATCCCGGTGTATTGAAAAACGAGGTGGAGGCACAGCTGGACTGCCACGCGGCCTTTGTTTTGGGCGGCGCAGGCAATATCAACAGCACCTCTCAGATCCCCTCGGAAAATCACAACAAGAGCTATGTAGACCACGGCAAAATGCTGGCAGCGGAAGCTGTAAAGGCAGCCGCCAACTTCCAGCCGTTGGAGACCGGTACGATCCAGCTGCAGGAGTTCCCCTTCGTAGCAGAAGGTACGCTCAAGGAAAATTATCTGTATACCATTGGCTTCGGCGATTTCGCCATCGCCTATGCGCCCTGGGAGATCTTCGACTGCCACGCCAGAGCAGTCCGTGAAGCCTCCAAATATCCCTTTACCTTCTACGCCTCCTGCGCCAATGCGGGTTCTCAGAATATGTATCTTTCCCATGACGCTTCCTTTGATTACGACTGCTATGAAGCAGCCACAGCCAGATACCCCAGAGGCACAGCGGAGCGGGTTCAGACAAAGCTGACCGAAATGCTGGATCTCTGCTTCACTGCCAGTGGACAGACCCAAAAGGCTCGCCCGGAGGGTTATATCACCGAGCCTGAGGCGGTATGCGACGGTCTTGAATACATCAATCCCAAGCCCGGCAACGCCGACGCTGCAACAGCAGGCAAAAACGGCTTCTACATCATGGTCCTTGTGCAGGGTACCAGCGTGAAGTCTTGGCTCGTTGACAATTATGAGCTGGCAAAGCTGATGTGCGAAAAAGAAACCATGAAGATCCTGGTAGATGACCGAAACGTCATAGTCGGCATTTCGTAACTTGTCCCTTTGAGAACAAGGCATATATTATATCTACGATTTTCAAGAATTGCTGCATTTATAAACCGTTGAAACCCGAAAGGAGAACTCTGCGATGAATATATTCTTATTAACTGATGTTGAAGGAGTTGCCGGTGTTGACTCCACCGATCAAATGGACAGAAAATCTCCCGCATATGAAAATACCCGAAAGCTACTTTGTAAAAGTATAAACGAGGCAGTGTCAGCCTGTTTTGAGGCAAACGCGGATAACGTTTATTACCTTGACGGGCATGGAGGCGGAGGGAACGTAATAGAAAACCTGATCGACCCCCGGGCACAAAAATGCAGCATAGAGGAATGGGTCAGACTTTTGAAAAGCGGCAGCATCGACTGTCAGATAGATCTGGGAGCCCATGCAAGAGCCGGGACGATCAACGGATTTCTTGATCACACAATCGCATCAAAAAGAATTTTCTCGATCAAGATCAACGGTATCGAAATGAGTGAGCTATCTCTCCACGCTGCGCTCTGCGGCAAATTTGGCGTACCCGTAGTCGCCGTGATCGGTGATGAAGCCGTATGCCGGCAAGCGAAAGAATATATACCCAATTGCTTTACCTGCGCCGTTAAAAATGCAACTGAGCGGAATATGGCAGCTACTTATCCCAATGCTGCCAAAAAAATGCACGACACCATCATTGCGGCTATTACTGATTACAAGTCCGTACTGCCTTACAAGGTAAGTGAGCCGGTAACGGTTGAGCAGACCTTCTACCGCACCGATTTTTGTGAATCGGTCATTAAAAAGCAGACCACCGCATTTGAACGTGTTGACGCAAGAACCCTTAAAAAAACAGTGCCCACGATCTCGGGATATGGAGACCTTCATTTTTGAATAAAGGTGAGACCCGTAATACAAAGACTGAATACCAAACACAGGAGGACTAATTATGAAACGATTACTTTGCATAGCGCTCAGCGTGATCATGGTACTGTCCATATTGGCTGCCTGCGAAGGAAACAGCAACGAGCAGGTCGATAACGACATTACTGGTGTTTTTTCCGTAGGTTATGCCAAGGCGGACATCACACCCGCACAGCCTGTTCCCCTTGCAGGCTACGGCGACAATGCAGAACGCATTTCCACCGGTGTGTTGGATCCTTTGTACGCTACTTGTATTGCATTTACCGATGCCGAGGGTAATACGGTGATTCTATTCAACCTA
>JAZSAD010000100.1:0-4859 GCA_045601715.1 Faecousia sp.
CTGCGTGAGCAGGAGGATTGGGCACTGATCCCCGGCGGCAAGTATTATCTGACCCGTGGCGGCAGTGCGCTGATGGCGTTCCGTATTCCCAATACCGCACCCAGGGGATTTTTGTTCAGCGCCAGCCATTCCGACCGCCCCACCTTCAAGCTGAAGGAAAACGGGGAGCTGACCGGACGCTATACCCGTCTGTCCACAGAAAAGTACGGCGGTATGCTCATGGGCACATGGCTGGATAGACCCTTGTCCGTGGCAGGCAGAGTGCTGGTGGAAACAGAAAAGGGCATCCAAAGCCGTCTGGTGGACATCGACCGGGATCTGCTTCTGATCCCCAATGTTGCCATCCATATGAACCGCAAAGCAAATGAGGGCTATGCCTGGAATCCTGCGGTAGACACGCTGCCTCTTGTGGGCGGCGAGGACGCCAAGGGCAAGCTGGAGACCCTTTTGGAGGAAGCTGCCGGCGGCAAGATCCAGGGACATGATCTCTACCTGTATGTCCGGCAGAATGCAACGGTCTGGGGCGTGGATGAGGAATATATCTCCGCAGCAGCGCTGGATGATCTGATGTGTGCCTGGTGCTGCACCCAGGGCTTCCTGCGCGCTGAGGAAAGCACCCATATTCCCGTTTTGTGCGTTTTCGACAGCGAGGAGGTAGGTTCGTCCTCTGTCCAGGGCGCTGCATCTACCTTCCTGCAATCCACTGTCAGCAGCATCTGTGACGCGCTGCAGCTGAATGAAAGAAAGCTTTTGAGCAATTCCTTCATGCTTTCTGCGGACAACGCCCACGCAGTGCACCCCAACCACCCGGAATATGCCGATGCCAATAACGCACCGGTAGTAGGCGGCGGTGTGGTGCTGAAATTCAACGCAAATCTGCGCTATACCACCGACGGCTTTTCCGCTGCGGTGCTGCGCAGTGTCTGTAAAAAGGCAGATGTGCCGGTACAGACTTATTATAACCGTGCCGATCTGCCCGGCGGCTCTACTCTGGGATGTATTTCTCTTTCTCAGGTATCTGTGCCCTCGGCGGACATCGGTCTTGCCCAGTTGGCAATGCACTCCTGCTATGAAACGGCCGGCGTAAAAGATGCGCTGTACTTGGAAAAGGCAATGCAGGCGTACTATTCCTGCGCCCCGGAGCAGTTGGAGGCTGACAGCTGGAGCCTTTAAATAGGAGCTGGACTTTATGAAAAAATTGATTGCGATCCTGCTGGTGCTTTGCATTGGTATCGGTCTGCTTTGCGGCTGCAACGCCCCGGAGCAGTCCGGCGAACCCGGTGAAACTACGCAGCCGGAATTCCAGATAACAGCAACAGATGCGGATATTGCCCATCTGGAAAGCCTGTATCAGGGGAAAGAGGCGGTCCACGGCGATACCCACGGACATACTGCATCTACGCCCTATAGTGACGGACGTAATCCTATGTCCGACTGGAAAAGGCACATGAAGGACAACTATATCGACTTTGTTACTATTGTGGATCACCGTCAGGTGCTGCATATGTGGCACGAGGAATGGGACGACACTATTTTTATCGGCGGCTCTGAACCGGGCTTGCATGTGGTAGGTACAGACATTATTTCCAGGAATAATATGGACTACTCCATGATCTTTACCAAAGCGGAGGGACTGGAGGCTGTACTAAACACCTATCCGGCGGATTATATGTATCTTGATGGCAGATTTGTAAGCGGTTTGCAGGCTGACCATGCCAAGATGGCAGAGCTGATCCAGTGCATCAAGGACAACGGCGGTATGTTCGTCTATGTTCACCCCTACGGCAGAGAAGGCTATTACGATCCGGTGGATCCTATGGACTACTGGTTTGCTGATGAGACCGGCTTTGAGGTCTGCAACAGCCTTCTTGGCGATTACGGCGATACGATGAATGTACAGGCGTACGAGTGCTGGGTGAACTTGCTGAACAACGGTAAGCGGATCTGGGCGTTTTCCGGTAGCGACAGCCATACGCTTCCGTATCTGTTTGCGCTGGTGACCTTGTACACCGAACAGAGGAATTCCCAGGGCTATTTCGATCAGATGCGCACCGGCAACCTGACCGCCGGTCCTGCAGGCATTCGAATTGCTGTGGGTGACGCGGTTACCGGAAGCACAGGCAGCTTTGAAGGAAACCGGGTGGTGGTGTCGGTCAGCGATTTCCATCAGTTGGTTGTCCGGGATGACCATAAGTACCGAGTGGATATTTATGACGATACGGGTCTTGTAACCAGCCAGCCGCTGGACATCAAAGGCACAAATTACTTTGCTTTTGATGCAGACCCCAATGCGATGTATTATCGGGCCAATGTGTATGATGAGAGCGAAGATGAGATCTTTGCGGTGGGCAATCCTGTGTGGAATGGTGAAAAGTAGCAAAATATACAAAAATGACCCCAAAAAACTGTGAGATACCACCATTGCGGGAATGGAGGATTTATGCTATTATTATAGCATCCGGGCGTATGGTGATCTACTCCACTAAATAGATGCCGTATGTCACAAAAGGAGGAAAAATAAACAACCGTTAGACTCACGGTGCGACAGTGTGGAGACCTGTCGTAATGCCCCGGCTGTTTTACCCGGCCGACGGTGAGAGCATACGCGAGGAGTCGGTGTGCTTAGAGTCAGAAAGTATGGCAAGTGTAACCCTAAAAAACATCAAGAAGATCTACCCCTTCAGCGGCGACGACATCAAGCGCAACAAGAAGAAGGAAAAGCAGCTGCAGAAAATGCAGAAGAACGATCCTGAAGCTTATGCTGCTTATCTGGAGCGCGAAAGCGAGAAGGCAAAGCTGCAGGTCACTGAGCAGGGTGTTGTTGCTGTTCAGGAGTTCAACCTGGAGATCGCGGACAAGGAATTCATCGTTCTGGTCGGTCCCTCCGGCTGCGGTAAGTCTACCACCCTGCGTATGATCGCCGGTCTGGAAGAGATCTCTGATGGCGAGCTGTGGATCGGTGACCGTCTGGTCAACGACGTTGCTCCCAAGGACCGTGACATCGCCATGGTCTTCCAGAGCTATGCTCTGTACCCCCACATGACTGTTTATGAAAACATGGCTTTCGCTCTTAAGCTGCGCCACATGCCCAAGGCAGAAGTGGACCGCAAGGTTAAGGAAGCTGCTGAGGTCCTGGACATCACCCAGTACCTGGGTCGTAAGCCCAAGGCTCTGTCCGGCGGTCAGCGTCAGCGTGTTGCTATCGGCCGTGCTATCGTTCGTGACCCCCAGGTCATGCTGATGGACGAGCCCCTTTCCAACCTGGACGCCAAGCTGCGTAACCAGATGCGTGCTGAGATCATCAAGATGCGTGAGCGTATCGATACCACCTTCGTTTACGTTACCCACGACCAGACTGAGGCTATGACCCTGGGCGACCGTATCGTTATCATGAAGGACGGCTTCATCCAGCAGATCGGCACACCCCAGCAGGTGTTCGACCACCCCTACAACCTGTTCGTTGCAGGCTTCATCGGCTCTCCCCAGATGAACTTCTTCGATGCAAACCTGATCAAGAAGGACGGCAAGTATGCTGTTGAGCTGAATGGTCACATTTCCGAACTGGCTGAGGATAAGCAGGCAAGATTGGCTGCCAACAACGTTGAGGAGCAGGCTATCACTCTGGGCGTTCGTCCCGAGCATATGATCCTGACCGACGACGGTATCGAAGCCAAGATCGAGGTCAACGAACTGATGGGATCCTCTGTCCACCTGCACGTGGACATCAACGGCAAGGACGTGATCGTCATCGTTTCCACCATGAACATGACCGGTGCTGAGGTTGCTGCCCTGAAGGCAGGCGCTGCCATCAAGATCGGCTTCCCCGGCAACGTGGCTCACGTGTTCAACAAGGAGACCGGCATCAACCTGGAAGCTTAATTTACTCCATACATACCCCCAAGCCGCACAGCGGCTTGGGGGTTTTTGTTGCCTTGTTTTACAAAAGTTTCATCCACTTTTTCCGGAGAGAATGCAACCGTTTCTCTTGACAAAACTGTTAAAAAGTATTATTCTCTAGTAGATATGTAACAATGGGCGATTCTTTCTTCACGGGGAATCAAAGAGCCTGTTTTACGACGAAAATCCCACCGGAAACACTTTCCAAGGCGCGGGATTTCCGTCGATCCCATAGAATGAAAAACAAGGAGATCGGAACATGAAATATGACTGCATGAGCATTTTGAAGCTGACCGAAGCGCAGCTGAAATTTACCCATGACGTAGCCTTGAAGGATGCAACCCCTCAGGAATTGCATGAAGCCTTGGGTACGGCGGTTATGATGACCATCAGTGACAGCTGGAGCAAATGCAAGCACGAGCGTATGCATCGCAGAAAGGCCTACTATATTTCGGCAGAATATCTGATTGGCAGACTGGTCTATTCCAACCTGTACAATCTGGGTATTCTGGATGAGATGAAGCAGCTCTTTGCCGAGCGGGGCGTGGATCTGGCAATTTTGGAGGACATTGAGGATGCTGCGCTGGGCAATGGTGGCCTGGGCAGACTGGCTGCTTGCTTCCTGGACAGTGCCGCCAGCACAAACATTCCCCTGTCCGGTTCCGGCCTGCGCTACCGTTTTGGTCTGTTTAAGCAGAAATTTGATTCCAATGGCTCTCAGGTAGAGACTGCCGATGATTGGGCAAAGTACGGCGACCCCTGGTCCTACCGCCGTTATAACCATACAGTGAAGGTCAAGTTCCCGGATCATACTGTTCTGGCTGTACCTTATGACGTGCCTGTGATCGGCTACGGCACATCCAATGTGGGTACGCTGCGTCTGTGGCAGTGCGAAGCAGAGGAGGAGCTGGACTTTAACGCCTTCAACGATCAGGACTATCTGCGGGCACTGACCCAGAAGA
>JAZSAD010000101.1:0-4973 GCA_045601715.1 Faecousia sp.
GCATCTTGCGGTTGTTCACCCGAATCTGGAACCGGGTCAGACCGAAGCCTTTGAATACCTTATAAATAATGGCAGGAATCTCTGCCTCGTTGAGAATGTCCAGTTTGCCGTCGCCGATGATGTCGATGTCGGCCTGGTAAAATTCCCGGAACCGGCCTCTCTGGGCACGCTCGCCCCGGTAGACCTTGCTGATCTGGAACCGGCGGAAGGGGAAGGCCAGCTCATTGTAGTGCAAAGCAACATACTTTGCCAGAGGAACGGCCAGGTCAAAACGCAGAGCCAGATCGCTGTCACCCTTGGTGAAGCGGTAGATCTGCTTCTCGGTCTCACCGCCGCCCTTGGCCAGCAGGATCTGGGCATCCTCGATAATGGGAGTATCCAGGGGGGCAAAGCCGTAGAGGGCATAGGTGTCCCGCAGGACTGCCATCATTTTCTCCATCTTAATCTGCTTGCCGGGCAGCAGCTCCATAAAACCGGACAGCGTCCGGGGAGTAATTTTTTCCATTTTCTTCTTCCTTTCAAAAAGCCGTCCGCGCTGAGGACGGACGGCGGTTGTTGCTTAAAATTTCGGCTTGTTGTGGTACATCCCACGCCAGTCAAGGTCGCCTCTCTGCAGACCCATAATGAACATCTCCGCGCTGCCTAAGTTGGAGGCAAAGGGAACATTGTGGCGGTCGCAGTGGCGAATGGTCTCCAGCATCTGGTTATCATCCCAGGGATCCACGGTGTTGGGGTCAGAGAACAGCACCACCAGGTCAATTTCATTGTAGGCAATCCGGGCGTTAATCTGCTGATGACCACCCTGCTTATGGGACAGAAGCAGCGTCACAGGCAGGCCGGTACTGTCTGCAATCAGACGACCTGTGGTAGCGGTGGCAAACAGGTTATGCTTTGCCAGCACGCTTTTATAAGCGGTGCAGAACTGCACCATCAGCTCTTTTTTCTTGTCGTGAGCCAGAAATGCAATATTCATAGTAGCGCTCCTTCCGGTTATAGGGTGAGAGGACTTGAACCCAAACAGGTTTTCAGACGCCTGCATTCCCCAATACATCAGAAAATCCCTTGATAATACAGTAAGTATTGTCTGCGTGATTTTCCTTGTCTTGGAAAATGCAAGGGGCTGAAAACTGCGAAGCACCTCTCAGCTTGAAATTTTTGATTGATTTTTGGCGCAGATGACGCCGCCTTGCTGACGCAAGGCAAGGAAGATAAGGTAAAAAGCAGCAAAAAGGTCTGCTGAGAGGCTATTGGGGTCCAAGTCCTCTCACCCTAATTTCACGGGAACGGTCATTCCCTGAATCCGCTTGGCAATCCGTTTGCATGCCTTTGCCGCGCCCTTTTTGCTGTAGCCCAGCAACGGCTGCCGGAAGGCAGCGGAGAGGGTCACATTCTCATCCTCCGGCACAAGACCCAGCAGGGGCAGTCCGGACTGGTCCATAATATCGTCCACCGTCACACCCATAGCGGTAATCATCTTGGGTCTTACCCGGTTGATAATCATACGTACATTGGTTTTGCCCATGGTTTCCAAAACATCTGCTGCCCGGGAAGCATCCCGAATGGAAGCAGGATCTGCGCTGGTCACCAGAATCACCCGGTCGGCAAACTGGGCAGCCAGCCGGAAGCCGGCCTCAATTCCTGCCGGCGCATCCAAAAACACATAAGAGAATTTCTCTCTGGCCTGTTCCAGCATCCTGGAAAAGGCAACCGGATCAATGTCTTCAATGGGGCAGCTGACGGGGGCCGTCAGAAAGGAGATGTTGGGGTACACCGGATGCTTGGTTGCTGCATCCAAACCGTAATCCCCCCTGCAAATATCCAGAAAGGAAATACCGCCAATCTGGCTGATACCCAGGGCAATATCCAAGTTCCGCAGACCCACATCGCAGTCGATACACAGCACTTTTTCGCCCAGCAGCGCCAGCGCCTGGGCCAGTCCTGCGCAGACAGAGGTCTTGCCTGTTCCGCCCTTGCCGGACAGAACTGCAATCAGTTCACCCAAATCTTGCCCCTCCTTTCCCATTCTAGGCACATTATAAATCAATATTGCACAAAAATCAAGGTTTTTTCCCCTTGTAAACAGGGCAGAAGTATTTAAATTTCATAAAAAACAGACCTTTTTTATAAAATAGGGATTTACATTTTTCTCCCAATGTAGTATGATAACTCCGAACAGAGTAGGAGACCTCGCGTGAAGTGCTGTCAAAATGGGGAGTTGAGTGACAGACGAAGGGCTTTGCCCGCGATGAGGCTTCCGCACACGCTGCACATATAGGAATGCTTCCTTATATGTAAGCAACGATACTCGGTTGGGTGATGAACCCAATGGGTTACCGAACTTGCTCCCCGTACGTTTTGCGTATGGGGATTTTTTGTCGGTGTGCCGTTGGGGTTTGCTCACATATGAAGGAGGATTTTTTATGAAACAAAATGCAACTACGCCCTTGAAGGCTCTGGTGTACAGCGCCATGTTGGCGGCAATCAGCGTGGTGATGGCAAGAGTGCTTTGCTTTGCCACCCCTGATGGTGTCCGCTGGTCACTGGATAAGTTCCCGCTGTTTTTGGCAGGTATGTTTTTCGGCCCTGTGGTGGGCGCGCTGACAGGCTTTGTTGCGGATTTTACCGGCAGCCTGATGCAGTTCGGTTTTAATCCGCTGCTATGTGTACCTGCAGTGCTTTACGGCCTGTGCGGCGGTCTGCTCCGCCGGTATCTGCAGAAAAACACCTCCCTGTTCCGGTTGGCTGTAAGCTACGCAGTACCGGTAATTATCGGTTCTGTGCTGTACCAAAGCTGCATACTGGCAAAGCTCTATTTTGACGGTGTTTATTCTGCCGGTGTCAAGTATTATCTCGGCACCCGCAGCATTCAGTTTTCCATTATGCTGGTTGCAGAAACCCTGATTCTCTACACCCTGATCAAAACAAAAATCTTTACCCGGCTGGGCGTATGGCCCCCTAAGAAATAAGAGGTAGAACAATGACCATCAACGAAACTCTGGATTATATTCATTCCGTGTGCTGGAAGGGTATGATGCCCGGCTTGAGCCGGATCACCCAGCTGTTGGAAAAAATGGGTAATCCCGAAAAGGATTTGAAATTCATCCACATTGCCGGCACCAACGGCAAGGGCAGTACTGCCGCCATGACCGCATCCATTCTGCGGAAAGCCGGCTACTGCACCGGTCTGTACACCTCCCCTTTCATCTATCAGTTTGGTGAACGGATGCAGGTAAACGGCGAAATGATCCCCGACGATGAGCTCATCAAAATTACCGAGTATGTGAAGCCTTTGGCAGATTCCCTGGACGAGACTCCCACGGAGTTTGAGCTGATCACCGCCATTGCCTTCGAATTCTTCAAGCGCAGAAAATGCGATATCGTAGTATTGGAAGTCGGCTTGGGCGGATTGCTTGACGCTACCAATGTGATCAGCACCCCCGAGGTTGCGGTCATCACCAATATCGGTCTAGACCACACGGACATTCTGGGCAACACCTTAGAAGAGATTGCCTTCAACAAGGCTGGTATCATCAAGGAAAACGGCCACGCAGTCATTTACCGGGGTACGCCCGGTGTGGAAAAGGTGTTTGAGGACACCTGCCGGGAGAAGAACACCCAGCTGAAAAAGGCCAACTTTGATGGCTTAAAGCTGAAGTCTCACGACCTGTTTGAACAGGTTTTCGACTGCGGTAACTACAAGGACATTCATCTGCCCCTGCTGGGCGACCATCAGCTGCACAATGCAGCGGTGGTGTTGGCTGTGGCGGAGACTTTGCAGGAAATCGGCTGGAAGATTTCCAAAGAGAATATCTACGACGGTATTCGTGACGTATCCTGGCCCGGTCGGTTTGATATCGTCTGCCGTGACCCCCTGTTTATCATTGACGGCGGTCACAACCCCCAGTGTCTGGAAGCGCTGGTGAAGAACATTCAGGATTATCTCACAGACCGTCGGGTCATCGCCCTGACCGGTGTTCTGGCAGACAAGGACTACGGTGATATGTATAAGCCCGTAATGCCCTATATCGAGCAGTTCGTCTGCGTCACACCTCCCAATCCCCGCCGTCTGATGGCTGCCGAGCTTGCCCGGCATTTGCAGAATGTGGGCGCTAAGGCCACCGCCTGCGACACCATTCCCCAGGGTGTGAAGAAAGCCATAGAACTGGCCGGCTCCGACGGTGTGGTGCTGTGCTTCGGCTCTTTGTACACCATCGGCGACATCCGTAACGCACTATAAAAAACAAAAGGAGAACTTTTTATGCATATTCATCACGACCACGTGGGCGGTCACTCCCACGATCACGACCACGCCCATACCCACGAGCACACCCACGACGGTGTTGCCCACACCCATGAGCATACCCATGCGCACAGCCACGACCACGAGCATCCCCACTCCCACGACCATCTTCATGAGGCCGGTCACGACCATCACCACAGCCACGACTGTGGCGGCGCTTGCAGCAGCTGTGGAAGCAAATGCGAGCATACGCCCATGGAGGAGCTGATGGCGCTGATGCAGTATATGGTCAATCACAATGCCGCCCACGCCAAGGAGCTGGCAGACCTGGCGGCTCAGCTGGACAAGGCCGGTAACCACGCAGCTTTTGAGCAGGTGATGGCCGCTGTATCCGATTTCGAAAAGGGCAATATGCGCCTGTGTATGGTGCTGGCCGGCCTGAAATAAGAGGAAATAACTATGTGTCTTTCTACTGTTTATAAGAATACCCGCGCTGAGGAGAACGTAGTTCTCAAAAATGTGATGCGGATTGAATGTAAGGACGGCTGCGTGATTTGCACCGACCTGATGGAGCGTTCCGTTGCCATTGAAGGCACGCTGGAGAGCGCCAACCTGGTTGACGGCTATGTAGTTGTCAAAGAAGCTTAAAATGAACCCCCCCGCTGCAAAAGCAGCGGGGGGGGGTTTAAGGGTCCCCTGTGTAAAGGGGGGTGGCAGGGCAGGTGGCTGGGGG
>JAZSAD010000102.1:0-6890 GCA_045601715.1 Faecousia sp.
TGTCTGCGGTTGCCCTCAGTGACACCCAGGTGCAGAAACTGACCGGGAAGTTGTCAACCATCACAGGCAAGCAAATCGATCTGCAGTGCAGTGTGGACGCTGCACAGCTTGGCGGTCTGCGCCTGAGCTACGACGGCAAGCAGGTGGACGGTACGGTGCAAAACCGTCTTGACGCCATCGGCAAGCTGCTGAAAAATACCGTACTTTAATAAGAGAGTAGGTAGATTATGGAATTAAGACCCGAAGTAATTACAAAAATTATCCGTAGTCAGATCAAGAACTACGAAAGCAAGCTGGAAGTTTCCGAAACCGGCATCGTCATCCTGGTGGGTGACGGCATTGCCAAGGCTTCCGGCTTGGAAAAATGCATGGCAGGCGAACTGGTGGAGTTCCCCAATGGCGCTTACGGCATGGCACAGAACCTGGAAGAGGAGACCGTCTCCATCGTTATCCTGGGTGATGACAACGGCATCAAAGAGGGTGACACCGTCAAGCGTACCGGTAAGGTGGTCTCTGTCCCTGTGGGCAAGGCACTGATCGGCCGTGTTGTCAATGCCCTGGGTGAGCCCATCGACGGCAAGGGCCCCATCTAAGCCGAGGGTTTCCGCCCCATCGAATCTCCTGCTGAGGGCATCATTCAGCGTAAGCCTGTGAATGTGCCTTTGCAGACCGGTATCAAGGCCATTGACTCCATGATCCCTATCGGTCGGGGTCAGCGTGAGCTGATTATCGGCGACCGGCAGACCGGCAAGACCACCATCGCCACCGATACCATTCTGAATCAGAAGGGTAAGGATGTGATTTGCATTTACGTGGCCATCGGCCAGAAACGGTCTACCGTTGCCCAGATCGTGAACACCCTGACTGTGGGCGGCGCTATGGATTACACCGTTGTGGTCTCCGCAACTGCTTCTGAGCTGGCGCCTATGCAGTACATTGCCCCCTATACCGGCTGTACCATGGGTGAACATTTTATGCTCCAGGGCAAGGATGTGCTGGTGATCTATGACGATTTGAGCAAGCATGCAGTGGCGTACCGCGCCATCTCCCTGCTGATTCGCCGTCCTCCCGGACGGGAAGCCTACCCCGGCGATGTTTTCTACCTCCACTCCAGACTTCTGGAGCGGGCGGCTCATATGTCCAAGGCAAACGGCGGCGGTAGTTTGACTGCTCTGCCCATTATTGAGACCCAGGCAGGCGACGTTTCTGCCTACATTCCCACCAACGTGATTTCTATCACCGACGGACAGATCTTCCTGGAAAGCGAGCTGTTCAACGCCGGCGTTATGCCCGCTGTGAACCCCGGTATCTCCGTGTCCCGTGTGGGCGGCGCTGCTCAGATTAAGGCAATGAAGCAGGTGGCGGGCAGCCTGAAGCTGCTGTATTCCCAGTACCGGGAGCTGCAGAGCTTTGCCCAGTTTGGCTCCGACCTGGATGCGGACACCAAGGCCCGTCTTGCCTTGGGTGAACGGATCGTGGCGGTGCTGAAGCAGAAGAATAACGCCCCTGTTGAGGTTGCCCATCAGGTGTGTATCCTTTACGCCGTGGTAAAGGGATATCTTGAGAATATTGAAGTCAGCAGAATCCCCGAGTTTGAGCGGCGGCTGCAGGAATTTATGGATACCCGTTATGAGGATGTCCTGGTTTCCATTCGCACCACCGGCAAGCTGGAGGCTGCTGCTGAGGATAAATTAAAGGCAGCCATTACCGAACTGCTGGCAGAAATGGGTGGCTGATATGGCAGGGATTTCTACCAAGGAAATTAAAACCAGAATCCGCAGTATGGAATCCACCCGGCAGATCACCAAGGAAATGGAAATGGTTGCCAGCGCTAAGCTGCGAAAGGCCCAGAATCAGGCCCTTGCCTGCAGACCCTATTTTAAAACGCTGTATGCTACCATTTGGGATATTGTGGCATCCAACAGGGATATGACCTCTCCCTATCTCACGGCAAGAAAGGGCAAGAAGACGGCATTTGTGCTGATCTCCGGCGACCGGGGATTGGCAGGCGGCTATAACAGCAATGTTTTGAAATTGCTGCTGGCAGAGGCTGAGGGTAAGGATATTTCTGTACTGCCTATGGGCAAAAAGGGCGCAGATTATCTGAAGTCCCGCGGTATTTCCTCTCTGACAGAGGCCTATACCCACGCGGAATCCATTTCTATTGGTGACTGCTTCTCTGTGGCAAAACAGCTGTGCAAAGGCTTTTTAAAGGGCGAATATGACGGGGTTTATGTGGTATATACCCAATTCCGGTCTGTCCTTTCCCAGACACCGGAGTGTCTGCAGCTGCTGCCCTTACAGAAGGATTTGGAGAAAAAACAGGAAAGCTGTCAGGATATTATCTATGAGCCGGACAGTGAAACGGTGTTTGCAACCATCGTACCGGAATATCTGGGCGGTGTTCTGTATGGCGCTTTGTGCGAGAGCCGCGCTTCCGAGCAGGCGGCCCGCCGCACCGCGATGGATGCGGCAACCCAAAATGCCCAGGAAATGATTGACGGACTGAGCTTGCAGTTCAACCGGGCAAGACAGGCGGCGATTACCCAGGAGATTACGGAAATCGTTGCCGGCTCACAATGATACGCTCATTTAAGGAGTTGAATACAATGGCTAACAAATTAGGAACAGTGGTTCAGATTATGGGCCCTGTTTTGGATATCCGTTTCGACGAGGACAGCCTGCCGGAGCTGCTGCAGGCAATCTCCGTGGAAAACGGGGACAATACAATTATCGCGGAGGTGGCTCAGCACATTGGCGACAATGTGGTGCGCTGTATCGCTATGAGCTCCACTGACGGCTTGGCCCGTGGGGCAAAGGCAGAGAACACCGGCGCTGCCATTTCTGTACCGGTGGGCGAGGATTGCCTGGGCAGAGTGTTTAATTTGCTGGGTCAGCCCATTGACGGCGGCGCGCCTGTTGCTACCCAGGAGCGGTGGCCCATTCATCGGCCTGCCCCTGCCTATGAGGAGCAGGAGACTTCTACCGAGATTTTGGAGACCGGCATCAAGGTCATTGACCTGATCTGCCCCTACGCAAAGGGCGGTAAGATCGGTCTGTTCGGCGGCGCAGGTGTGGGCAAAACGGTTCTGATTCAGGAGCTGATTTACAACATCGCTACCGAGCATAACGGCTATTCCGTGTTCACCGGTGTTGGCGAGCGTACCCGTGAGGGTAACGATCTGTATCTGGAAATGACCGAGAGCGGTGTTATCAAAAAGACCGCCATGGTCTTTGGTCAGATGAACGAGCCCCCCGGAGCGAGAATGCGGGTAGGTCTCAGCGGCTTGACGATGGCGGAGTATTTCCGTGATGTAAAGCATCAGGACGTCCTGCTGTTTATTGACAACATTTTCCATTTCACGCAGGCTGGTTCTGAGGTATCTGCCCTGTTAGGACGTATGCCCTCTGCTGTTGGCTACCAGCCCACCCTGGCAACGGAAATGGGCGCTCTGCAGGAACGTATCACTTCTACAAAGAACGGCTCTATCACCTCTGTGCAGGCGGTTTATGTGCCGGCTGACGACTACACCGACCCGGCGCCTGCTACCACCTTTGCCCATTTGGACGCAACCACTGCGTTGGACAGAGGTATCGCATCTCTGGGTATTTATCCTGCTGTTGATCCCCTGAACTCCACCTCCCGTATTCTCACACCTGAGGTCGTGGGTCAGGAGCATTACGATGTGGCCCGTGGCGTACAGCAGATTCTGCAGCGGTATAAGGAGTTGCAGGACATCATCGCCATTATGGGTATGGATGAACTGAGCGAAGAGGACAAGCTGACAGTCAGCCGGGCCAGAAAGGTGCAGCGTTTCCTGTCCCAGCCCTTTGCGGTGGCGGAGCAGTTTACCGGCTATGAGGGTAAGTATGTGCCTTTGAAAGAAACTGTTCGCGGTTTTAAGGAGATTATCGAGGGTATGCACGACCAGATTCCCGAGTCCTGCTTCCTGTTTGCCGGCACGATCGACGATGTGGTTGCCAAGTGGAAGGGTGAAACCAAGTAATGGATTCCATTGAACTGAAACGACAAGCGGTTCTCACCGTTGCCAGGGCCTATTATGACCGGGGTAAGTACACCCAGTACGACCAGCGGAGTATGGATAGAGTCCTGCAGCTGACTCCCCGTCGGCGGAAGCGTCTGCCCCCGGAGTGCGCCAACAGCCAGTATATCCATTTTCTGGATTGCTCCGGCTACACCAGCGCCATTTACCTCACCGCTTTCGGCTATGAGCTGCCCTCGGATTTAACCTGGTTGATGGTGGATCAGCTGGAAAATCGCGTGTTCTACTATGAAATGACCCACGAGGAGACCATCTATGATGTGCAGCGGATCAAGCAGCAGGTGTTTGATCTTGTCCAGCCCGGTGACTTGATTACCTGGCAGCGTGTTAAGGGCAGCGGTCATATCATTATGTGTATGGGTGGTGGGGAGTACACCGAATGTACTACCCCTCCCGGTGAAAAGAACAGCTATAACTACGAGGATTGCAAAAACCAAATCTATGAGCGCGGCATTTGGATGCGGAAGCTGGAAAAGCTCTTCCCTGTAACGGAAGAAATGTGGGAGAAGAACCGTGGCCTGTTCCGGGAAAATGTGGTGCGATTCTCTATCCACAGATGTGTAGAGGTGGTAGGTGACATCCTGCCCCAGGCAAAGCTGCGTATGGGTAAGGCCAAGGATTTATGGTGCGCGGTAGAGAATTCTGCCCCTGGCGCGCAGCAGGCTTATCCCGGTGAAACTGTGGACTATAGGGTAATTGTCCGCAACCAAGGCAAGGAGGAGAAGACGGTTACCGTTACCTTTGCGCCCCCTGCCGGCGCGATATTTACCGGCAAGGGTAATGTAGAAAAAGCCCTCTGCGGTGGTGAGGAGATCTGCCTGTGCTTCACGGTTACGGTAGAGCAGAATAACAAGGCAATTCTACTGGACGGCCCTGTGGTGACGGTGAATGATTTGATTGTCTATGCCCATCCGGTGATGCTGGGTCGCAAAATGACCGATATGCAATGGAAATCAGTCAAGGAAACCGCGTTGGCGGAGATTGCCAAGGGAAAGACCGCTGTAGAAGCGGCTGCCAAGGCATATGCTCCCTTGGGGGTAAAGATAGACCCGGTGCAGAAGCGGTACAGCTGGACCTATTTCTGCTATCACGATTCTACTGCCGGTGACGCACTGTCCCGTCAGCCTCAGAAGCCTTTTGAGGACTTGGCGGTGTATGGCGGTTTTGGCGGCAAACATGTGATTACCCCGGAGATGACTGCGGTAGCTGCCGGTGTGCGGACAACCCACATTCTCCTCCGGGATTTCCTGCCCGGTGATGTACTGTTGTGTCTGGATGACAGCTTCGGCGATGTGGCTTACAGTTCTTTTTTTGATGGAGAGCGCTTGGTAGGCTGCTTTGAAGCAGGCGGCGAGACCCGGACAATGGAGGGCGAGGAACTGGAACGGTTTATTGACAGCCTGTTCGGCCGCTTTGCGTTTTTACATCTAAGACCTTCTTTAGGTTTATAAAAGAGGGATATTATGGAACTGTTTTTGTTGAAAGACGGCAATCCCGAGGCAGTGGAACCTGCCCACGGTACCTACCTTGTGTTTGAAAGCCACGGCAGCCGCTTGTTCGGCCGGCTCTTGTTGCCGGATTTCTTTGACAAGGAAAGCCGCTGCCCTGTGGTGGTAATGCTCCACGGTCACCCCGGCGGTGACAAGAATCTGGACATCGGCGAGGCGCTGCGGGCAAAGGGCTTTGCGGTGGCGGTGTTCTCCTATCGGGGCGTCTGGGGCAGTCACGGGGATTATCTGTTGTCCCACAATATTGAGGACGTGATTTCTGCCGTGGATTATCTGCGGCAAAATGCGGCAACCTACCGGCTTGACCCGGAAAAGGTATTCCTGTTCGGTCACAGTATGGGCGGGTTCTCCGCAGTGAATGCTATGGCCCGGGGATTGCAGGTCAGCGGCGCGGTGCTGATGGCGCCATACGATGCCGGTTATAAGTACCTGTATGACCGACCCAATTTTGACGGCGTGATGGCAAGCAAAAACAGAGGATACTTCCATCTTGCCTCGGAAAATGCCTTGGAAGAGGATGCGGCAGAAAATGCAGAAAGCTGGAACTTTCGCAACTTGATTTCTAAGCTGGACAAGAATATTCCTTACTGCTTTATCGATGGCACAAAGGATACTACCTCAGAGCATATGGTTCCTGTGGTGGATGAAATGAAAAAGGCTGGATTTCAGGTCAGCCATCACCTGTTGGAGGACGGTCATATGTTCCCCCTCCATCGGGCAACCATAGCTCGCATTGCGTTAGAGCATTTCAGCGGAAAATAATCTGAAAGGGGAAACCCAATGAACACCTTTTCTTTGACAATCGTAACCCCCGACGGGGTGCAGTTTGACGGTCAGGCGGAGTCCTTAACCGTGCGAACAACCACCGGTGATATGGGCATTCTGGCCGGCCACACAAACTGTGTTGCGCCCCTGGGTATGGGTATGGCAACGGTGCTGGCAGAGGGTCAGAAACGCTACGGCGCCTGTATCGGCGGTATGGTTTCCGTGCTGAACGGACAGGTGCGGCTGGTGCCTACCACCTTTGAATGGTCAGATAAAATCGACCTGCCCCGGGCAAAGGCCTCCGGACAGAGAGCCAAGGATATTTTAGCGGATAGGTCAGCTACCGACACAGATTTGCGTCTTGCAGAAGCCAGACTGAAACGGGCGCTGATTCGTCAGAGCGTTGCAGAATACAAATAAAATTAAGCACACCATTTTTAAGAAAAATGGTGTGTTTTTTCTGCTTATAAGGGTTGACAAATCGGTTTAAAGGAGTATGATACGGGTGAAAGCACCGTACTTCACTTTTTATGGGAGGATTGAATTATGGATG
>JAZSAD010000103.1:0-12799 GCA_045601715.1 Faecousia sp.
CCTCGAGCTTGCCTTGAGGGCAACATTCGGGATATTGTTCCAATTCCTCGAGCTTGCCCTATATAGGTGTTTATTAGGACTTCTAAAGGGAGAAGTGTTATGAAATTTTCCTGCGCGCTGAAGCTGAATCATATTTTTAGGCGTCTCTATGCAACATCCGGCCACGCCAACGGGTATCTGGTGCTGTATGCCAGACCCAACCGCACAACCACCAATCGGGTGGGTATTACCGCCAGTAAAAAGCTGGGGCATGCGGTGGTCCGGAATCGGGTGCGTCGCCGTCTGCGGGAGATTTACCGGCTCAATGAGGACCGGTTTGCCCCCGGCTGGGATATTGTCGTGGTAGCAAGAAGCCGCTGCGTGGACGCAGACTTCAAAAAAATGACCCATGCCTACCTGTCCCTTGCCCAAAAAGCAGGAATCCTGACAGATCAATGAAAACAGTTCTCATCAAATTGATTCGCTTTTATCAGCGCAATATCTCTCCCTATAAATCTGCCTGTTGTCGCTTTACCCCTACCTGTTCCGCTTACGCGCTGGAAGCCATTCACAAATACGGGGCGCTGAAAGGCGGCTATTTAGCCGTAAAGCGCATTTTGCGCTGCAATCCCTTTTATAAAGGGGATTTCCACGACCCCGTACCGTAACCGTTCCTAAGGAGGAATACCAAAATGATTCTCGCATTCAGATTGGTTGATCTTATCCAGGTGCCTTTTGGTTATTTGCTGTCCTGGCTGAATCAACTGACCACAAACTACGGTTTGGCTCTGATTCTCTTTGCTGTTGCCCTGAAGGTCATTCTGTTCCCGGCAACTGCCAAGGGCAAGAAGAACGCTATGAAAATGGCCCGGATGTCCCCCAAGATGCAGGCGCTGCAGAAGAAGTATGGCAATGATCAGCAGAAACTGAACGAAGCCACCCGTGCGCTGTATGCAGAAGAGGGCGTTTCTATGGGCGGTGGCTGCCTGTGGAGCTTGATTCCGCTGTTCATTCTGATTCCTTTGTACGCTGTTGTGCGTCAGCCCATCCAGTATATGCTCCACGAGAGCGCTGATGTAGCGAATCAGATCGTGAATATTATTAAAGAAGCTGCCCCCGAGGCCTTCGGCAAAAATGCCTATTATGATCAGATGATCGCGGCGCCCCTGATTCCCCAGTACGCAGAGCAGCTCAAGGGCATCGTTGCCAACCCCGCAACCCTGAAGGGTCTGAACTTCAGCTTCCTGGGCATCGATTTGGGCTTGGTTCCCACCTTCAATGTGTTTAAGTGGACTGTGTGGAACTGGGCAACCATCGGTCTGTTCCTGCTGCCTGTGCTGTCTGCCGGCGGTCAGGTGCTGAATATGTTCATTTCTCAGAGAATGAATAATTCTTTGGTGACAGACGAAAAGGGCCTGCAGGATAAGGAAACCGCAAAGAACTCCCAGACCAATCAGACCAGTAAAATGATGCTGTACACCATGCCCCTTATGTCCCTGTGGATCGGTTTTACCGTCCCGGGCGCACTCAGCCTGTACTGGTTTATTCAGGGTCTTGTATCCATGCTGATGGATGTATACCTGACCAAGAAGTATCGGAGAATTTACGATGCCGAGGATGCAGAGCGTCTGAAGAAGGCATTGGAAGAGGATGCAATCGAGGCTGAAAAGGAGCGCCTGCGCGCAGAGCGCCGGGCAGCCAACCCCGATGGCATCACCACCAACACAAGCAAGAAAAAGCTGCAGCAGCAGCAACAGAGGGAGCAGGAGGCTGCAAAGGCCGCCGCTGCCCGGGAGTATGCAGCCAAGAAGGGCATTGTAATTGAGGAACCGGAGAAACCCAGTGTGATGTCCGGCATTCCCAGCCGTCCTTACTGCAAGGGCCGTAATTATGACCCCAACCGGTATGCTTCTCACAATACGGAGGAATAATCAATGGAAAAAACCATCGTTACTACGGGCAAAACCATCGATGAAGCCATCGAAAATGCCCTGACTCAGCTGGGTCTGGACAGAGATAATGTATCTGTTCAGGTGCTGGCGCAGGCCAAGTCCGGTTTTCTGGGCATTGGCGCAACCCCTGCCAAGGTAGAGGTGACCTATGAGGCACCGGACCCCGCTCCCAAGGTGGCGCTGTCCTCTGCTTCCCGTTCCAAGCCCAAGGCAAAGCCTGTGGCAAAGGAAGAACCCAAGGTGGAAGCACCCAAGGTGGAGGCTCCCAAGCCCGCGCCCAAGAAGGAAGAACCCAAGGAGCGCAAGCCTAAGGAGGAGAAGACCCCGGTTGCTCCCAAGGAGTACACCCCTGCTGCTCCCGGATCTGTGGAAGAGAAGATTGAGCAGTTCCTGAAGGGTCTGCTGGAGCATATGGGCTCCGCCGCTGTTCCCCACGCCTGGAAGGAAGAGGACAATACCTATATGGTAGAACTCACCGGCGAGGATTTGGGTTACCTGATCGGCCGCCGTGGCGACACCCTGGATGCTCTGCAGCATCTGGCAAACTACACCATCAACCGTGGCATTGAGGGCCATATCCGCATCAATGTGGATGCCGAGTGCTACCGGCAGAAGCGGGAGGATTCTCTCCGCCGTTACGCCCAGAAGAAGGCCCAGCAGGTGCTGAAGGCACACCGCCGCACCACTCTGGAGCCTATGAATGCCTACGAGCGTCACGTGATCCATGCAACTCTGCAGGATACCGACCGCATCACCACCTATTCCGTTGGCACTGAGCCTAACCGCCGTGTGGTCATCGAATACGTCCGCTAATTACAAAAAACCGGAAGAGATTAATTCTCTTCCGGTTTTTTCTCTGCATTTAAGGGGTCTACCACAATATCCGGGTAGGGGTTGACAATGACCGTTCTGTGGGAATGGTAAATCACCATACCCGGCTTCCGGTCGGGGGTCTTTTTCACCAGTTTTACCGGCACAACATCCACGGGAATGTTCTGACCACCACCGGTTTCCCCATAATAGGCGGCCAACTGAGCCGCCTGGGTGATGGTATCGTCCGGGGGAGTGCTACCTGCGCAGGCAATAATCACATGGCTGCCGTGGACCTTGCTGGCGTGAAGCCAAATATCGTCCTTTCGGGCCATTTTGAAGGTCAGTTCATCGTTTTGCCGGTTATTCCGACCCACATAAATGGGATAGCCGTCGGTGGACTCAAACCGCATAGGGGACAGCTTGGCAACCTTCATTTTCCGCTTGCCGGTGTCCTGTTTCAGATATCCACCGGATTGCAGTTCCTGCCGAATCTCCTCCAGCTCTGCGTCCGTATCCGCCCGATTCAGTTCATCCAACACACTTTGCAAATACTGCAGCTCCTGCTGACCCAGTTCAATCTGCCGGGTCAGCTCCTTTTCAGCGGTTTTCATACGGGCATAGTCTTTGTAGAACTTCGCCGCATTCTGCTGGGGGGAGAGAATAGGGGAGAGGGAAACCTCGATATCCGCCATATTCTCATCGTAAAAGTCCTGCACAATCACCCGTTCCTGCCCTTTTTGGATGCAGTGCAGGTTGGCGGTGAGAATATCGCCCAACTGGCGCAGCCGTTCCCGATCCATGCTTTCCAGTCGCTCTTTTTCCTGAAGGGCAAGCTTTTTGGTCAGCCGCTGACAGAGATTCTGCACCGTCTTCCGCACCGTCTGACTCTTCTGGCGCATAGCGTCCTTCCGGTCGCGTACAGTGTAAAAACCATCCAGCAATTCCCCGAAGGAATCCATACGGGTGTAGTTTCCATACTGCCGAATGGGGCAGAAAGCGAACTGCTTGGGTGTACCGTCTGCTGTGGTGTACAGATAGGGAGCAGGGTGACCCAAATGCTCATCAAAGAACAGCTTCAGCTTTTCTGCCACAGCGGGAATGTCCATATTCTCCACCCGGGCATCGGTATCGCCGGCAGCAAACAGCGCCGCTTCCCGACAGACCAAGGGAGACAGGCCACCAAAGGTGTCCATCAGCCGGTCGGCCAAAATATCCGCCCCAGGAATGGTCAGAATTTCGGTAAAATCTGTGATGTCCAGGAGATTTTTCTTCTCAAGGGGGGCAGGCTGTTGGTAATACATACCCGGCAGCGCCGGCCGCTTGGCTGTTTCGTCCAGGCCCACCCGGCGCAGACAGTCAATAATCCGCCCGTCAGCGCCCAATAGATACAGATTGCAGGTTCTGCCCATCAGTTCAGCAACCAGCTTTTTCTGTACCGGATCGCCCATTTCGTCAATGCAGTCAAAGGTAAACTCCGCGCATCGTTCCATTGGAATCTGGGAAATACCTGCCAGCCTTGCACCGCTTAAGTGCTTCCGCAGCAGCATACAGAACATAGGCGGCTCCGCCGGATTCTCCGGACTGGCAGCGGGCAAATGCAGACGGGGAGCGGTGGGGTTGATACCGAAGAGCAGCTTCTGCCGCCCGTCGGCGCATTTTAAATGCAGAATCACCGAATCCCGGCTGGGTTGGTGAATCTTTTCCACCCGCGCCGATTGGGTTTTATCCTTGATTTCTGAAAGCCCCGCTCACAGAAAATATGCATCAAAGGCCATTTAGTCGTCCTCTTTCATCATCATTGCGAACAGTTCGTTCAGCCGCTGGGTTCGACCCAGCAAATACAGTGCGCCAAACAGCGCCTCCAAACCGGTAGCCTTGGCGTACTCAGCCCGGCTGGCGGATTTGGGGGCAGCATGGGTGTGGGCGTTTTTACCTCGCCGGAAGTAGTCCATTTCCTCTTCCGTGAGCAGTGGCTTGATTTTATCAGCAAAAGCCGCCTGTGTAGGCGCTTTTACCAATGCAACCGTATCCTTATGGAGTTTCAGTACTGTCTGGTCGCCGCGGTTACACAGATACGCCCGGCACATCAGCTCATACACTCCGTCACCCATATGGGCAAGACCCAAATTGGAGATAGCATTGACCTGCAAAGGGGTCAGCTGCATTTCAAAGTAGTTTTCCAAATCCATTCTCCTATATGCGGTAAAACTTTAGGAGTATTATACTACAACCAATACACTTTCGCAACCGCTGTGTAATCAGAATATAAAAATCCCCCGGGTTAACCCCGGGGGATTCGTTTCTTACTTGCTGTTGGGACCGGAGCGGAGGGTGACATCGTGGTAGCCGCCTTCCACAATGGAAACGGAGGATACCAGAGTCAACTTGGCATTCTTCTGCAGATCGGGGATGGTCAACTCACCGCAGTTGCACATGGTGGACTTGACCTTGTACAGGGAAGCCTCTACGTTGTCATGCAGGCTGCCTGCGTAGGTAACGTAGGAGTCAACGCCTTCCTCGAAGGTCAGCTTGGTGTTGCCGCCCAGGTCGTAACGCTGCCAGTTCCGTGCGCGGTTGGAGCCTTCGCCCCAGTACTCCTTCATATAAGAGCCGTTCACCAGCACCTTGGGTGTGGGGGACTCGTCAAAACGGGCGAAGTAACGGCCCAGCATCATAAAGTCAGCGCCCATAGCTAGGGCCAGAGTCATATGGTAATCGTGCACGATACCGCCGTCGGAGCAGATAGGCACATAAATGCCGGTCTCTTCGAAGTATTCGTCACGGGCAGCGGCTACCTCAATCAGCGCGGTAGCCTGACCACGGCCGATGCCCTTGGTCTCACGGGTGATGCAGATAGAGCCGCCACCGATACCCACCTTAATGAAGTCAGCGCCGGCCTGAGCCAGGAAACGGAAACCGTCCCGGTCGACCACGTTGCCTGCGCCAACCTTTACGCTGTCGCCATAGTGGTCACGGATCCACTTAATGGTGTTGGACTGCCAGCAGGAGTAACCCTCAGAAGAGTCGATGCACAATACATCAGCGCCAGCCTCCAGCAGAGCAGGTACACGCTGGGCAAAGTCACGGGTGTTGATGCCTGCGCCAACTAAGTAACGCTTTTTGTCGTCCAGCAGCTCCTGGGGATTTGCCTTGTGGGAGGCGTAGTCCTTACGGAATACGAAATACATCAGGTGGTCGTTTTCATCCACAATAGGCAGGCTGTTCAGCTTATTCTCCCAAATGATGTCGTTGGCAATCTTCAAGGTGGTGTCAGCAGGGGCGACAACCATCTTCTCTCTGGGGGTCATAAAGGTGGAGACCTTTTCAGAGCCGTCCATACGGCTTACCCGGTAGTCACGGCCGGTGACAATGCCCATCAGCTTGCCGGTGGCAGTGCCGTCGTCGGTGATGGCCACGGTGGAGAAACCATTTTTCTCCTTCAGTGCCAGAACGTCATTCAGAGTTGCATCGGGAGTCAGGTTGGAGGCGGATACCACAAAGCCGGCCTTGTAGCCTTTTACCTTGGCAACCATAGCAGCCTGAGATTCAATGGACTGAGAGCCGTAAATGAAGCTCAGACCGCCTTCTTTGGCCAGAGCGATAGCCAAAGTGTCATTGGAAACGGACTGCATAATAGCGGAAACCATAGGAATATTCAAGCTGATCGCAGGCTCTTCCACACCCTTCTTGAACTTGGTCAAGGGTGTCCGCAGGGAAACGTTTGCGGGAATGCAATTTTCGGAAGTGTAGCCGGGAACCAGCAAATACTCGCTGAATGTGTGGCTGGGTTCGGGAAAATAATAAGCCATATCAATTAACCTCCTGAGTGTATAGTGGTGGAATATATAGTTGTATCTTATCATACCACAGAGAAAAAAGGTTTTCAAGGGCAAAATGCCTTGGAAATTCGTAAAATATTGCCAAATTGATTGCAATTTTTTTGGGGAAGTGGTATAGTGTATGCTAGGATGAAATGGCAATTTGACATTTGAGAAGAAAGAAGGCCTCTACAATATGGCAATTCAGGAAAAAATCAGAAATATTGCGATCATTGCTCACGTTGACCACGGCAAGACCACCCTTGTGGACGAACTGCTGAAGCAGGGCGGTATCTACCGGGAAAACCAGGCGACCCAGGACCGGGTAATGGACTCCGGCGACTTGGAGCGGGAGCGTGGTATCACCATTTTGGCGAAGAACACCTCTGTGCAGTATAAGGATTATAAAATCAACATTGTAGATACCCCCGGCCACGCCGACTTTGGCGGCGAGGTGGAGCGTATCCTGAAGATGGTCAACGGTGTTATTCTATTGGTGGATGCCGCGGAAGGTCCTATGCCCCAGACCCGGTTTGTGCTGGGTAAGGCATTGGAGCTGGGTCACAAGGTCATCGTGGCGGTGAACAAGGTGGACAAGCCTGATGCCCGTGTCCATGAGGTAATGGACGAGGTTTTGGAGTTGCTCTTGGAACTGGACGCTACTGATGAGCAGTTCAACTCTCCCACCGTATTCTGCTCCGGCAGACAGGGCATCGCCTCTTACAGTCCCGACGAACTGGGTAAGGACTTAGTGCCGCTGTTTGAGACCATTGTCAACTATGTACCCGCTCCCGAGGGCGACAAGGACGCACCCCTGCAGCTGTTGGTTTCTGCCATCGACTACAATGAGTATGTTGGCAGAATCGCGGTGGGTCGTGTAGAACGGGGTACCATCAAGGTGAACCAGGAAGTGGTCATCACCGACTATCATAATCCCGATATGAAGCAAAAGGGCAAGGTGGTTGCTCTGTATACCTATGACGGACTGGGCAAAGCGCCGGTGCAGGAAGCATCTGCCGGCGAGATTGTAGCGCTGAGTGGTATGGCGGATATCACTATCGGCAGAACCCTCTGCGCTCCCGATAAGGTCGAGCCCCTGCCTTTTGTAAAAATTTCTGACCCCACCATTGAAATGACCTTCGCTGTGAACGATTCTCCCTTTGCCGGCCGTGAGGGTAAGTTTGTCACCTCCCGGAATCTTCGTGACCGGCTGGATAAGGAGCTTCTAAAGGACGTTTCCCTGCATGTCACCGAACAGGGCACCGATGCCTTCAATGTGGCCGGTCGTGGTGAAATGCATCTGTCCATTCTGATGGAAACCATGCGCCGTGAGGGCTACGAATTCTCCGTATCCACCCCCCGTGTGCTGACCAAGGAAATCGACGGTAAGGTATGCGAGCCTATTGAGCGGATGGTTGCCGACGTGCCGGAAGAATGTATGGGCGCCGTCATTGAAAAAATGGGTCGTCGTAAGGGCGATCTGCTGTCTATGACCCCCATGGGCAACCGTTACCGCCTGGAATTCTTAGTGCCGTCCCGCGGCCTGTTTGGCTACCGCAGCGAATTTTTGACCGACACCCGTGGCGAGGGCATTATGTCCTCCGTGCTGGATTCCTACGCTCCTATGAAGGGCGAGGTAGAGCGCCGTCTGACCGGTTCTTTGATTTCTTTTGAGTCCGGTGAGGCTGTCACCTACGGCCTGCATGCAGCCCAGGAGCGTGGCGCTCTGTTTATCGGCCCCGGCACACCGGTGTATGCCGGTATGGTGGTGGGTATCTGTAGCCGTAACGAGGATATGACCGTCAACGTCTGTAAGAAAAAACAGCTGACCAATATGCGGGCTTCCGGCTCTGACGAGGCTCTGCGTCTGGTAACTCCCCGGAACTACTCCTTGGAGCAGTGCCTGGAGTTCCTGGCAGACGACGAGCTGCTGGAATGCACCCCCAAGAGCCTGCGAATCCGCAAGCGTACTTTGGATCACAGCCAGCGTATGCGTGAGCTGATGAAGAAGCGTGCCGGCCAAGACTGAAGCAGTGGGAAACCGAACTCCGATAGGTTTCCAGAGGCTGCTTTCCGTCAATACTGCGGAAAATCCCTTGAAAATACCAACGGGTATTCCCTGCGTGATTTTTCTTGTCTTGCCGAAAAGTCGCTCTCTGCAAACTGCTTAGCACGCTACAGAAAAGGGTAATACAAGGAAAAAATGAAAGGATTTCGGTGGGGCTATCGGCGCACGATTTCCCACTGCTTAATATGAAAAAGATACTTGTTGTTCAGGACTTGTCCTGCGTAGGACGGTGTAGCCTGACAGTGGCGTTGCCCATCTTGTCTGCGATGGGAATCAACTGCTCGGTGTTGCCCACGGCGATTCTGTCCACCCACACCGGCTTTCCCAATCCCCATATCCGTTCCTTAACGGAGGATATTGTCCCCACCTGCAACCATTTGCAGGAGATTGGCGCAGAGTTTGACGGAATTCTTGTTGGTTATCTGTCCGACCCGGAGCAGGCGGAAGCGGTGGCAGAACTGATATCCGCCTTCAACTGCCCGGTGATCTTAGACCCGGCTATGGGCGACCAGGGCAAGCTGTATCAAGGTATCACCCGGGAGCATGTATCCGTAATGGGTGACCTGGCAGCTATGGCAGATGTGGTGCTTCCCAATGTGACGGAAGCCTGCTTGCTCACAGGTGTGCCTTATCAGGAGCAGACCGACGGGCATATGCTCCGAATGATGCTGGAAAAGCTCTGCGGCCGAAAGACCGAAACGGTGGTTATCACCGGCGTGACACCCGACCAAAGCAAAATCGGCTTTGTGGGTATCCAAAGGGAAGAGGGGATGTTCTCCTATCAGACAGACCGAAATGCAAAGGCCCTCCACGGCACAGGGGATATGTTCAGCGCGGTGTTCGCAGGCGCGTATTTGCAAGGTCACGACTCTATGGAATCCGCCCAGCTGGCGGCAGATTTTGTCAAGCGGGTGCTGGACAACACCCCGGAGGCCACCCCCTTCGGCGGCGAATTTGAAACCCAGCTTCCCTGGCTCTGGCAGCAGTTATAAAAAATATCCCCGGAGGAAAATCCTCCGGGGTTTTATTATATACCTTTCTTCAGCCGCTTGCGGAAATGATATCCAAGATACACAACCGCGCCGGTCCAGGCGAAAATCTCCGCCAGGAAAATACCGCTCTCATAACCGATATAGGCAACCGCAATGGCAATGCCCACCCGGCACACCAGTTCAATAATGCCGGAAATCATCGGTCGTACGGAATCTCCCAACCCTTGCAGAGCGGAAAACAGCAGATACAGAACATACAGCACCGGCAGCCAGGATGCCATCACGCACAGATATTGGTAAGCCACATTTCCTGCCTCCAGCGCATCAGCTGGGTTCTCTGTGGAAATAAACAGCATCGTAATAGGCCTGCCGAAGAGGAACATCAGAGCAGAAATCACCACCGCCGTAGCCACCGCCAAAATAGCAGCGCTCTTCATACCGGCGCGAATCCGGTCAAACCGCATAGCGCCGTAGTTCTGTCCCACATAGGTAATGACTGCGTTGCCGTAGGAGAGGGCGCAGATCTCCAACAGACCGTAGAGCTTGTTGGTGGAGGTAAAGCCGGCAATAAATGGGGTGCTGAAGGTGTTCACCACTGCCATTACCGCCATACCGCCGATGGCAATGATCATATTCTTGGCAGCGGAGGGACTGCCGATCCCCATCAGGTTGCCAAGCACATTACGGTCAGGCAGCAGATCCTTCTTTGTAAACCGCAGCAAAGGTGTGCGACAGATCTTTACCAGACAAATACCGCCGGACAGACACTGCGCCAGGAGCGTAGCGATAGCCGCGCCGGCAACGCCCCACTTTAATACAAATACGGCGACGATGTCCAGTATGATGTTGACCACCGCTGCCACAGTCATAGCTACCAGGGGCGTTTTGCTGTTGCCTACTGCCCGGAGCATTGCCGAGCAGTAGTTAAAGAAAAACACCACCGGCAGACCGCTGAAGAGAATCCGGGTGTACAGACTTGCCATCCCGGACAGCTCTGCCGGAACTCTTAAAAATACAAGGAACACAGGCAGCGCCAACTGCCCCACAAGGACGCATACCAGCGCCAAAACAGCTGTAATAACTGCGGATTGCCCCATAAACCGCCGCAGTCCGTTCCAGTCCTCTTCACCGAATTTTTGGGAAATCCGCACGCTGAAGCCCTGGGTGAATCCCTGAGCAATGCCCAGCATCATCCAGTTCAGCCAGTCCACGCCACCCAGCGCAGCCAGGGCAGCCATACCTACGCCCCTGCCCACAATGGCGGTGTCCACAACCGTATACAGCTGCTGAAACATATTGGCAAACATCAGAGGCAGAGAAAAGCGAATCAGCAGGGACAGGGGACGTCCCTGTGTCATATTTAAGGTTTTGCTCATAGAATACTCCGATACAGAATTTTTGTTATCATATCATATTTCCATAAAAAAGCAAGGAAAAGGGAAAAATGGGTTGACCCACGGAAAAAAGTAAGTATAATAAAGGGAAATGGAATGAGGAGATGCGGTATGAATACCTTACAGAACCTACATCAGCATACCACCTTCTGCGACGGTAAAAATACGCCGGAGGAGCTGGTGCAATATGCCATCGAAAACGGCTTTGGCGCCATCGGTTTTTCCGGCCACTGCTATATGCCCTATGCGGCTTATTACAGTATGTCACTGGAGAGCACCAAGGAATACCGGAAGGAAATTGCCCGGATGAAGGAAAAATACGGCGATCAGATTGACGTTTTCTGCGGACTGGAATTTGACCTGTGCTGTCCGGAGCGGCCTGAGGGTTATGACTATGTGATTGGCTCTGTCCACGGCCTGCGGTTTGACGGGGTGGACTATGAGTTTGACGGCATTGCTGAGCATTTCCAAAAAATGATCGATGAGCATTTTGCCGGTAACGGCGATGCTTTCGCCAAGGAGTATTACCGCCAGCTGGCATGGCTCCCGGATTTTGGCGACTGCGATATCATCGGTCACTTTGATCTGATTACCAAGCACCGGGACAGTATCCATTTCTTTGACTCCACCAGCAAGGAATACCGTTATGCAGCCATTGAGGCAGCGGAAGCATTGGCGGGAAGAATCCCTTATTTTGAGGTAAATACCGGCGCAATTTCCCGGGGCTACCGCACCACACCCTATCCCGATCCCTTTATTATCAAGGAAATGAAGCGGTTAGGCTTTGGCGTTGTGATTTCCTCCGATTGCCACCAGAAGGAAAATATGACCATCCATTTTGAGGAATCCAAACAGCTCCTGCGGGAGTGCGGCTACACCGAGCGGCATATTCTCACCAAGGACGGCTTTGTTCCCGTTCCCCTGTAATAAGAAAAGAGGCGTGTTGCAACACGCCTCTTATTTTTTTCGAAAAATCAAGAATTTTGACAGGATATAATTGCCGGTGAGGACCACAAACTGAATCGCCAATTTGATGACGGTACTGTTCATACCCAACCAGGTGACAAACACCAACAGCGCGCCCTCTTCAATACCCAGGGTAAAAAGCCGTCCGCCGTAAAAAGCGCAGGCTTCCGTCCACATAGCCTTTCCGGTTGCCTTGGAGCAGAACACCCACCGTCGGTTGGTGCCATATGCTACGCCCACTGCAAAAATCCAGGACAGAGCGTTGGCAATCAATTCGTGGATATGAAGAACATTGTCAAAGAGAACAAACGATCCAATGCTGACAACGGTGGTAAATCCGCCGAAGAATATATACAGCAGGATTTCCCGGTGATTATAAAATAGTTTCTTTAAATTTGCCATCTTATTCTGCCAGCTCCTCTGTGTCCTGCCGAACTACATACCGGGGGCGGTGCTTAACCTCCTGATAAATAGCGGAGATGTAGCCGCCGATGATACCCAGTCCCAGCAGAATACCGCCGCCCAGCAACAGCAGAAGCAAAATGACGGTGGTAAAGCCCTCCAGGGACTTGCCGCTTGCCCAGCGCACCAGTGTCTGAATACCCACAATCACACCGGCCAGCAGGGAAATAACACCCATATAGCTGACAATGGTCAGGGGTCTTGTGCTGTAGGAAACAATATTGGAGATGGCGTAACGGGCCAGCTTAAAGAAGGACCACTTGGTGGTACCAAAGACCCGGTCTGCTACATCGTAGTGAACCTGACAGCTTTTGAAACCTGCCCAGAAGGACATGGCACGGAAAAAGGTCTTCCG
>JAZSAD010000104.1:0-3760 GCA_045601715.1 Faecousia sp.
CTCCTCACCGCACAGCAGCATCACAATCCGGTCAATGCCGGGGGCTGCGCCTGCGTGGGGAGGCGCGCCGTAGGTGAAGGCGTTATACATAGCGGGGAACTTGGCCTTCACGTCCTCTTCGCCCAAGCCAACCATCTGGAAAGCCTTGACCATAATTTCGGGGTCGTGGTTACGGACAGCGCCGGAGGCGGATTCATAACCGTTAACCACCAGGTCGTACTGGTTTGCATTGATAGCCAGCAGCTTTTCGGTATCGCCCTCGGCATCCAGCAGAGTCTGCATACCGCCCTGGGGCATGGAGAAGGGGTTGTGGCAGAATTCCAGCTCGCCGGACTCTTCACCCATTTCGTACATAGGGAAGTCCACGATCCAGCACATAGCGTACTGGTCTTCGTCGAAGTGACCGGGGATACGGCGACCCATCATGGTACGGATCACACCGGCGGTCTTCTGGGCAGCGGTCTTCTTTCCGGCTGCCATACAAACGAAGCTGCCAGGCTTCAGATTCAGCTTTTCGGTGAGGATTGCGGTATAGTCAGTGAGGAACTTAGCAACACCGCCGGTAAACTGACCGTTCTCGTCAACTTTAATCCAGCAGGCCTTGTTGCCGGTCTGTACCTCTACATCATTCAGCAGCTTGTCAATCCACTTTCTGCCCTCGGTGAAGTTATCCACAGCTACCGCCTTGACGGTTGCATTCTGGAAAGGACCAAACTCACAGCCGGCCACCTCAGCGGTAATATCCTGCACTTCCAGGTCAATACGCAGGTCGGGCTTATCAGAGCCGTAGCGCTCCATAGCCTCATTAAAGGGAATATGACGCCAGGGCCATGGAGAAACTCTTTCGTACTTGCCGAAGTTCTGGAACACGGGACCCAGCACCTCTTCCAAAGTGCTCAGCACATCTTCCTGAGTAGCAAAGGACATTTCCATATCCAGCTGGTAGAACTCACCGGGGGTACGGTCAGCACGGGCGTCCTCATCACGGAAGCAGGGGGCGATCTGGAAATACTTATCAAAGCCGGAGGTCATCAGCAGCTGCTTGAACTGCTGAGGAGCCTGGGGCAGGGCGTAGAATTTGCCGGGGTGGTTACGAGCAGGCACCAGGTAGTCACGGGCGCCCTCGGGAGAGGATGCAGTCAGAATGGGTGTTGTAATCTCCAGGAAGCCCTTTTCTGTCATACGACGGCGGATATCTGCCACCACCTGGCAGCGCAGAATGATGTTCTGCTTCACGGCAGGGTTACGCAGGTCCAGGTACCGGTACTTCAGGCGAACATTTTCGTCTGCATCCTTACTCTTGTTGATTTCGAAAGGCAGGCTGTTGTGGATACACTTGCCCAGCACCTTGATCTCGGTAGGAACAACCTCAATCTCACCGGTTGCCTGCTTGGGATTCTTGCTCTCACGCTCCCGGACAGTGCCGGTGACGGAAATGGTGGTTTCCTTGTTCAGGCCCTTAATGGCCTTCATCATATCCTCGGTCTCGATAACCACCTGGGTAGTGCCGTAGAAGTCACGAAGCACCACAAAGGCGAAGTTGGCGCCTACTTCACGGACGTTCTCCATCCAACCGACGATGGTAACAGTTTGTCCTGCGTTGGAAAGGCGCAGCTCTCCGCAGGTATGGGTTCTGGATTGCATCATACTAAAAGTCCCCTTAACAGTTCATTTTTTCGATTTATTTTCTCATAAAACAGGCCAAATGTCAATCCCGGCTTGACCTCCCGTCCGCATTTTCCACAAAATCCAACGCCGGGGCATATTTTTTATGTGAATTCTATAAAAAGTTCATTTTTTTGGAATTTTTTGATTGATTTTACGGCGCTTTTATCATACAATAGTTTGGCGATCAAAAATCAGATACTTTGAGGTGACGAAAATGCTGAATATTGTACTGGTAGAGCCGGAAATTCCTCAGAATTGCGGTAATATTGCCCGTACCTGCGCCGCCACCGGCTGCAATCTGCATTTGATTCGTCCGCTGGGTTTTGACATCTCAGAAAAGGCTGTCAAACGGGCCGGTCTGGACTACTGGAATTTGGTGAACGTCCGGGACTACGAAAATCTGGAGGATTTCTTTTCTAAGAATGATGTCCGGCAGATGTGGTGTTTATCCACCAAGGCGCCCAAAAGCTACACCGAAGCCGCGTTTAGCGATGACTGCTATCTGTTCTTCGGCAAAGAGACCAAGGGCTTGCCTGAAGATTTCCTGGAACAGCACTATGACAGCTGTGTCAGAATCCCCATGCGCGCAGAGGCGCGCAGTCTGAATTTGAGTAACGCGGTGGCAATCACCGTGTTTGAAGCCCTGCGGCAGCTGGACTTTCCTCACCTGCAGGACTTCGGTAAAATGCGTAAATAACCAATATGGAGGAATAACAATGAACTACAACAAGAAGTCTATCGAAGACATTGAAGTAGCCGGCAAGCGGGTTCTGTGCCGCTGCGACTTCAACGTTCCCACCAAGGACGGCAAGATCACTTCCGACAAGCGGATTGTGGCTGCTATGCCCACCATCGAGTACTTAGTAAAGAAGGGTGCTAAGGTGATCCTGTGCTCCCACATGGGCAAGCCCAAGGGCGAATGGAAGCCCGAGCTGAGCCTGAAGGTTGTTGCTGACCGCCTGAGCCAGCTGCTGGGTAAAGAAGTCATCATGGCTGCCGACGTAGCCGGCGAGGACGCCAAGGCTAAAGCCGCTGCTATGAAGGACGGCGATGTGATGTTGCTGGAGAACACCCGTTACATCGCCGGTGAAACCAAGAACGACCCCGAGCTGTCCAAGGCTCTGGCTGACCTGGCTGACATCTTTGTAAATGACGCTTTCGGTACTGCTCACCGCGCTCACTCCTCTACCGCCGGTGTTGCTGACTACCTGCCTGCTGTTTCCGGCTATCTGGTACAGAAGGAAGTTTCCATCATGGGTAAGGCTCTGGCCAACCCCGAGCGTCCCTTCGTCGCTATTCTGGGCGGCGCTAAGGTTTCCGACAAGCTGAATGTTATCAACAATCTGCTGGAGAAGGTCGACACCCTGATCATCGGCGGCGGTATGGCTTACACCTTCCTGGCTGCTCAGGGCTACACTGTTGGCAAGTCCCTGGTTGACAACGAGAAGCTTCAGTACTGCAAGGAAATGATGGCTAAGGCTGAGGCTAAGGGCGTGAAGCTGCTGCTGCCTGTTGACACCGCTGTTGCCGCTTCCTTCCCCAACCCCATTGATGCTGAAATTCCTGTTGACTACGTTGACTGCACCGCTATCCCCGCTGACCAGATGGGTCTGGACATCGGTCCCAAGGCTTGCGCAGAGTTCGCTGCTGCTGCAAAGGCTGCTAAGACCGTTGTTTGGAACGGACCTATGGGCGTATTTGAGAACCCCACTCTGGCAAAGGGTACCATCGCTGTTGCACAGGCTCTGGCTGACAGCGACGCTGTGACCATTGTCGGCGGCGGTGACTCCGCAGCAGCTTGTGAGCAGCTGGGCTTCGCAAACGCTATCACCCACATTTCCACCGGCGGCGGCGCTTCCCTGGAATTCCTGGAAGGCTTAGAATTGCCCGGCATTGCTTGTCTGGAAGACAAGTAATCTTATCACGACGCAAAGGTAGGGGCCGATGCCCACATCGGCCCTTCCTTTTACGCAGCACCACCCGTAACGGGTCGATGTGGGCATCGACCCCTACACACAAGCTATTAACTTCGTAAACCCACATCGACTGTCGATGCGACCATATATTGCCATCAATAAGGAGAGAAAAGAAA
>JAZSAD010000105.1:0-7443 GCA_045601715.1 Faecousia sp.
GATAAAGTGGCCCAGGCCGGCAATTGCAGGATACTCATAGAAGAATCTTGCACAGGCAGAGCCTTCAGCATCAGCAGACTTCAGAATGGACATCTTGTAGCTGCCGTCGCCAGCCAGCAGGCCGGAGATACGGGGTGTCCAGTTAGGACCGTCATCCTCGAAGCAACGAGTGCGCAGAGCCGCTTCCCAGCTTTCGCCCTTGGCAAGGTATTCCCAAATGGTATCGGTCTGGTCACCGTTGGTAACAATCAGGCCACAGCCAGCCTCACGGACAGGGTGGTAAATAATCAAATGGGGGTCCTTCATCAGGCTGGGATCGTGAGCCTCGGTGCGGATGCCGTCCGGCTCCTGCACGAACACACGGTTACGGCTATTGACGCTGCGGCCCATAATAAAATAAGCAGCAACGGACTTTGTGCCGTCGGGGGTTACACCCAGCACAATACCGCGGCCGGGATATACATTGGTAGAAAGCTTTTCAGCAAGAGAACCTACTTCGTAAACATTCATATCGTAATATTCCTTTCTTACAAGAGACTGCAAACCTGCTCCACAGCCGCAGGTAAAATCTTCCATTCTGCTTGTTCCATGACCCGTTTTTGCAGGATTTCAGGGGTGTCGTCCGGCTGAATTTCCACGGCTTTTTGGAGAATAATTTCTCCACCGTCGGGAATCTCGTTCACAAAGTGAACGGTTGCGCCGGTAACTTTCACGCCATAATCCAATGCGGCCTCATGGACACGCAGTCCATAGAAGCCTTCACCGCAAAAGGACGGAATCAGGGACGGATGGACATTGAGAATCCGCTTGGGATAACAGGATGTAAAGGCTTCACTGAGGATGGACATAAAGCCTGCAAGGACAATCACATCAATCTGATTGACTGTCAGCAATTCCTTGATTTTCTCTTCAAAGGCGGCTTGACTGCCCAGTTCTTTTTTCAGGACAACCTCGGTGGCAATTCCTGCGTTCGCAGCTCTTTCCAGCGCATAGGCACCCGCATTGTTGGAAATCACAAGGCGAATTTCTCCGCTGTGAATCACACCGCTTGCCTGGGCATCAATGAGTGCCTGCAAATTGGTGCCGCCACCGGATACCAAAACGGCAATTCTCGCTTTATCCATTCCCTACCCTCTCTTACACAATGGTAATCTTCTCGTCAGAGGCCACAATCTTACCGATCACATAGGCGGTCTCACCGTGAGCGGTGAGGATTTCCAGCGCCTTGTCTACTTCCTCAGGCTTGACTACGATGCTCATACCAACACCCATATTGTAGGTATTGAACATATCACGCTCGGGGATATTGCCGGTTTTTGCAATCATATCAAAGATTGGCAGCACCTTAACAGCAGACTTTTCAATCACTGCGCCCAGTCCATCGGGGATGGAACGGGGAATATTTTCATAGAAGCCACCGCCGGTAATATGAGAGATGCCCTTTACATCCACCTGCTCCAGCAGAGCCAGTACAGACTTTACATAGATACGGGTAGGCACAAGCAGAGCCTCGGCTACGCTCTTGCCGCCCAACTCTTCACGAGCGGTATACAGCTCGGCAGGATTGTTATCAATATCGAACACCTTACGGCACAGGGAGAAGCCATTGGAATGAATGCCGGTGGATGCCAGTGCGATCACCACATCGCCCTCTGCCATACGGGTATTGTCGATAATCTTCTTCTTATCTACAACGCCAACAGCAAAGCCCGCCAGGTCATAGTCCTCCAGGGGCATCAGACCGGGATGCTCTGCGGTTTCGCCACCGATGAGCGCTGCGCCGGACTGGACACAGCCTTCTGCAACACCACCCACAATGGTAGCGATCTTCTCAGGATAGTTCTTGCCGCAGGCAATATAGTCCAGGAAGAACAGAGGCTTTGCGCCGCAGCAGATAATGTCATTGACACACATTGCAACGGCATCGATACCGATGGTATCGTGCTTATCCATCAGGATTGCCAGTTTCACCTTGGTGCCGCAGCCGTCAGTACCGGAGACCAGAACAGGCTCCTCCATACCGGCAATATTCAGGCCAAAGCAGCCGCCAAAGCCGCCTACATCGTCCAGGCAACCCTCGTTCTTGGTGCGCTTGATATGTTTCTTCATCAGCTCAACAGCCTGATAACCGGCAACAATATCCACACCAGCAGCTGCATAACTGGCAGATTGAGAATTCTTATGATCCATATGTTTCTCCTTCTTTATTCTTTGCCGTTCCAGCAGTAGGTACACAGTTTGCAGGGTTCCATACCGATGGCCTTAACGACACCATCCACTGTCTGGAATCCAAGGGATGCAAACTTAAATTTCTCACAGATTGTCTTGCGCATTTTCTTGCCACGCTCTGTATTGCCGTCGGCATATTCCTCTATATGCTGAAAGCCTTCTTCCCCTTCCAGTTCCATAATTACCCGACGGGAAATTAAGTCCATATCGGAGGTGGAACGGGAGAAGTTCAGATATTTACAGCCGTACATAATGGGCGGGCAGGCAGATCGCATATGTACTTCCTTGGCGCCGTTTTCATATAAGAATTCAACGGTTTCCTGCAACTGCGTGCCGCGGACAATGGAATCGTCCACAAACAGCAGCTTCTTGCCCTTAATCAAATCGTGGACAGGAATCTGCTTCATCTTCGCAACCTTCTTCCGGTCGGACTGCTTAGCAGGTGTAAAGGAACGGGACCAAGTGGGCGTATACTTGATAAATGCCCGGGCAAATGCCTTTCCTGTGCGGTTGGCATAGCCGATGGCATGGGGTGTACCGGAATCGGGAACACCGCCTACATAGTCGATATCCATACTGCGGCCTTTTTCCATATCCCGTTCAGCAATGGCAGCGCCGTTACGGTAACGCATTGCTTCCACATTGATACCCTCATAAGTAGAGGTAGGATAGCCGTAGTAGCTCCACAGGAAGGCGCAAACCTTCATCTTATCGCCAGGAGCGGCAAGCTGTGTCATACCGTCCGGAGTCAATTCCACGATTTCTCCCGGTCCTAACTCACAGACCTTTTCATAGCCCAGCTTTGTAAAGGCAAACTCCTCAAAGGATGCGCAATAGCCCAGATCATCCTTGCCGATTTGAACCGGAATCCTGCCCAGTCGGTCACGGGCAGCAATCAGGCTGCCCTTATCGGTCAAAATCAAAATGTTTGCCGTACCGTCAATCACAGATTGGGCATATTGAATACCCGCAACAAAATTCTCCTTCCGGTTAATCAGGGCTGCTACCAGTTCGGTAGAATTCACTCTGCCGCCGGTCATCGCGTCAAAGTAACCGCCGTGGTTATCCATCACCTGCTCAATCAGGTCATTGGCATTGTTGATGATACCAACCGTTGTAATAGCATAGGTTCCCAAATGGGAGCGAATCAGCATGGGCTGAGGATCAGAATCACTGATACAGCCAATGACAGATGTGCCCTGCATTTCGTCAAAAATATGCTCAAACTTGGTACGGAACGGAGAATTCTCAATGCTGTGAATCTTCCGCTGTAAACCAATTTCCGGGTCCCATGCAGCCATACCGCCGCGACGGGTACCCAAATGGGAATGGTAGTCAACGCCGAAAAACACATCCATCATGCAATCGGACTTGGATGTAACGCCAAAAAATCCTCCCATGGGGCAAACTCCTTAATCAAAAATTAGGCAAAGAACAGCTTGTTCAGGGTCATGGGATCAATATACTGACCGTCCTTATAGACACGCATATTGCCGGAAGCGACTTCGTCGATGAGCATTACATTGCCCTCGGGATCGTAACCAAACTCAAACTTAATGTCGTACAGCTCCATACCCTTAGCAGCCAGGTCGTCAGCAACGATCTTGGTGATTGCCTGGGTCTGCGCCTTCAGGGAATCGTACTGCTCTGCGGTCATAACGCCCAGATCTACCAGACCGTCCTTGGTAACCAGAGGATCGCCCAGCGCATCGTTCTTGAAGGTGGTTTCTACATAGTAAGGCAGGTCCTGGCCCTCGGTGCAGTACTCATTGTAACGACGGAAGAAGGAACCTACAGCCTTACGACGGCAGATAACCTCCAGGCCCTTACCGAATACCTTGGCGGGCAGAACTTCCATAGTGGTGTTTGCCAAGTCGGCAGACACATAGTGGGTCTTGATGCCGGCGGAATTGATCTTCTCAAAGAAATAAATAGACATACGCAGATTTACATCGCCCACGCCCTCGATGGTCAGACCGACGGAGTTCTCGCCGGGATCAAACACGCCGTCCTTGCCGGTGCAATCGTCCTTAAACAGCAGCAGGCAGTTGCCGTTGGGAAGTTCGTAAACATTCTTGGTCTTACCGGTGTAAAGCAGTTTATGTTCCATAATCAATTTCTCCTTTATTGTGATGAGTTTGTTACTCAAAAATTACAGATTTGCAGCAATGTCCGCGTCCTTCTGCAGGACCTTCTGGGCATCGCTCTTACGCTTGGCATCCAGCTTTACAGCCAGCTCCTGATCCTCGACGGCAATCATCTGAGCCGCGAGTAATGCAGCATTGCCGGCGCCGTTAATGGCAACGGTAGCAACCGGAATGCCAGTGGGCATCTGAACGGTGGAAAGCAGTGCATCCAAGCCGTCCATCATACCGCCCTTGCAGGGAATGCCGATGACAGGCAAGGTCGTGTTGGCGGCAATTGCGCCGGCTAAGTGAGCAGCCATACCGGCAGCGCAGATAATTGCGCCAAAACCGTTGGCTCTTGCATTCACCGCAAAGTCATGGGCCTCAACGGGTGTTCTGTGGGCGGAGTAGATATGTACCTCATAGGGAATTTCCAGGCTCTTCAGCATATCCACAGCCTTTTGTACGATGGGCAAATCGCTGTCACTGCCCATAATAATACCTACTTTTTTCATATGTTTCCTCCTACTACCGAAAAAGGGCGCACTTGACCCTAACTTTAGTCAAATGCGCCCAGACGGTCGGCAATTACATTCTTTGTTCCCTTGTGGTACTCCACATTTCCGTCAGTCGCAAAGAACGATTCTCATTACATAAAACAGTTTATCACGGCTGCCGTTTTGTGTCAAGAGAAGCTGTTGAATTCTCTGTTTTTTACACGAATCTTTGGCTTTCAATCCCTCGATTTGTGAAAGATATCAACCAAGGGTTTTCTTCGCCTCACAATAGATACAACGATAGATGCCGTGCTCTTCATCCACAAGCTTGAATTTGTGGGGAAGCTCCTGCTCGGTAGAAGAAATGCAGCGGGGATTGTCACAGACCAAGCGGTTGTCTTCCACAGCATTGATTCTCTCCATTTGCTTGCCCTCTTCTGCCTCTTTCAGCAGTTTGAGAATCAGCGCCATCCGCATATATTTTGCATTCAGCGCCTGACGGAAATAAGCAGCCCGGGGGTCTTCGTCCACCTTGACGCTGATCTCATTCACTCTGGGCAGCGGGTGCAGCACACGCATAGTAGGCTTACCGGCGGCCATTTTTTCGGGAGTCAGTACATAGCTGTCCTTCAGTCGCTCATACTCGTCAAAGCTGTCAAACCGCTCCTGCTGGATACGGGTCATGTACAGAACATCCAACTCCGGCATTACATCCTCTAAGGATGTGGTCTCCACGTACTCCATTCCACACTTGTCCAGAACCTCATACTTCACGTACTTGGGAAGCTTCAGTTCTTCAGGAGAAATCAAAACGAATTTGATATTCTCATATCGGGCAAAAGCGGAAATCAGAGAATGGACTGTTCTGCCGTACTTCAGGTCGCCGCAAAAACCGATGGTCAGATTGTTTAGTCTGCCGTTTTCACGATAGATAGTCAGCAAATCTGCCAAGGTCTGGGTAGGATGGCAATGACCGCCGTCACCGGCATTGATCACGGGAATGGATGCATTGGTAGCAGCAACATAGGGAGCGCCTTCCTTGGGGTGGCGGATTGCCATAATATCCACATAGCAGGAGAGCATTTTGGCGGTATCCGCCATACTCTCGCCCTTGGACGCAGAGGAAGAACCGGCATCGCTGAAGCCCAGCACATTGCCACCCAGCTCGTACATCGCTGCTTCAAAGCTCAGTCTTGTACGGGTGGAAGGCTCAAAGAACAGGGTTGCCAGTTTTTTGCCACGGCAGGCATCTGCATATTTGGCAGGGTTTTCGCTGATATCGCAAGCAGTTTCCAGCAGCTGCTGAATCTCTTCAACAGAAAAATCTACAATGTCAATTAAGCTTCTCATTTATTTCGCTCCGTTCACAGCCAGATAGTTCTTGATGCGGGTGACATTTTCTTCGTTAGCAGGGTCTTCTTCCAGGTATTCAATAATATCGTAGACATCTACAACGGAGTATACAGGGAAGCCGAACTGCTCCTCAATTTCCTGCATAGCGCCCTTGTCTGTCTGGCCCTTTTCCTTCCGGTCAACCATAATGAAGGTAGCAATGACCTTGGTGTTATCCAGATGCTTGAGAATCTCCATAGATTCACGGATGGCAGTACCGGCGGTGATAACGTCCTCAATGATGACGATCTCCTCCCCTGCCTGGGGTACATAACCAACAAAAGTGCCACCCTCACCGTGATCCTTCACTTCTTTACGGTTAAAGAAGAAGGGCACATTCAAACCATTCCGGGACAGAGCAACTGCAGCGGAAATGGACAAAGAAATACCCTTATAGGCAGGTCCGTACAAAACTGCCTGCTTCTTACCCAGCTTGTCGAAATAAGCCTTGGCGTAGAACTCACCCATCTTGGTAATCTGGCCGCCGGTCTTGATCATACCGGCATTGACGAAATAAGGAATCTTACGACCGGATTTGGCTGTAAAATCACCGAATTTCAGCACGCCTGCTTCCTGCAGGAACTCAATAAACTCTCTTTTATAGGCTTCCATTTTTGTTCTCCTTCTATGTTAGTTTTCCTTTGGAGATTGCCACACCAGTGTGCGCACTGGTTCGCAATGACACGGTATTTAGTCGCAGAATTCGGCAACACAGCGCTCGTAGGCAGCTACGGGATCGGCTGCAGCAGTGATGGGACGGCCCACTACAATATAGTCAGAGCCAATTTCCTTTGCCTGGGCAGGGGTCATAACACGCTTCTGGTCACCCACATCGCCGTCAGCAAAACGGACGCCGGGGGTAACGGTCAAGAAGTTCTTACCGCAGGTGTCGTGCACCTTGCCTGCCTCCAGAGGAGAACATACGATACCATCAAGACCTGCCTCTTCGGCGCACTTAGCATAGTGCATAACCACCTGGTCGATGGGCTTTTCAATGAGCAGATCCTTCTCCATACTCTCCTGGTCTGTAGATGTGAGCTGAGTTACAGCAATCAGCAGAGGACGGGTGCCGTCCTCACGGGTCAGGCCCTCCAAAGCGGCGCGCATCATATTTTTCGTGCCGGGGGCGTGAAGATTGGTAATATCCACGTCCAAATTCCGCAGAACCGCCATAGCCTTTTTCACAGTATTGGGAATAT
>JAZSAD010000106.1:0-2484 GCA_045601715.1 Faecousia sp.
TGCAGGTTAACCTTCTTGACTTCAGGCTCCTCGCCATTCTTCTTGCGCTTACGCTCTGCCTTCTTGTTGGCCTTGACGTCATCGCTGTTGTGGGGGTAGATCTTCTTGATGTTTCTCAGGGACAAACTTGCCATAATGCACGACTCTAAGTATACCGACTCCTCGCATATACTCTCACCGCGGCCGGGTAATACAGCCGGGGTATTACGACAGGTCTCCACACTGCCGCACCGTGAGTCTAACGGTTGTTTATTTTTCCTCCTTTTGTGACACAGAGCACCTAATTAGTGGAGTAGAATGCCCTATGCCCGGATGCTATAATGATACCATAAACACGGCAGTTCTGCAATGGTGGTTTCTTACAGTTTTTACCTATGGTTTTTGTGCATTTTGCCGGATTTTAGCTAATTTCCCAACGGTCCTCCCCGTTGCGGCGCAGACGGATGCCGTAGTAGCAGGCCACGGCCTTTTCCAGGTACAGCGCATCGTCCACACCGGCGGTCTCGTAGCAGGAATGCATAGCCAGCTGGGCAAGACCGATATCTACGCTGGGGACTGCCACCTGGGACAGCGATACATTACCTAAGGTAGAGCCTCCGGGCAGGTCTGCCCGATTGCAATAGGTCTGCACCGGCACATTTGCCTTTTCACAGATTTTCCGGAAGATCGCATAGGTCAGGCCGTCGGTGGTATAGCGCTGGTTGGCATTGAATTTCACCACCACACCGCCGTTCATCACCGGGGCATTGGCAGCATCGGCATACTCCGGGTGGTTGGGGTGCAGGGCGTGGGCATTGTCGGCAGATACTAAGAACGAGCCGGCAAGCTGACGGTTTTTCTCCAAGCCGAGAGCAGCACAGATACGGCCGAGGGTGCTTTCCAGCAGATCGGAAGCTGCGCCCTGATAAGAGCCGGAGCCAACCTCTTCGCTGTCAAAGACGCACAATACAGGAATATGGGCCGTTTCCTTTGCCTGTAGGAATCCCTCCATACAGCCCCAGGCGCATTCCAGATCATCGATTGCCTGAGCGGAGATAAACTCGTTATTCAGTCCCCAACGGGAAGCGTTCTGCCGCACATACAGATACAGGTCGTGACCCAGAATCTTGCCGCCGGCAAGGGCCTCTATCTCATCCCAGAATTTCTTGGTGGACTTCTTATCGCCCAGCAGCGGAATGGTATCCGTTGCCAGATTCCACTTGTAGCCGTCATTGGCGGCGCGGTTCATATGGATTGCCACATTGGGCATCAGGAGCAGATCTCTGTCCACATCCACAAGGCGGCTTTCCACACCCTTTTCCGTTTCCACCAGTACTCGACCGGCAACGGAAAGGGGTCTGTCCAGCCAGGGCGAAATCAATGCACCACCGTACTTTTCCACCAACAGACGGGTATATGCGCCCTCGGCTACGCCGTTTTCCTTCACCTTAAAGCAGGGGCGGTCGGCGTGGGATGCGGTAATAAGGAAGCCCTTGGGGGATTCCGGCACACGGAAGGCAAGAACTGCGCTGCCGTTACGAACAACATAGTACTTACCGCCCGCCTTTAAATTCCAGCTGTCGGTTTCCGACAGGCTGGTGTATCCTGCGGTCTCCAATTCTTTCTGAATCAGGGCAACTGCGTGGTAAACGCTGTGGGCCTTGTTCAGGAAATCCAGTAATTTCTGAATATTCTCCATAGTTATTCCTCCACTAAGGCGCAGAACAGGTCGATTTGGTCTGCGATGGTCTGTAGAGCGCTGCGCCAGAATTCCTTGTCGCCCAGGTCGATACCCGCCACCTTGGCGGTATCCTCGGCAGTTGCCACGGTGGTGGTGTACAGCAGTTTTTTATACTTCGGCACAAAGGCCGCGCCCTCTTTTTCGTACTGGGCGTACAGACCGCGTGCGAACAAGCCGCCGAAGGCATAGGGGAAATTGTAAAAAGTAGGTCCGTAGTAGTGGCTCTTGCAGACCCACATATAAGGGTGCATACAGTTTTCGTCCAAACCGTCGCCATAGGACTGCTTCTGTGCTTCCGTCATCAGGTTGCACAGGGTATCTGCGTGCATAAATTGCTGCTCCCGATTGGCAAATACCGCGGTTTCAAAGCGGTAACGGGAATAGATGTCGCAAATAATCTGGGTAGCATCCTGCAGCTGGGATTCGATCAGCGCTATTCTTTCTTCCTTATCGGCTGCCTTTTCAATAGCAGATGCCATCACCACGCACTCATTAAAGGTAGAGGCGGTCTCTGCCACAGGCATAGAATAGTCGTGGTTCAAGGTACGGTGGTCGCGGATACACAGATTGTGGAAGGCGTGACCCAGCTCGTGGGCCAGGGTAACCACATCGGTAAACATACCGTCAAAATTGGTGAGGATGCGGCTCTCGCCCAAACACTCCACACCGGAGCAAAATGCGCCGCCGGCCTTGCCGTCCCGAGGGTAGAAGTCAATCCACGCATTGTCAAAAGCCTCTGCCACCATATCGGACAGTTCCTTGTC
>JAZSAD010000107.1:0-31798 GCA_045601715.1 Faecousia sp.
CTGTCCAGTGTGCCGGAGTAATTCATCAGCACATAGGGATGCACCTTTGCGCCGGCAGAGTAGGCGCCGCTGCGCTTACCCTCATTGGGATATACGTCAATCCAGCGGTTTTCAAAACCCTCTTTCAGGATCTTGCGGTACTCCTCACCCATAGGCGCCAAAGCATCATAAATAGTCTGCTTTGCTTCCGCGAAGGGAATCTTCTTATCCACCTCAGATACCAAAGGCGCATATACATCGTAGAAATGCAGCTCGTCCAGTCCCAGCATCTTCTTCCGCAGGCGGACATAGCGGTGCATTTTGTCCATATTCTTGTGCACCGTATCAATCAGATTCAGGTACACAGAAGTAGGCACATTGGTATTGTCCAGAGATGCCTCGAAGGCATTTGCATAGTGCCGTGCCTCAGCGAAGAATTTCAGCTGCTTGATCTGGTCGTTCAGAATAGATGCGGCAGTGTTCTTGAAATCGGCAAAACCCTTATACAGGCTCTCATAGGCATTTTTCCGCAGCACCCGGTCCGGACCGTTCTGAATGGGTACAAAGGTCGCCTGGCTGACGGTGTGGGGATTGCCCTCAGCGTCCAAAGCATCGGCAAACTTGATATCTGCATCGGCAAACATACCGTAGATGGTGTCCGGCGCCTGGGACAGCTCACCGGCAGCCGCCAGCAGTTTTTCCTCCGCAGGAGAAAGGATGTGATCCTTCTTTCGGCGAAGGTTGGTCAAATACCGACGGTAACGCTCCAATTCAGGACACTCAGCATAGAATTGATCCAGCTTTTCGTCGGAAATTGCCATAATCTCCGGGGTGTCAAAGCTAAGGGCTGCGCCTAAGGCAACCACAACGCTCATAAACTTACCGGTCATTGCCTGATAAGTGGCATTGCGGGTGTCCTCGTCGCTTTTGCGCATACAGTAGTTACCCAGCAGAGATGCCTTTACATCGGTCATTTCGCTGCGGTACAGGTAATCATAAAGTGTCTTTCCACTATCACCCAACTTGCCGGCAAAGCCTGCCAGTGCTTCCTTATCCTGTTCCAGGGTAGCCAGTTCCTCTTCCCAAGCGGCATCGCTTACATACATATCTTCTGTCGCCCAGGTATCCTCTACGGGAATCTCAGCGCGATTACGAAGTTCAGACATAATAGGTTCTCCTTTTATTGTTTTTTATCAGCGGCGATAATCCGCTTCATTGCCTCGACACCTACCCGGATTGCACCGGTGGTATCCTCGGTCATAGGCATGGCAAGACCGGCTTTTTCCCGTTCCTGATTCCACACTGCGTGGAAACAGCTGCCGCAGCGGACACCCAATGCTGCCGCCACGACAAACAGCGCCGCGGATTCCATTTCACTGGCTTTTACACCCAGTCGCTTCCAGCTTTCCCACTTTTGGAGCAGTTCATAGGAAACAGGGCTTTTCTCCGGACTGTGCTGGCCATAGAAGGAGTCTTTACACTGCACCACACCCACGTGGGTGCGATAGCCCAAATCCTCACTGGCAGCCTTCAGCTTCGCAGTAATATCAAAGTCGGGTACGGCAGGAAATTCCATAGGCGCATACTCCAAAGAGGTATGCTCGAAGCGGATGGCGCCGTTTGCCACCACCACATCACCGGGCAGCACATCCATATGGATACCGCCGCAGGTGCCGATGCGGATAAAGGTATCTGCGCCAATGGCGGCTAGTTCTTCCATAGCGATAGATGCGGACGGACCGCCAATGCCGGTAGAGCAGACAGAAACTTTCTCTCCCAGTAATGTGCCGGTATAGATGTTATACTCCCGATTCATACCGATATGCACAGGGTTATCAAAGTAGGATGCAATCGCTTCACAGCGACCGGGGTCTCCGGGGAGAAAACAGTATTTACCTACATCTCCCTCTTTGCAATGAATATGAAACTGCATTCCGATATCTTGCATTGTAGCCCTCCTTAAAAACTGTCGAACAGGTTTACTTGGCTTGTGTCCGGCAGATCGCCAAAGGCGCCCGCCTCTTTCAGCATTTGCATATGGGTTTTGGAAACCTTGGGGCAGGCTGCCGCCACCTCTTCTATGGAAATAAAAGTTTTACCCTCTCTGCCGTGCATCAAATCCCAAGCAGCAGTTTCACCCAGGCCGGGCACTGCCACAAAGGGCGGAATCAGCTTGCCGTCCTTGATGAGAAACTTGGTGGCGTGGCTCTCATACAGGCTGATAGGGGCAAATTCAAAACCACGTAGATAGTATTCATATACGACCTCCAAGGTGGTCAACAGATCTTCATCCTTGGCAGTGGCATCCTCGTTGGATTCGATGGCCTTAATATTGGCAAGGACCATATCCATACCCCCGGTCATCATCACCGCATCAAAGCCGCCCTTTTGGCTTCTGCGGTAGAAGTAAGCAGAGTAGAAAGCCAAGGGATGGTTTACCTTAAACCACGCAATGCGGAACGCCATCATAACATAGGCCACCGCGTGGGCCTTGGGGAACAGATACTTAATCTTCTTACAGGAACCGATATACCAGTCCGGCACACCGGCAGCCTTCATCTCCTCCTCTGCCCCATCGGGCAAACCCTTGCCCTTACGCACCGCCTCCATAATCTTGAAGGCGCGTTTTTCCGGCAGGCCGCAGGAAATCAGGTAAATCATAATGTCATCACGACAGCCAATGGTTTGGTCCACTCTCGCTGTTCCCGACACAATCAAATCCTTGGCATTGCCCAGCCACACGTCCGTGCCGTGGGTATAGCCGGAAATACGCACCAGGAAGTCAAACTTCTCCGGCTTGGTATCCAACAGAACACCGCGGGTAAATCGGGTGTTAAACTCCGGCACAGCCACCGCGCCGGTAGGTCCGAGGATTTTATCGTTCTCGTAGCCCAGCACCTTGGAAGAGGTAAAGATAGACATGGTCTGCTTATCGTCCAAGGGAATGGTCTTGGCATCCACCCCGGTCATATCCTCCATCATACGGATCATTGTGGGGTCATCGTGACCCAGCATATCCAGCTTCAGGAGATTCTCTTCCATGGAGTGGTATTCAAAATGGGTGGTAATCTGGTCGGAATTGGGGTCATCTGCCGGGTGCTGTACCGGACAGAAATCCCAAATTTCGTTCTCCTGAGGGATGACCACCAGACCACCGGGGTGCTGACCGGTAGTACGGCGTACGCCTACGCAGCCGGCAGCAAGCCGGTTAACCTCTGCGGAGGTTGCCGCCTGTCCCCGTTCGGACAGGTATTTTTTTACGTAGCCGTAAGCAGTCTTTTCTGCCACCGTACCCACGGTGCCTGCCCGGAAAACATGGGATTTTCCGAACATTTCAGTACAATATGCGTGGGCATTGGCCTGATATTCACCGGAGAAGTTCAGGTCAATATCCGGCACCTTGTCGCCACCGAAGCCAAGGAAGGTTTCAAAGGGGATGTTAAAGCCTTCCTTTGCATAGGGTGTGCCGCATTTGGGACAGACTGCATCCGGCAGGTCGGCGCCGCACTCATAGCCTTCCGGTACGTCAAAGGTAGTATGCTTACACGACGGGTTAGGACAGCGGTAATGGGGCGGGAAGGAGTTAACCTCCGTAATGCCCGACATAAATGCCACAATGGACGAGCCAACCGAACCACGGGAGCCTACCAAATAACCGTGTTCCAGGGAGTTCTGCACCAACTTTTGGGCAGACATATAAATCACGTCATAGTGACAGGTGATAATATCGTTCAGTTCTGTATCAATACGCTTGCGAATCAGTTCCGGGGGATTTTCACCGTAGAGCCGGTGCATTTTACCGTACACCAGTTCCTTCAAATCCTCCACGGAGTTTTCAATCGTGGGGGCGAACAGGTTATGGGGCACAGGCCGCATCGTATTGCACATATCCGCAATCAGATTGGGATTGGTGACACCCACCTCATATGCCTTTTCCTCGCCCAGATAGGCAAATTCCCGGAGCATTTCGTCGGTGGTACGGAAATACAGGGGGTTGGGACGATCGCAGTCATCAAAGCCCTTGGTTGCCAGCAGAATATGACGGAAGATTTCATCCTCAGGGTTGAGAAAATGTACGTCACCGGTAGCAACTACGGGCTTACCCAGTTCATCGGCAAGGCGGACGATAGTGCGGTTAAAATCACGCAGCTGCTCCTCGTCCTTGGCGATTCCTTTTTCCAGCATAAAGGCGTTGTTGCTGATGGGCTGGATTTCCAGGAAGTCATAGAAGGATGCAATGCGCTTTAGTTCATCCCAGCTCTTGCCGTCCAGCACCGCCTGAAACAGTTCGCCAGCTTCGCAGGCAGAGCCGATAATCAGCCCCTCCCGCAGACGGAGAATCTCAGATTTGGGCATACGGGGCTGACGCTTGAAATACTCCAGATTGGAAAGAGAAATCAACTCATACAGATTCCGCAGACCAAGCTGATTTTTAGCAAACAGGATAATGTGGCGGGCGTGGCGGTTTCCGATTTGGTTTTTCGACCGCAGTCCCTCCATAACAGGGTTGATTGCCTGCAGGCTGGACACGCCCATTTCTGTCAGTTTTTCCAAATGCTTTGCCATAATGTGGCCGCAGGTTACCGCATCATCAGCAGCTCTGTGATGATTGAAGTCCGGCAAGCTCAGAGCATTTGCCACCACGTCCAGCTTAAATTTATTCAGGTGGGGCATCAGGTTCTGAGACAGCACCAATGTATCGGCAGAGGTAAAGGTATAGTCATATCCCAGCTTTTCACAGGCTGCGCGGATAAAACCGGTATCAAAATCTGCGTTGTGGGCAACCAGTACCCGATTGCCTACAAATTTCAAAAATTCAGGGAAGATTTCCTCTAATTTTGGCGCCCCGCGGAGCATGGCATCCGTAATGCCGGTCAGTTCCACAGTCTCTTTCTGCAGCTTCTGTCCGGGGTCAACAAACGTCTGGAAGCGGTCCAGCTCTTTGCCGTTTTCCATCAAAACAGCGCCGATTTCAATGATTTTATCGTTACGGGAAGAAAGTCCCGTGGTTTCCAAGTCAAAGGCGACGTAAGGCTCATCGAAGGCCATATCGCCGGTACCATGAACAACAATTCGGTCGTCTACATCGTTTACATAGTAGCCTTCACAGCCGTAGAGGATCTTAATATCCTCGTCTGTGCCGGCAACCTTGGGCGCGCCCTTCCAATCCTCGATGGTATGGAGCGCGTCGGTAAAGGACTGGCAGCAGCCATGGTCGGTGATGGCAATCGCACGGTGTCCCCAGGCAGCTGCCTGCTTAATAGCGTCCTTGGTATTGGTCAGCGCATCCATATTGGACATAATGGTATGCAGGTGCAGCTCTACACGCTTGTCCCCAGCGGCATTGTCTTTTCGCTTTTCCATCGTGCCGGGCATCATAGCCATAGGACGGAGCACCATCTCGTTGTCGAACTGGTTGATTTGCAGTCTGCCCTGCACCTTCAGCACGGAGCCGACTTTTACATTTTCCAGAATAGGTTTTGCTTCATTGTTCTCCATAAAGCGGTTAATCTGCACAGAGCCGTAGTTATCGGTCATGGAGAAATTGATGACCCACGCGTTCCGCTTTTTCAGTTCCTTATGCTCAACGCTAAATACTCTGCCTTCAACAATGACACTACCCATATCCAGATTCAGTTCCCGCATAGGGGTAGGCGTTCCCTTAAAGGCTTTGCCAAAGAAGGCTGGGTTGTTTTCCATTGTCTGTTCTTTCTTCTGAAAAACAGGGGTTTGGGGAAGATTGGTTAAGATACTACCCCGCATTTGCTCCATAGCATCAAACAGAGCCTGTCCTTCCAGGGTTTCTCCCGGGTGAATCTCGATAGAAACAGGGGTAGCAAACTGCTCCTGCAACTGACGGGTAACAACAGGAACTGCCTCAAGCAAGGCGTCCTTGCCATTGGCTTTCAGGTAGATATGCAGCTTCCCCTCTTCCCACTCCCAGCGGGCGCCTGCCAATGAGCCGCGGCTCATAGAGTTTTGCGCAATAAACAGGTCTCTGATGTCTTCCGGGTCCATTTGGGTCAGCTGCTGACTGGGGTAGGTTGCGGAAATCTCCAGCTTTTCAAGACCATAAATGGTGGCAATTTCCCTTTGAACCTGCTCCAGGAGTCTGCCCGGCATATAGATTTCCGAGTGGACTGCAATGCTGACTGTACGGGTTTTGGGGTCAATATCCGCAGCAGCAATGGCCGCCTGAGAAAGCGCCTTTTGCAAGGCTTCAGGCGGCGCATAGTCCGGAAACATATTCAGAAAGGTTACTTGCTCACTCATAATGTCCTCTTACATTGCTTCAATTCTCTTTAGCAGCGCCGGGAGCAACTCGTCGTAAGGCAGCTTGCAAATCTGCTGGCCTTTTTCAAAGAGCATACCGCAGCCGTCTCCGCCGGCAATGCCGATATCGGCTTCTCTTGCCTCGCCCGGTCCATTGACCACGCAGCCCATAACCGCCACGGTGATCGGCTTTTGGCAGTCCTTTAGCGCCTCGTCAACTTGATTGACAAGGCCAATCAAATCAATCTGTGTTCGTCCACAGGTGGGGCAGGAAATGATATTCACGCCCTCTTTGTGAAGGCCTGCGGCTTTCAGAATGTCTTTTGCGGCATAGACCTCTTCCACCGGGTCGTCGGTGAGGCTTACTCGTATGGTATCACCGATTCCGTCCAATAAAAGGGCGCCAATGCCCATGGCGGATTTCATAAGACCCATACGGACAGGGCCGGTTTCTGTAACGCCAATGTGGATAGGATAGTCGCATTTACTCCGGAACAGCCGGGCTGCGGCCACCATGGTGGGCACGTGGGAGGACTTCATAGACACGCAGGTGTTATAAAATCCGTATTTTTCCAACAGCTCCAGATGCTGAAATGCGCTCTCCACCAAGGCTTCCGCCGTAGGGTGTCCATACTTTTCCAGCAGCTTCTTATCCAGACTGCCGCCATTGACTCCAATGCGAATGGGGATATTCCGCTCCCTACAGGCAGCAACCACCGCTTGCACGTTCTCCTCACCGCCGATATTGCCGGGGTTGATGCGAATTTTGGATGCGCCCCCCTCTGCCGCCAACAGCGCCAGCTTATAATCAAAATGAATGTCTGCCACCAAGGGCAAGGGGGATTTCCTGCAGATTTCCCCAAAGGACTCAGCCGCCTGTTTATTAGGCACTGCCAAACGGGCGATCTGACAGCCGGCAGAGGCTAACTTTTTTAGTTGCTCTAAAGAGCTTTCCACATCTGTGGTTTTGGTATTCAGCATAGACTGAATTGCCACAGGAGCGCCGCCGCCAATGGGAACACCGCCCACCATAATTTGTTTGGTCATAGAGTTTACCTCTTAAAAATCACGAATATATCCTTGAACAGAATCAAGCCCATCAGCGCAAGCAACAATACCATACCGATGCCGTGGATATAGCCTTCGTACTTTGCATCCAGTTTTTTCCGGGTAATCTTCTCAATGGCAACTGTCAGCAGCAAACCAACCACCCGACCGCCATCCAGCGCAGGAATGGGCAGCAGGTTCATAACCGCCAGGTTGATGGCTAAGAAACCGCCGATATACAGCACATTCAGGACTGCATCTAATTTGGTGGGAGCTGCTTCTGCCGTATCGGACATCATCTGCACAATACCCACAGGACCGGTCATATCGGAAAGACCCGCCTGTCCGGTAAACATCATTTGCAGGCTCAGCCGGACATTTCGAATTACATTCAATGCGGTGTTCCATACATACTGCAGCTTATTGCCAAAGGTAGCATCAACAACAGAAAAACTAAAGCCAAAGCGTTCTGTTTCCTCTCCGGGGAACAGGTGCTTTTCCATTTTGTAGTCGTCAAAGGCAAGCTTTTCTCCGTTACGTTTTACCACAATGTCGTGGGTATCGCCGGGATTCAGGTATAGAATGGTGGAAAAATCCGACTGAACAAAAATCTTTTCACCGTCCAAAGAGAGAATCTCATCCCCCACGTGGAGACCATCCTCCCGCACAACCGTGCAGCCGGTCTCTGCTGATTCAATTACCGGCATAACAAACTGTTTAGCAGGCGCAAAGACAATGAGAAAAATCAGCAGACCGGTGACAAAGTTCATAAAAGAGCCGGCGACCAGGATAATCAGCCGTTTCCACCAGGTTGCCTTTTGGAAGGAATGGGGATCATCGGTATCTTCGTTCTCCCCCTCCATGGCGCAATAACCGCCGATGGGGATGCAACGAATAGAATACAGGGTCTCCCCTACCTGCTTTTTAAAGATAGCAGGTCCCATAAACATAGCAAATTCATTCACCCGGACACCGGACAGCTTTGCTGCAACAAAATGTCCCAACTCGTGAACAAAAATCAAAAAACTAAACAGTAAAATTGCAAATAAAATGGTCATAATAATCCTCGTTACTTATTTTGCCATACGAACTGCCTGACGCGCCAAGCGGTCAGTTTCCAAAATCTGCTCTAAGGTAGGATTCTGGATAAAGGGAACTGCATCCACAGCCTTGGACACCAAATCGTAGATGTCGTAGAAACCGATTTCGTCGTTCAGGTACATAGCAACCGCCTCTTCGTTGGCGCCGTTCATTGCAGGGCAGGCAGTGCCGCCAAGTTTCGCGCATTTCCGGGCCAAGGCAAGGCAAGGAAAGGCATCCATATCCGGCTGTACAAAGGTCAGACTGCCACAGGTCAGCAGGTCAAGGGCGTCTACAGGGCATTCCTTTCGCTCCGGATAGGTCATTGCCAGCTGAATGGGCAGGCGCATATCCGGCGCGCCAAGCTGAGCCATCACAGCGCCATCGGTGAATTCCACCATAGAGTGGACAATACTCTGCCGGTGGATCACCACGTCCACCTGCTCCAGCGGAAGGTCATACAGGCGCATTGCCTCAATGACTTCCAAGCCCTTATTCATAAGGGTCGCGCAGTCAATGGTGATTTTTGCGCCCATCTTCCAATTGGGGTGGCGCAAAGCGTCTGCCTTTGTGACGGTTTTCAACTGCTCTTTATCCATTCCAAAGAACGGACCGCCGGAACAGGTCAGAATAATCCGCTTGATTTCTTCTTTGCTGTGGCTGCCCATCAGACACTGAAAAATTGCGGAATGCTCGGAGTCCACAGGGATAATTTCTGCGCCACAGGCCTTTGCCTCAGCCATTACCAGCTCGCCGGCGCAGACTAAAGTCTCCTTGTTGGCAAGACCAATTCGCTTGCCGGCCCGAATTGCCGCAAGAGTGGGTTTCAAGCCTACCATACCCACCACGGCAGTAATCACGCAGTCGGCATTTTCAATGGTTGCAGCTTCAATGAGCCCCTCTTCTCCCCAGCTAACACGGGTAGGCAGGTCGGAGATTTCTTTTTGCAGCTGATTCGCTGCTTCCTCCGTTGCCATAACCGCCAACGCAGGGCGGTACTTACGGCACTGCCCTGCCATTCGCTCCACGCTGGAGCCGGCAGTGAGCGCCGCTACGGGGATATGCAAATTGTCGATAATATCCAAGGTCTGCCGGCCGATGGAACCGGTAGAACCGAGAATACTGACGCACTGTACCATCTTATTTCACCACCATTGGGATATATAGCATAAGTAATTCCACCAAGGGAGCAACTACAACCATAGAATCAAAGCGGTCCAAAACGCCGCCATGACCGGGAATTAGATTTCCGTAGTCCTTGATACCGGTTTCCCGCTTGATTGCAGAGAAGCACAAATCGCCAAACACAGCGCCCAAGCTGCCCAGAATACCGTAAACCGGCACGTACATATAATTTACCTGCAAATGCAGGACTCTATCCATCACAAAGCAGTAGGCTGCTACACACAGCACTGCGCCCAACAGACCGCCCAACAGACCTTCCACGGTCTTATTGGGACTGATAACCGGGGCAAGCTTATGCTTACCAAGAAAACGGCCTGTAAAATAGGCGAATGTATCGGAAGAAAATGCAATTACAAAGGGCAGCAGGATAAATACCCGGCCAAACAGCTGGTTATAAATCCGCACCACCGCGCCCAGCAGGAAGGGTATCAGCCAGCCTGCCACAAAAATAATCGCTACCTTTTCAAAGGTCAGGGAGTTGTGGCAAACGAGATATTCTCCCAACAGCATACAGGCAAAGGCAAGTACGCCCAGCAGAAACAGGGAGTATACCGTCCACATACTGCTCCAAAGGACCACGAAAAATGCCATAATCATAGCATAGGATACCAGGCGGTTTTGGGTCATCAAACCGGTGCCGGATAAAAGCTCCCGGGCGCCGATGGCTGCCATCACACCGAACACAATGGCGGTGCAGAATTTGGGCAGCAGTAAAACTACCACCAACAACAGCGGCAGTAAAATTGCCGCAGCAATAATTCGGGTTTTCACAGCTTACACACCTCCAAAACGGCGGTTACGCCGGTGGTATTGGGCAATGGCTTCGTCCAGATCTGCAGGGCCAAAGTCCGGCCACAGGACATTCAGAAATACATACTCAGAATAAGCAGACTGCCACAGCAGGAAATTGCTGGTTCGCATTTCGCCGGATGGGCGGATGATCAGCTCCGGATCCGGCACATCGGCAGAATACAGGTAGGACGCAAGCAGCTCCTCGGTGAGTTCCTCCGGCTTACGTTTACCGTCCGCTACCTCTTGCGCAAAGGTCTTTGCCGCCCGAACCAGTTCGTCCCGTCCGCCGTAATTGAAGCAGAAATTCACCTGTACATCATACTGTCCGGAACGTGTCTGCGCCTCGTTGCACAGTTTTTGCAGTTGGGGTGACAGCCGGGACAGGTCACCGAAAAACCGGAAACGGACACGATTTTTCTCCATGTCCCGCAGGGCTTCTTTTAAATAAGCGCCAAGCAGCTTCATAATGCCGCCAACCTCTTCTTCCGAGCGTTTCCAGTTCTCGGTGGAAAAGGCATAGACTGTAAGATATTCCACGCCAATGTCACGGCAGTAATTTGCAATTTTACGGAAAGCCTCCGCGCCTGCCTTATGACCGGCGGTACGGGGTAGCCCCCTTTGTTTTGCCCAGCGACCGTTGCCGTCCATAATAATAGCAATATGCCGCGGGACGGGCAGTTTATTCTCAAGGTAAGAAGGTGCCATCGCTGACTCCTTTCAAAATAGTAGTGAAAAGGGGGTGCAAGCACCCCCTGTAACGGCAAATTAGATTGCCATCAGTTCCTTTTCCTTGGCTGCAGTGGCATCGTCCACCTTCTTGATGAACTTATCTAGCATATCCTGCAGGTCCTTTTCAGCCTTCTTCTGATCGTCCTCAGTGATCTCGTTGTTCTTCTTCAGCTTCTTCACATAGTCCATACCATCACGGCGGATATTACGCATAGCAACCTTTGCATCCTCTGCGTACTTTTTCACCTGCTTGGTCAGCTCCTTACGGCGCTCCTCAGTCAGCTGGGGAAAAATTAGGCGGATGACCTTGCCGTCATTCTGGGGGTTAATACCCAACTCGCTGGACAGGATTGCCTTCTGGATTTCCTTCAAAAGGGTGGTATCCCAAGGCTGAATCACCAGTGTACGGGCATCGGGAGAGGAAATGGTAGCTACACCGTTCAGCTGGGTCTCCGTTCCATAGTATTCCACAGTAATGCGGTCGAGAACCTTGGGGTTTGCCCGGCCTGCGCGGACAGCGTCAAACTCTTCGGCCAGGTGCACCAGGCTCTTATCCATCTTTTTGCTGTATTCACTAAAATCTACGCTCATAGTTAGTCCTCCTTAACAGTCGTTCCGATGGCCTCTCCACAGGCTACACGGTAAATATTTTCAGGGTCTTTCAGTGCAAAGCACACCAAAGTCATATGGTTGTCCATCGCCAAGGTCATAGCAGTGGTATCGGTTGCCTTCAGATGACGGGTCAAAACCTCGTCATAGGTCAGCTTATCGAACTTTACGGCGGTGGGGTCTACGTTGGGGTCGGCAGAATAGATGCCGTCCACGTTCTTGGCCATCAGAATGGCATCGGCTTCAATTTCCACGCCACGGAGCACAGCGCCGGTATCCGTGGAGAAATAGGGGTTGCCGGTACCTGCGGCAAAGATGACCACCTTACCCTCGTTTAAGTAGCGGTCAGCGGTATCCCGGGTGAAATACTCACAGAATTTATTCATTTCCACAGCGGACAAAACTCTCGCGTCCATACCGTGTTTTTCCAAAGCATCAGCAACTGCAATTGCGTTCATAACTGTCGCCAGCATACCCATAGCATCGCCGTGGGAGCGCTGCATTTTATCTGCGCCGTCCTTCACACCACGCCAGAAGTTACCGCCGCCAATCACAAGACCAAGCTGGACACCCGCGTCCACACATTTCTGAATCACACGGCAGACAGAATTGACAATTTCAAAGTCCAGACCTCTGTGGGCTTCTCCCGCCAGAGCCTCTCCGCTGATTTTCAGCAGAATCCGCTTATACTTAATTTCAGACAAGCAAAACCACTCCTTCCTTTTCTCACCTATTTTAATATAAAACAGGCAAATTGACAACTAAAATTTCTAAAAATTCCGGATTTGTTTCGTGAAATTTACAATTTCGTCATCTTGCCAAAAAAATATACTGCAAAATGCCACTTCCTATTGGTTTGCAGTTGCAAAAATTGTGAGAATGGGTTATAATATTTCCAAATTTTCCAAAAGAGAGGACTTACACGATGGCTGAAATCACCGAGAGTAAAAATTTCATCCACGCCTTTATTGATGAGGATATTGCAGAGGGCGGCCGCTATGCCGGTCAGACTGTGCATACCCGTTTCCCTCCGGAGCCTAACGGCTATCTGCATATCGGTCACTGCAAGGCGCTGATCATTGACTTTGGCACTGCCGAGAAGTATAACGGTCTTTGCAACCTGCGTATGGACGACACTAACCCCACAAAGGAAGATGTGGAGTTTGTAGAGGCTATCAAGGAAGATATCCGCTGGCTGGGCTTTGACTGGGGCGATCGGTTCTACTACGGCTCTGACTACTTTGAAAAGGACTACGAATATGCGGTAGAACTGATCAAGAAGGGGCTTGCCTATGTGTGTGAGCTGACCCCCGAGGAGTTTAAGGAAAACCGGGGCGATCTGAACACCCCCGCTACCTCTCCCTACCGGGACAGACCCATTGAGGAGAGTCTTGACCTGTTTGCCCGTATGCGGGCCGGTGAGTTCGAGGACAACAAGTATACCCTCCGGGCAAAGATTGACCTTGCCTCCGGCAACTTTAATATGCGTGACCCGGTTATCTACCGGATTCGTCACATGCATCACCACCGTCAGGGCGACAAGTGGTGCATCTACCCTATGTACGACTTTGCGCACCCCATTCAGGACGCGCTGGAGGGCATCACCCATTCTCTGTGTTCTCTGGAATTTGAGAATCATAGACCTCTTTATAACTGGGTTGTGGAGAATGTTTCTGTTCCCCATCATCCCCGTCAGATTGAGTTTGCAAGACTGGGTATTGACCACACTGTCCTGTCTAAGAGAAAGCTCCGTCAATTGGTGGAAGAAGGCCGTGTTTCCGGTTGGGACGATCCCCGTATGCCTACCCTGTGCGGTCTGCGCCGCCGTGGCTATACCCCCGCTTCTATCCGCAATTTCTGCGACCGGGTTGGCGTTGCCAAGTCCCCCAACACCATTGAGTACGCTTTCCTGGAGCACTGCCTGCGGGAAGATCTGAACGAAACTGCTCAGCGTGTAATGGCAGTTATTAAACCCGTGAAGCTGACCATCACCAACTATCCCGAGGGTCAGTCCGAGGAGTTTGAAGTTGAAAACAATCCCAACCGTCCGGAGGATGGCACTCGTAAGGTTTCCTTCTCCCGGAATCTGTGGATTGAGGCAGACGATTTCCTGGCTGAGCCTGTTCCCAAGTATAAGCGGCTGTACCCCGAAGGACCGGAGTGCCGTTTAAAGGGTGCATATGTCATTCAGTGTACCGGCTGTGTTACCGACGAAAACGGCAATGTGACCGAGGTTCTGGCCACCTATGATCCCGAATCCAAGGGCGGTGACCCCGCTGACGGCCGAAAGATTAAAGGTGCGACCATTCACTGGGTGGATGCAGAAACCTGCTGTGATGCCGAGGTGCGTCAGTACTCTAATCTGTTTGACGATGCTGACCCCGATGCCTCCGGTAAGGACTTTATCTCCTGTCTGAATCCCAATTCCCTGGAGGTTCTCACCGGCTGTAAGGTCGAGGCAAGCCTGGCAAACGCAAAAGCACCTGCCTCCTTCCAGTTCATGCGTTTGGGTTACTTCTGCCCTGACTCCAAGGACTCCTCTGCAGAGCATTTGGTATTTAACCGCTCTGTCAGCCTGAAGGACAGCTTTAAGCCTGCTAAATAACATTTTATCCCGAGCCAAACGGCTCGGGATAATTTTTATTTCTTCTCTTTAATCTGCGCCTGGAGGTGCATGGAAAGAAGGGCAAGGGAGGTTGCCATATTCTCATTCTGCACCAGAATATGTGGCGGCACATCCAGATGGACGGGCGCAAAGGTCCAAACAGCCTTAATACCGCAGGCGATCATTTTGTCGCATACCTGCTGGGCCTGATCTGCCGGCACAGTGATAATACCCATCAGAATTTTATTGGCATAGCAAAAGCTTTCCAGTTCTTCCATAGGGAGAATGGGTTTTCCCTCTTCTATTCTGTCTGTACGGGGTTTTAAATCGAATCCTGCAACGATGTTCAGGCCATATTCCTCAAAACCGCCATAGGCAAGCAGCGCCTGACCCAGCTTGCCGGCACCCACCAAAATAGCATCCGTGGTATTGTCATAACCCAGAAACTGGTTGATATCCTCCATCAAATGCTCCCGATGATAGCCAATTTTGGGACGGCCACCGTCGGATACCATCGCCAAATCCTTTCGTACCTGCACCTCGCCCATTCCTAAAGCATTGGCAAGAGCGGTTGCAGAAATGTGCTCGGCACTGCCCTCAGGCAGGCTTTTCAAATAGGAAAGATAGATAGGCAGACGCTTTAATACGGATTTGGAAATTTCTTTTTTCTCCACAAAATCACCCTTTGCAATCGATACGGATTTATATCGATATATTTCTGTATCGATTGTAGCACAGGCAATCTGATTTCGCAAGAAAATTTTATGCGCAGCTTGTCTGGCGAACCAGTTCTTTTCGCAGTTTCTGCATAATCCGTTTTTCCAATCGGGAGATGTAGGATTGGGAAATGCCCATATACTGGGCGATCTCCTTTTGGGTCAATTCTTTATGACCGTACAAACCAAACCGCATCACTACAATTTCCCGCTCCCGCTCCGGCAGTTCCTTTACCGCCTGCCGCAAGATGCATAAATCCACATCGTCCTCCAACGGCCGCAGAATCATATCCTCGTCCGTACCCAAAATATCCGACAGAAGCAGTTCATTTCCGTCATAATCCATATTGATAGGCTCATCCAGGGACACCTCGGCTTTTTGGGAGGATATTTTCCGGATATGCATCAGGATTTCATTTTCAATGCAGCGGGATGCGTAAGTTGCCAGCTTGATATTCTTGTCCAGCCGGTAGGTGTTGATTGCCTTAATCAGTCCAATGGTACCAATGGAAATCAGGTCCTCCAGATTCACACCGGTGTTTTCAAACCGACGGGAGATAAATACCACAAGCCGCAGATTCCGTTCAATGAGCAGCTGCTTTGCCTCTTCGTTTCCCTGCTCTAAGGCAAGGAGCGCTGCCTGCTCGTCCTCTCCCTTTAGGGGTGGCGGCAGTACGTCTGCGCCTCCTATGTAATACAGTTCTCTACCTCTTACCAAGCCGATCTTCGCCAAGAACAACAGTAATTTATTCATACAACCCCTCCTGTTAATGCTTGATAAGCCCCCTCCGGGCTTAAGAAATCCGGTGCCAATGCTACAAGGGTACTGCCCTGCCACGAGCCGATTTTCACCTTGGGCAGGTTGATTGCCAAAAGAAAGCCGTTACTGCCTACACTTCGATAGGGAATCAGCCGTAGACCCGGCAGCTTTTCGATGGTCTCTATGGGTGCACGCAGCTGTTGAGGGCTTAAGCCTGTCAGCTGCTGGGCAACATCCGCTCCCACCACCAGCACCTGCCGTCCGGTAATGGGATCCCGCAGGGTGTTACCTGTGTCCTGCAGGGCGGTAATATGAATCTGCTTATCTCCATAGGATAACTCCACAGGCAGATAGCGGCTATCACCTATCCTGCCGCGGAATCCAATAAAGCATAACAATGTGATGACACCGGCAGCGCTGATTATTTCTACAATACCGCCCTTGTCAAATCCCATCACCGCGCCACCCAGCGCCAGGGACAGAAACGCAAAGATTAACCCTCTGCGGGCGGCGCTTAAGGATATGCCATAGGCTGTGGCGGCAATCAGTCCTAAGCTCACCATACGCCAGAGCATATTTCCCAGAAAATAAAAGCCGGGAAGCAGACAACTCGCTCCGTATATGCCGCCCAATGCCCCGGCAAGCAGCACCCGATACAGTTTCACAGGGAAACCGCACAGCCTTGTCGCTGCAAAAAGCAAAAGGACATCCACCAAAAAGTTCAGCAAAAATACGCCGTCCATATATGCTGTCATCTGTCCACCCCCTTGTTTTGTGGCTTCAGTATAAGCCCCGGGGGTAAAAAATATCGTCGCTTGGGGCAGCGGACTTCCCTACACATTCCCCTATCCCTTGATGGAATTTCTACGGACTTGACCCCCATAACAAAAAATGCGGCAGCCGATACAATCGGCTGCCGTTTCAATCTGTCGAGGAATTCTTTGTGACCTGACGAATATTTTTTTCTGCCTTAAACCGGGGCACCATAATTTCGTGTCCGCAACCTAAGCATTTCAGTCGAAAATCCGCTCCCGTCCGGAGAACCTTCCACTGTTTCTCTCCGCAGGGGTGGGTTTTCTTCATAGTGAGAATGTCGCCTAACTGAATGTCCATACTATTCCCCCTTAATGGCTGCCCAGTACTGCTTGGCAGCCTGTTCCAGCTTATTTTCACCATAGGTGTAGTACTGCGTACCTGCCAGTTCGTCGGGCAGGTACTGCTGCTTTACCCAGTTGTGGGGGAAGCTGTGGGGATACAGATATCCCTGTTCCCGCTCCATAGTATAGGAGTCGGCGTGCATATTCTGTAAATGGCGGGGGAAATCGCCGGTTTTACCCTTGCGTATATCTGCCAATGCCGCATCCAGGGCCACGTGGCCGGTATTGGATTTGGGGCTGGTAGCCATCAAAACCGTCGCATCTCCCAAGGGAATCCGCGCCTCCGGCATACCCAGCTTCAGCGCCATATCCACACAGGCGTTGACGATGGGGATAATCATAGGATAAGCCAGACCAATATCCTCCGCGGCAATCACCATCAGTCGGCGGCAGGCAGACTGCATCTGCCCCACTTCCAAAAGTCTTGCCAAATAATGGCAGGCAGCATCCGGGTCAGAGCCTCGAATGGATTTCTGCAAAGCGGAGAGCAAATCATAGTGGTTATCTCCGTCACGGTCAGCCCGCATTGCGCTCTTTTGGGTGACGGCCTTGGCGTCCTCCAAGGTCAGCTTCAGGGTCTTCCCGTCGGAAATACCGGCAGAGAACAGGACCTCTACCGCATTCAGCGCTTTCCGCAAATCACCGCCGCAGGCAGAAGAAATATAAGCAAGCGTTCCCTCTTCACAGTCAGCCTTCAGTCCATTTCTCTCTTCCAGGAAGACGACGGCTCGTTCCACAGCCTGTTGAACTGCCCCGGGGGACAACTGTTTAAATTCAAAAACGGTACTGCGGCTTAAGATTGCATTAAATACGTAAAAATAGGGATTTTCTGTGGTAGAAGCAATCAGGGTGATTTTACCGTTTTCTATATATTCCAGCAGGGACTGCTGCTGCTTTTTATTAAAGGACTGGATTTCGTCCAGATACAGCAGCACACCGTTGGGCGCCATAAAGGTATCCAGCTGGGATACAATATTTTTAATATCCGCAGTGGATGCAGTGGTAGCATTCAGCTGGTACAGTGTCCGGTTGGTCTGTTTGGCGATAATATTGGCAACGGTAGTTTTGCCTGTGCCACTGGGCCCATAGAAAATCATATTGGGGATATTTCCCGAATCGATCAAGCGGCGCAGTACCGCTCCTTTGCCCAAAATATGCTCTTGTCCATAGACATGATCCAGACTCTCCGGACGCAACAGGTCTGCCAAAGGCTGATACATAAGCCGCTCTCCTTTCCGTTAAAATGTTGCCACTTCTTCTACCGCAGGCGCTGCAGGCATTACCCGCAATGCCGTTAAGACAGGACCTAACTCACCCTGGTACAGTTTGTGCTTTTCCGCACGGATCGTGGCAGTCACTGCGATCCAGGAACGGGGTTCCAGTTCCTTGGCTTTTTCGTACTGACAGGGAATACCGCAGAACTGGATATCGTCCGCGCAACAGGTCATCACAAATCTGCCGGGGGCAAACATATTACCGCTTTTATCCCGACGGAGCAACGCCACCTGTCCCTTAAAGCTAACCGTTTTACCGTCATACTTTTGGGGTTCTTCGGTAACATCCCGATACCACAGGGCATAGTCCTCGTCGTTAACGGTAATCACCGGAGCATTGATATCAAAAGGCAGCGGATCTTCGATTTCGTCGAATTCCGTTGTGCCGTCGGTATAGTCATAGAGAATATCCATTCTACGGTTGGCAGCGCGAACAATCTTGTGGAAGGGCATGGTATCCTGCCCCGGGGTCAGGCGGTTAAACACCACCATCTGACCGCCTACCAGCTTGTCCATGACCAAATTCCGCATATTGGCATTGTATGCCACAAAGGTGGTGGAGTCGGCAAACATCACCTCTTGGGCAACTACCCAGTCCTCCGGAAAGCGGCTGTACAGGTCGCCTACCAGATACATACCGTTCAGTTCTGCAACTACCCGCTGAATCTTATGCTTTTTTACCAGCTCTTTCAGCTGTTTGGTGGTGACTGTTTGCTGGTCAACTACCTCTAAAAAAACATTTTGGTGGGGGTAGGTGGAAAAATCATACTCCTCCTCCCCTTCTTCGCATACCAACAGCAAAGTCCGCTCACCGGCATTGAAACGGGGATCTTCCAGGGTTTCCTGTATGAACTTGGTTTTGCCGGAATCCAGGAATCCGGTAAACACATAGACGGGAATCTGTACCATATTACACTCCAAACAGGTCGGCTACGCCGTTTTCATTCAGACCGGAGCCAATGACACACAGCTTGCCGGTCACGGCTGCTGCGCCGGTACGCAGGTCAATTTCACCAGGGACAAAGTCAAAGTGCAGCCATGCGCCGTCCTCACCCTCTACAATGCCCTTGGCGCGGAGTACCAGACCGAATGCGCCACTATCCAGCACCTCCAGGGCGTGGCGGAGGGTATCTGTGGTGAATTTCTTATGGGTTTCTACGCCCCAGGAGGTAAACACCTCATCAGCGTGGTGATGGTGATGCTCGTGGTGGTCGTGACCGCAGGAGCAATGCTCACCGTGTTCGTGGTGATGCTCGTGGTGGTCGTGGCCGCAGCAGCAATGTTCCTCGTGATCATGGTGATGGTGCTCACCGTGGTGATCGCAGCAGTGATGCTCTTCTTCGTGGTCGTGGTGGTGATGCTCACCGTGGTGACCGCAGCAGTGATGTTCTTCCTCGTGATCGTGGTGATGGTGCTCACCGTGGTGACCGCAGCAACAATGGCCCTCCTCCTGGTGGTGATGATGGTGGTGATGTTCCTCCTCCATCTGCGCAAGGTCAGCGGCAACATTCGCCTTGCCTTCCATGGCCTCCATAATCTGCGCGCCGGTCAGCTGATTCCAGGGAGTGGTAACAATGGTAGCCTTGTCGTTATGCTCCCGGAGTATAGCTACCGCTGTATCCAGCTTCTGCTGAGGAATGCTGTCTGTACGGGATAGGATAATGGTACCGGCAGTTTCAATCTGGTTGTTATAGAACTCACCAAAGTTCTTCATATAGACCTTCACCTTACCTGCATCCACAACAGCAACAGTACAGTCCAGCACTACATTTTCGTTAGTCACCTTCTCCACAGCGGCAACCACATCGGACAGCTTGCCTACACCGGAGGGTTCAATCACAATCCGGTCAGGGTTATAGTCAGCAATCACCTGGGTCAAAGCCTTGCCAAAATCACCCACCAGGCTGCAGCAAATGCAGCCGGAGTTCATCTCGGTGATATTGATACCGGCATCCTGCAGGAAGCCGCCGTCAATGCCGATTTCGCCAAACTCATTCTCAATCAGCACCAGTTTCTGACCAACATAGCTCTCTGCAATCATCTTCTTAATCAGAGTGGTCTTTCCCGCGCCCAAAAAGCCGGAATATACATCAATTTTTGTCATTTCACTTCACACTTCCTTTAGAATTCTATCCATAGATATGGATTTACATATGTAGTAACTATACCACATAATCCCAAAAAAATCTATGGGTATTCTCATCTTTCCCACAAAAAACCGGACAGTATACAAATACTGTCCGGTTGATCGGTGTTAAACCATCAGAAAACTGCGATTTCGTAAAGTTCTACCCGCTTTTGGGTGAATTCCAAACGCAGGGCATCAGGGGTTACTGCTTCTTTCAGATAGAAGGCTGTAGCAAATTCCTCGGTCTGCACTTCCGCATCCACAGTAATCGCTTCTTCCCCATTTTTCAGAATCAGCTTTGCATCGTCGATATGCCAACCGTTCAAAACCACCTTGGTAAAGGTAGGCTTCACCTTGGTCAGGTCCAGCTCAATGAACTTGTCCGTATCCCCTACCTGGGTCCAGCCAAGGTTATCGGGTACACCGTCGAAGAGTTTTCCGGTCCAGCCGGAAGAACCGGAGGATGTAATGGCAATATCATTTCTGCGGTCGAACAGCAGACTGCCGCCGTGGGTACGCTTATACTCTTCAGCATCAACAAGCGCCGCTACCTCCTGATAGGTAGGCAGTTTTGCGTCCTTTACCTCGCTGGTACCAATGAGAACCTCCAGAGGCTTCAGTTCAAAGGTATTACCGGAGATGGTACGGTTATGGCGGAACTCGTTCCAAACACCGCAGATGCCGTCCAGAGTAATCTGCTGGGGCTCATTGGCCATATTTACCGCGACGAACATCTTCTCCCCATCCAGCTCGTACAACACGGCCTCGACCTCAGCATTTTGCAACAGGAATGTACGCTTACCCAGCAGAACAATATCCTCCAAGGCTTCAAAGCTGGAGAAGATATAACGAGTGCCCTCGTACATACTGGCCCGGTCGTTCATATCGTGATAGGCGTAGGGCCACAGGGTCTTGCCGCCGTGGATCATCGCTGCCCAAGTGTGGCAGATATATTCATCCAGCGTAGGATACGGGTCCTTCCGACTCCTCATCGCCGCAAAGCAGGTAGGCAGGAAGCCGATACATTTATCCGGTCTGTTCAGCGCGGAAACTGAATCCACAAACTTGCCCATAGAAGCAATCTGACGGGCATAGACACGCTTACCCTCTGCATCGGTATACGCATTGATATAGGGATGGGTTTCAAACCAGTCGGCAATATTAATCAGCTCACGGCAGTTCCGGCTAGCGGACAGAATGACGTGATAGGGGTCTTTCTCCGCAATATAGCGATACAGGTGACGGAGGTAGATTCCGGAAACACCACGGCACTCAGGCTCATCGACAATATAATAGTAGGCAAAATCCTTATCCTTGTTGTCTTCAATTACCTTATCCACCCGGGCAAGCATTTCTGCGCTGGGAGGCGCGTCCTTGATTGCTTCACCGCCGGGAGCTTCAGCGCCCTTGATTACTCGCGCAGGCTCCAGCCAACCTTCCTGCCGGACAAGCTCCAAGGTCTGATGCAGGTCGTCAGCATCGTATTTCCGACGGAATGCCTCGCCGCCCATATAATACTCGGCGTACATATTCCGGCGAAGAGTGGGTTTGCCGTTGACAATCAGATTGCCGCCGGAAATCCAGGTCATCATCCGCTCTGTGGCGGGGAGATTGCGAATCTTCCTGGTAACAGACTGCTCTGCGGTGGTTGCTGTGAGAATCGCATCGCCAATTTCAAAATTGGGGGTTTCAAACAGGAAGTTACCCTCTGCATCGGGGGTCAGTTCAGTTGTCTCAATACCAGGGCCTTCCAGTTTCAGCGTAACAGGCAGCGCAGAAATCACCTTGCCTGCAATCTTGGAGGTGTCCTGTCCGGGATAGAAATTACCGCGATATTCCGGCAAGGTGAATTGAATGGCAATGGGTTCGTATGTAACCATAACCGGATAGTAACGTTTAAATTCTTTGCCATCCTCCACCCGGGTCAGGGACAGCGCTACCTTGTAGCGAGTCAGTTCCTGGAAGAAACAGGGAACAGAAAATTCATTGACACCTTCATTTAGTTCCAGCTCCACAGTTTCACCGTGGTCAGAGCTAAAGATATACTTTCCGGCAAAGGCAGTCTTGGCAGCTAACTTCATATTGCCGAAATATCCATCTGTGTTTTCCTTATTAATTTCGGCAATGGCAGAGGTAATGCTGACCTCGTCCCGGGGATTCCGAACGGGGAATCCGCCCAGAGAATTGAACATATTGGGCTTTCGGAAGCCACCTTCCAGGTAACTCCAAGTAGTGTGGATTCTTGCGCCGGCGAGATTATTCTGGGTGCGGGCAATATTTACCAGCCAGGTATCCGTCCAGCGGTCCTGAGAGGTCATATAAAATGCGGCAAAGGGCAATTCAACCTCAGCAGACCAATAATCCTCGCCAATATAATAGGCATAGTTCCATTCAGGAGCAAAGGGATCGGGCTTAATAACGCCCGCCTCTTCGTAGTAGATGGAAATCTTCGCTCCCTTGGGAGAAATTAAGAACTGATAAAAATCATAGGGATTTCCGGAAGGCGCAAGAAACAGCTCCACAGAGTCTGCGGCAAAGCTGCCGCCAACAGATGCCTTCAGTTGCTCTATATTCGGTTCCATACATTTTACGCCAATGTAAATACGGTCCTCACAGGGGATAATCTTAAAGAAGGTCTGCAGTTCATCTGCAAGAATATCCTTTTTCCCCAAGCCCTTAAAACCTGTATATGTCTCAACAGATTCCCATACCTGTTCGTCCATACGACCGTCTAGGGTAATGCAATCCTTGTTATACAATTTTCTCTCCATTGTATCTCCTTTCCGGTGATTCCCTATCCACAAAATAACAGCCCCCCGAACGATTGCATATGCCGCAATTTCAGGAGAATTTGACAAGAATATTATAACAGATTATCCATATTGTACAATGTGTTATTTTATATAATTTTTATAAACATTTTATGATATACCTACAGAAATACACATAGTAAAAAATCAAGGTGTATAACACACCTTGATTTTTTACAGTTTAAATATTAAAAACTTCGATTTCGTACAGTTCTACCAGCACGCCGTCAGGCTTATGGAATTCCATACGCAGGGCATCGGCAGTAACGGAATCCTTCAGAATGAAAGTCTTGGAGAATTCTTCGCTCTGTACCTCAATGGTTTCAGGAACGATATACTCGTCGCCAATTTTGACCTTGATTTCCATCTCATCCAGCCGGTAGCCGCTGATAACCACCTTATTGAAGGTAGGCTGGATCTTGGAAATATCGATCTCATAGAACTTGTCGTCGCCCTTAGCCTGATCCCATGCCCAGTTGTCCTTCACGCCGTCAAAAAGCTTGGAGGTATAGCCAACACTGGAAGAAGATGCATAGCTGATCTCCTTATTGCGCTCAAACAACAGGCTGCCGCCGCTGACACGCTCCTGCTCCAGCTTCTCAATCAGCTCTACCGTCTCCTGATAAGTAGGCATACCGGCATCCCGCACCTTCTCGGTACCAATCAGCACTTCCACAGGCTTCAGAGTAAAGGTAGGACCAGTAACAGTTCCACCGTGACGGAAGTTGTACCAAGTGCCAGTCAGTTCATTCAGTGTGACATTCTGCTCGTCCTGACTAAAGTTCACCAGCACGAAAATCTTCTCGCCGTTCATCTCATACAGAGCGCATTCCACCTCTGTGTTCTGGATCAGAGTGGTACGCTTGGCATCCAGCAGCATATCCTCCAAGGCTTCTACACAGGAGAACACATAGCGGGTGCCTTCGTACATTTGGGCCCGGTCGTTCATATCGTGGTAGGCATACTGGCGCAGGGTCATAGCGCCACGGACGATGCCGGCCCAGCTGCAGCAAATGTATTCATCAAAGGTGGGATAGGGATTTTTTCTTGCCTTCATAGCTGCATAGCAGGTACCCAGGAAACCGATGCACTTATCCTTTCGGTTCATCTTGCCGAGCGCATCGATAAATTTACCAACCGTATTCAGAGGACGGCCGTAAATACGCTTGCCATTCTCGTCGGTATAGGGGTTGATGTAGGGGTGGGTCTCAAAGAAGTCACCGCACTCTGCAAATCCGTCTGCGTTCCGGGTGGAAATACGGATTGCGTGGTAGGGGTCTTTCTCAGCGATGTAATCGTACAAATACTTCAGATAAATGGGAGACAGGCCACGGCACTCCGGCTCATCAGAGAGCATATAGAAAGCAAAGTCCGAATCCTTATTTAACTCAATAAAGTGATCCATTTGCTCAAAAATCTCGGGACAGGGCTTTTCGTCCTTATTCGCGTTGCTTCGGGGCATACCTAAATCCTTCAGCAGGAAGTCAGGCTGTATACGGCCTCTCTGCTGGGTCATAAACCGGGTCTCGTGAAGATTATCAGCCTCATACTTCTTATGCAGAGCCTGGCCGCCGTGCCAACCCACTGCGCTCATAGTACGGGAGAACACAGGCTTACCATTGACAACAAAGTGACCGTTGGAGATCCAGGACATAGTATGCTCGCTGGGAGCCAGGCGGCGGATTTTCTTTGTGATTACCTTATCAGCGGTAGAAGCAGTCAGAATTGCCTCTCCCTCCTCCATCTTGGAGGTATCGAAGGTAAAGTTACCCTCGGCATCGGGGGTGACAATCTGGGTTTCCAAACCAGCGCCTTCCAGCTTTAGGGTGATGGATTTGTTGGTAACTACCTTACCCACAACCTGAGAATAATCCTGGCCGGGGTAGAAATTGGTGCGGAATTCAGGCTTTGTGAAGCTCAGCTTAATCGCTTCAAAGTCAATACGTACCGGATAGAAGCGCTTGAACACAACGCCATCCCGCAGGCGCTTCAATTCCAAGGGAAGAATGTAGCGCTTGCACTCAGCAAAGCAGCAAGGTACAGTAAACTCATTGCTGCCCTTTTTCAGCTTTACAATTGTAGGTTCAGCGCAGTCAGAGCTAAACTCGAACTCCTCATCCTCAGGGTTCTCTGTTCTGACGGTCAAGGTGCCCACATAGCCCTTTTCGTTCTCGTCATAGATATTGGCAATGGCAGCAGTCATACGGATGTCATTGTCTGCAGGACGCATAGGGAATCCTTCAATGGGCAGGTAGCATTTGGAATCCTTAACGCTCTTCTCAATAGGACTCCAGGAGCTGCCTGCGTGTCTGTGGGAGTTGCCATCTCTGGTGCAGCGGGTACGGGTAATATTCACCAGCCAGGTGCTGCTCCACACGTCGGCAGGTGTCATATAGAATGCAGTCAGGGGCAGTTCAACCTCCAAAGACCAGAAGTCCTCACCCTTATACACTGCGCTGTTCCAGACAGGTTTAAAGGGGTCGGGCTGAATGTTGCCGCCTTCAGAATAGAACAAGGACGCAGTCTGGCCCTCAAAGGTAACAGCAAACTGATAGAAATCAAAGGGGTTGTTAGAAGGAGAAAGGAAAATCTCCACATCGTCACAGGTCCAGATAGCCAACTGGGGGTTAAGTCTCTTAACAAACTCCATATCCGGCTCATGGCATTTAATACCGATGTATATCCGATCTTCACAGGGCAGAATCTTAAACTCTGTCTGGGCAGGGGCTACTGCGCCGCCTCTAATCTTGCTTCGTTTAAAGCCGGTATAGGTCTGAAGGGATTCCCATACAGGCTCATCCATACGGCCATCAAGCGTAATGCAATTCTTGTCGTAAAGCTTCATTTCTACTTTCTCCTTATCTTTGATTCGATTTGAATCAACGAAATTGACATTGTCATTATAGCAGATTATTCCAGATATGCAATGCTTTTTCTGTAAAAAGCGCAAAAACAAGGCATACACTTGTATGCCTTGTTTTATGAGCAGATTAAACTTTGAAAACCTCGATTTCGTAAAGCTCTACCATCCTTTGATGGAATTCCAAACGCAGGGCGTCGGGTGTGATGGTTTCCTTCAAAATAAAGGTGGTGGAGAATTCTTCGGTCTGTACTTCAGCAATGGCAGGAACGGTCAGTTCGTCGCCGTTTCTCACCTTCAGCTCCATATCGTCGATATGATAACCGCTGATGACAACCTTATTGAATGCAGGCTTAATTTTAGAGATATCCACCTCATAGAACTTGTCCCCATCGCTGACCTGAGACCAAGCATAGTTGTCACGGATGCCGTCAAAGATTTTGCTATACCAATCCTTCGTTCCGGAGGTAGTAAGTATTACATCCTTTTGCCGTTCAAACAGAAGGTTTCCACTATGGGTACGTTCGTATTCCAGCTTGTCAATCAGCTGGGCTGTTTCCTGATAGGTGGGCATACCGGCATCCATAACCTTACTGGTGCCAATGAGCACCTCAACAGGTTTCATTTCATAGGTAGGACCGGTAATGGTTTCATTATGACGGAAGTGGTGCCAAGTGCCGGTCAGTTCGTTCTGGGTAATCGTCTGGGGCTCCTGGGTGAAGTTCACCAGCACAAACATCTTTTCGCCCTTGTATTCAAACAGACAGCACTCTGTTTCCTGCGACTTTTGGAGGGTCGTGCGTTTGCCGTGAAGAATCAGTTCCTCCAGCGCCTCCACGCTTGAGAACACGTATCGGGTGCCTTCGTACATCTGAGCCCGGTCATTTAAGTCGTGATAAGCATACTGACGCAGGGTTTTTGCACCCCGAACAATACCAACCCAGCTGTTACAGATGTATTCATCAAAGGTAGGATAGGGGTCCTTTCTGCCTTTCATCGCAGCGTAACAAGTACCGTAAAAACCAATGGACTTATCCGGCTTATTCAGCTTTGCAATATCATCAACATACTTGCCAATATCAGATAACTGCCGGCCATAAATGCGTTTACCGTTTTCGTCGGTATAGGGGTTGATGTAAGGGTGGGTCTCAAAGAAGTCTCCGGCTTCCAGATATCTGCTGGATTCACGGCTGGGAACCCGAATCAGATGGTAGGGGTCTTTATCGGCAATGTAATCATAAATGTGCTTCAGGTAAATAGGAGAAACTGCGCGACATTCCGGCTCATCACAAAGGTAATAAAAGGTAAAATCTCTATCCTGATTCGCTTCGATAACCTCATCAATCTTACGGAATACCTCTTCTCTGGGCATTTCATCCTTGGTGGTTTCAGACACAGGCAATCCAAGGCCCTTAAGAATGCGGTCCGGCTGCACCCAGCCTTCCTCTTCCCTAATCTGTCTGGTTTCGTGGAGGTTGTCTGCCTCATACTTACGCTTGAAGGCCTCGCCACCTTTCCAGCCCACTGCGCTTATGGTGCGGGCAAATACCGGCTCGCCGTCCACAATCATCTTGCCATCAGAAATCCACGCTGTCATATGTCCGCTGGGGGCAAGACGGCGGATTTTACGGGTCACTTCCTTGTCCGCGGTGGCGGCGGTCAGCAGCGCCTCCCCTTCCTCCATTTTGGAGGTATCGAAGGTGAAGTTACCTTCTGCGTCAGGGGTGACTACCTGAGTATCCAGCCCGGCGCCTTCCAGCTTCAGGGTGACAGGCTTGGCACAAGTCACCTTACCCACCACCTTGGAGTAGTCCTGTCCGGGATAGAAATTGGTGCGGAATTCCGGCTGGGTAAATTCCAGCTTGATGGCTTCATAAGCGATCCGTACGGGATAGTAGCGTTTAAATACCTTACCGTCGCCCAAGCGCTTCAGCTCCAGAGGTACCCTGTACCGTTTGCAAGCATCAAAGCAGCAAGGCACTGCGAATTCATTCGCGCCTTCGGTCAGCTTTACTGTAACTGTATCTGCATAATCGGAAGAGAATACAAATTCTCCATTCTCCGGGTTGGTAGTTCTTACTGTCAGAGTGCCACAGTAACCGTTTTCGGTTTCTTCTGTGATTTCAACAGCAGCATTGGTAATGCAGACCGCATCCTCAGCAGGACGCATAGGAAAGCCTTCCACAGGCCAAAAGTTCTTGGATTCCAATGACTTATTTTCAATGTCACTCCAGTAGCTGACTGTTCTGTTGTGTGCGTTATCCTTCCGGTAGGTACGCATGCGGGAAATATTTACCAGCCAGGTATCACTCCACGCAGCCTGAGAGGTCATATAAAAAGCTGTCAGGGGCAGTTCCACTTCCACAGACCAGAAATCTTCGCCTTTATAGACTGCCTTTTTCCATTCCGGTGCGTAGGGATCTGGCTTGATATTGCCGTTCTCGGAGTAGAAAAGCTGGGCGGTTTGCCCTTCAAAGGTAATGGCAAACTGGTAGAAGTCAAAGGGGTTATTGTTGGGGGATAGGAAAATCTCCACATCGTCACAGGTCCAGATCGCCAGCTGGGGATTGACTTTATTGACATACGCCATATCCGGCTCTTCGCACCGAATGCCGATATAAATCCGATCTTCACAGGGCAGGATCTTGAAAGAGGTCTGCACCTGGGCAACCTGACCACCGCTTGATTTTTTCATTTTGAAGCCGGTGTATTCCTTGACAGAATTCCACACCTGCTCGTCCATACGGCCGTCTAAGGTGATACAGTCTTTGCTGTAAAGTTTCGTTTCCATTATTTGCTCCTTTCTGTCGCTTTCCGTTATGCGACACAGGGATTTGTTACAAACACATTATAGCAAAAACAGCCCCTATTTTACAATGGATTTTCCCAGCAAAAACCACTTTTCAATACTTTTATTGTTATAAAGTTTCTTTTATATGTAGATAAAAATTATATGTGTAAAAAAATACGGTATACCCCATAGGGCATACCGTATTTTCATTGTTTGTTGTGCTTTTTTATACTTGAAAAACCTCGATCTCGTAGAGTTCCACCTTGTTCTTGTGGAACTCCAGACGCAAAGCATCGGGCGTGACGGATTCCTTCAGCATAAAGGTAGTGGAGAATTCCTCGGTCTGCACATCTGCAATGGCAGGTGTAGACAGCTCTCCGTCTTCTCTCACACGGATTTCCATATTGTCAATGTTCCTTCCGCCGATGACAACCTTGTTAAACGTGGGCTTCACTTTGGAAATATCAATTTCGTAAAACTTATCCTCACCCTTAATCTGCTGCCACGCAAAGTTATCCTTTACGCCGTCAAAGAGCTTTCTCACCCAGCCTAATCCATCGGAGGACATTGCCTTAATATCCTTCTGACGTTCAAACAACAAGCTCTTGCTGCTCTTACGTTCTTCTTCCAGCTTGTTAATCAATCGGGCAGTTTCCTGGTAAGTAGGCATATCAGCATCCTTAACCTCACTGGTAGCAATCAGAACTTCAATAGGCTTCAGTTGGAAGGCAGGACCGGTAACCGTACTGTTATGACGAAAGTTCTGCCAGGTACCGGAAAGCTCGTTCAGGGCAACCATCTGAGGCTCCTGTGTAAAGTTTACCAGGACAAACATTTTTTCATTCCCGTACTCATAGAGGCAGCATTCCGTCTCCATAGATTTCTGGAGAGTAGTACGTTTTGCAAACAGCAGAATTTCCTCCAATCTGTCCACGGAGGAGAACACGTAGCGAGTACCCTCATACAGAGCGGCGCGGTCATTCATATCGTGATATGCATACTGCCGCAGACTTTTGGCGCCCCGAATGATACCGGCCCAGCTATTGCAAATGTATTCGTCAAAGGTGGGATAAGGATCTTTCATAGAAGGAATACCGGCAAAACAAGTGCCCAAGAAACCAATGCACTTATCAGAGCGGTTCATTTTTGCCATATCGTCCACATATTTACCCACCGCGGTAAAGGGACGGTAGTAGACACGTTCCCCGTTATCATCGGTATAGGGGTTGATGTAGGGATGGGTCTCAAAAAAATCGCCTGCATCCACAAAGCTGTCTGCGTTGCGGCTGGAAATACGAACCACGTGATAGGGATCCTTCTCTGTGATGTAATCATACAGATACTTTAGATAAATGGGAGAAATAGCCCGACATTCCGGTTCATCGGATAAATAATAATAAGCGAAATCCCGGTCCTTATTCTCCTCAATATGCTGGTCCATATACCGTAGAAGCTCTTCTCTGGGCTTCTCATCGCGGGTTGCCTCTGCAATAGAAAAACCCATATCCCGCAGAGCAAAGTCCGGCTGCATACGCCTGAGTTGACTGGTTATATCCCGGTTGATATACAATTCATCGGTATCATATCTGCGTTTGAAGGATTCTCCGCCGCGCCAGTATTCGGCGCTCATAGACTTGGCAAACACCGGCTTACCATTCACAATCAAATTGCCGCCGGAAATCCATGTCATCATATGCCCATTAGGGGCAAGACGGCGGATCTTTTTAGTAATCACCTTCCCTGCGCCTGTAACGGTAAGTTGCGCTTCGCCCTCTTCCATATGGGCAGTGTCAAAACAGAAACTGCCATCCGGAGCAGCGGTAATCTCCTGCGTTTCGATACCTGGCCCCTCCAGCCTCAGGTTAACAGGTTTAGAGCAAGTCACCTTGCCCACAACCTGGGAATAATCCTGGCCGGGGTAGAAATTGGTACGAAATTCCGGTTTGCTAAATTCCAACTTGATTACTTCATAAGCGATTCGCACAGGGTAATAACGCTTAAAGATCTTGCCGTCATCCAACCGTTTCAGTTGCATAGGGACACTGTAACGCTTACACTCGCCAAAACAGCAAGGTACAGTAAATTCATTACTACCTTCCTTTAGTCGAACGGTGACAGCGTCCGTATAGTCTGAGGAAAATTCAAATTCGGCATCCTCCGGATTGGTGGTTTTTACAATCAGTATGCCGCAATAGCCTTTCTCGTTCTCCTCGGTAATCTCCACGGATGCGCCGGTCATACAAATATCATCTCTGCTGGAGCGCACAGGAAAGCCTTCAATGGGCAAAAATCGTCTGGAATGCTTACCGCCGACTTCCACACCGCACCAGGAGCTGGCTTTTCTGTTAAAGGTATTATTGGCATAAAAACATCGAGTACGAGAGACATTTGTCAACCAAGTCCTCTTCCATACCGCATTGGGAGTCATATAGAAAACGGTCAGCGGCAACTCTACTTCAACGGACCAATAGTCATCGCCCTTGTAAATCGCGTAATTCCATTCAGGGGCGTAACGGTCAGGTTGGATATTACCGCCCTCAGAGTAGAAATACCGGGCAGTCTGGCCCTCAAAGGTAATGGCAAACTGATAAAAATCAAACTCGCTGCAACTGGGAGAGAAGAAAAGCTCCACAGCGTCACAGGTCCAGATTGCCAAATTGGGATTCACTTTGGTTACGTACGCCATATCCGGCTCCACGCAATGAATACCTACATAAATCCGATCCTCACAGGGAATGATTTTGAAGAACGTCTGCACGTCGGCAACTGCGCCGCCCTGAATCTTATTATATTTGAAGTCTGTATAGGTTTTGACCTCTTCCCAGACCGGCTCATCCATTCTGCCGTCTAAGGTAATGCAGCCTTTACTAAACAGCTTACTATCCATAATAATTCCTCTTTCCGACAAAGGAAATATATTTTCCCTATGTTAAATATTCAGGCGATTACTTTCGTAATCGCCTGAATGATATCAGTTATACAAAATTAGCTACCAATGTACAG
>JAZSAD010000108.1:0-10609 GCA_045601715.1 Faecousia sp.
TATATATTATAGGGAAGTGTACCCTTTTCCTTGCAGAAAGGATGGACAGGAAAATGGAGAAAGAAAAATTTCGCCGCAATGACCGCAATGACCGCCGCCCGCCCCGTCGGGAAGAGAAGAGCCAGGTGGAGGAGAACGAAAATCAGCTGGAAGGCCGCAATGCCCTGACTGAGGCGCTTCGCAGCGGCAGGACCATTGATAAGGTGTTTATCGCCTCCGGCGACACTGACAGAGCCTTGCAGCACCTGGCTGCCCAGGCGAAGGAAGCGGGCGCTGTGGTTGTGCCCGTGGACAGAAGAAAGCTGGATATGATGAGCTATACCCGGGCCCATCAGGGTGTAATCGCCCTGGCGGCCGCAAGAGAATACTATACCATCGACGATCTGCTCCAGGAAGCGGCAGACCGTGGAGAAAATGCGCTGCTGGTCATCTGTGATGAGCTGTCTGACCCCCATAACTTAGGCGCAATTATGCGTTCTGCCGAATGCGCCGGCGCCCACGGTGTGATTATCCCTAAGCGCCGCAGTGTGGGGTTGACCGCTACCGTTGCCAAGGCATCTGCCGGCGCCATCGAATATATGAAGGTGGCAAAGGTGAGCAATATCAATAATGCTATTGCCGAATTGAAGGAAAAGGGCGTATGGATTTTCGGCACTGCCGCGGAAGGCTCTGTGCCTATGTATCAGGCGGATCTCACCGGCCCTGCCGCTATTGTCATCGGCAACGAGGGCGAGGGTATGAGTCAGCTGGTGCGAAAGAACTGCGATATGCTGCTTTCTATTCCTATGGCCGGACAGATTTCGTCTTTGAACGCATCTGCCGCTGCATCTATTCTGCTGTATGAGGCAGTACGCCAGCGTAGATAAGCTGAGGGGAGGCAAAGTATGAACGAGAGAGAAAATCAGGAACTGAACCTTGACGATATTCTCCGGGAATTCGGCACTGTACCGGAAGAAACTCCTGAGGAGGAAGCTACCGTAGAGGAGGCAACAGAAGCAGTTGCCGAAGAGCAGCCGGAAGAGGAGCGGCTGGAAGAACTGGACGAGGAAATCCTCAATGTATGGCTGGGGGGCAAACAGGAGCAGCCTGCCGCGGATTTGGGAGATACCCGTCGCATCGAACCGGTGGAGCTCCAATCTCACCAGCTTGACGTGACCGGCGATACCATTCGCCTGGACGGTTTGACCGGCGGTATGCCCGGCAATCCGAAAAAAGACCCTATGACCCAGGACACCCAGCGGATTTGGAATCCGGGGGATACCATTCACGCCCGCCCCGCCGGAGAGGAATGGAAACAGGGCGACACCATTCACTCTGAGCCTTTCTCCGGCAATTGGGAGCCGGAATACGAGCAACCCATTGGGGAGTACGTACCCCCTCAGCCCATTCAGTTTAACCCCCGTTCCCGTTTCCGGGAGCTGAAGAAAAAGTTGGTGGAAGGACCGGAAAAGCGGTACTATGAGCTGATGGAAAAGGGCGTGGGCAAAGAACAGGCAGGCATCTTTTTCAGCCTGCTGGTGGTGCTGATCTGCGCTGTGTCCACGGTGATGTACGCCATGGGTATGGTGCAGGATAACCGGATGCGGCTGATGGTATTCATTCAGTTTATCGCCATGCTGATCTCCGCATGTTTGGGCAGTAACCGACTTGTTGACGGTGTTATTGACCTGACCAAGAAGAAGTTTACCCTGAACAGCCTGCTGGTCATCACCTTTTTGATGTGCTGCGTGGACGGTATTGTGTGTCTGAAGCAGGTGCGTGTACCCTGCTGCGCTGCATTTAGCTTGGAAATGACCATGTCCCTGTGGGGCGCTTACCAGCGGAAAGCCGCGGAAATGTCCCAAATGGACACCTTGCGGAAAGCTACCCGCCTGGACGGTGTGGCGGCTTGTCCCGACTATCTGGAGGGCAAAAAGGGCCTGTTACGCCGGGAGGGTCAGGTAGAGGACTTTATGGACCGGTACACCGACCCCTGCAAGCCGGAAAAGACCTTGAATCTGTATAGTATGATTGCTACAATCCTTGCCTTTGCCGTCGGCATTTTCGCCGGTGTGAAGGGCGGATTTTCTGCCGGTGTGCAGGTGGCGGCAGTTTCCCTGCTGGCAGCTGTGCCCGCTACGGCTTTTATCACCCACTCCAGACCTGCGATCCTCTTAGAACGCAGACTCCACAAGCTGGGTACAGTCATCTGCGGCTGGCAGGGTGTGGAGGGCCTTTGCGGAAAGGCAGTGTTCCCCGTGACCTTCGGGGATTTGTACCCCTCCGATGCGGTGCGGCTCAACGGCGTGAAGTATTTCGGCAGCCGCCAGCCGGAGCAGGTAGCTGCTTATGCCACCGCTGTGATGGAAGCCTCCGGCTGCGGTCTGCGTGAGCTGTTCCACCATGTGCTGGACAGCCACAACGGCAGACATTACGATGCAACCGACATTACCTGTTATGACAACGGCGGTGTGAGCGGCGCAGTAGAGGGCGAAACGGTGCTCATTGGCTCTGTATCCTTCCTGAAGGAGATGGAAGTGGAGGTGCCGGAGAATGCCCGGGTCAGCTACGGCGTGTACGTGGCAATTGACGGAGAGCTCAGCGGTCTGTATGCGGTGAGCTATGAGAAGACCCGCTCTGCTGCAGCAGGACTCACCACGCTGAATGCTTACAGAGGACTGCAGTGCGCGGTGGTTTCCGACGACTTTATGCTCACACAGGGCTTTATGAAGAGTAAATTCGGTGTGAAATCCAAGCGATTCCTGCTGCCGGATTACGAAACCCGAGCCGCTTTGCGGGAAAAGGAACTGGACCCTGACAGCCAAACTCTGCTGATGACCACGGCGCTGGGTCTTGCGCCCCTTGCCTTTGCGGTGACCGGCGCCCGGGCGCTGCGGACCACCAGCCGGCTGGGAACGGTGCTGCACATTGTGGGCGGCGCCATCGGTTTGGCGATTATGGTGCTGCTGACGGTGCTGGGCGCATTGGAGGCGCTGACACCTGCCAATATGTTCCTGTATCAGCTGGTGTGGATGATTCCTGCCTTTTTGTTCACCGAGTGGACCAGATCTGTATAAAGACAAAGGCCCCCTTGCGTAAAGGGGGCTGTCTTATTGCCGATTTCAGGCAATAAGACTGGGGGATTGTAATTTTCTATAACATACAACCCCTCCGTCAGCCTGTTCGGCTGTCACCTCCCCTTACACAGGGGAGGCTTTCAGAAATGCTTGCAAAAAAACAGGGTGTGTCGTAGGACACACCCTGTTTTTTTAATCTTCAATTCGTTTGATGTTGGCGCCCAGGGATTGCATTTTCTCCACGATTTTTTCGTAGCCACGCTCGATGAAGGAGATATTCTCAATCTCGGTGGTGCCTTCTGCCACCAGGCCGGCAATGACCAGCGCTGCGCCTGCCCGCAAGTCGTGGGCGCGGACAACTGCGCCGCTTAAGCGCTCACGGCCGGTGATAATGGCGGTCTTGCCGCTGATGAGGATATCAGCGCCCATGCTGGCGAGCTCTGTGCAGTAACCGAAGAAACGGGTTTCATACACGCTTTCTGTCAGTCGGCTGACGCCATCGGCAATGCTCATACACACGCAGATCTGGGATTGCATATCCGTGGGGAAGCCGGGGTAGGGACGGGTCTTTACCGTTGTATGCCGAAGATTGCCATCGGACATGACCTGAATGGCATCATCGTATTCAATGAATCGGACACCCATTTCCCCCAGCTTGGAGGTGATGCACTCCATATGCTTGGGAATCACGTTCTGCACCAGCACGTTACCGCCGGTGGCGGCAACAGCAGCTAAGTATGTACCTGCCTCAATCTGGTCGGGGATAATGGCGTAGCTGCCGCCGGTCAAGGCTTCCACACCGGTAATTTTCACAGTGTCCGTACCTGCGCCGGAGATGCGGGCGCCCATGGTATTTAAAAAGTTTGCCAAGTCAACGATATGGGGCTCCTTGGCGGCGTTTTCAATCACCGTCCTGCCGGGGAGCAGGCAGGCGGACAGCATAATGTTCACCGTAGCGCCTACGCTGACTACGTCCAAGCTGACCCTTGCGCCCTGCAGACCGTTGGGGCCTTCTTTTAGGTTTACATAATCTTCTGTCTCGTCCACGTCAGCGCCCAGGGCGGCAAAGCCCTTGATATGCTGGTCGATGGGACGGGCGGCAAAGTTGCAGCCGCCGGGGAGCGCCACATGGGCCTCATGAAAACGGCTGAGCAGCGCGCCCATCAGATAGTAACTGGCGCGCATTTTCCGCACCTGCTCCGGGTTGGGACAGGTACTGTGAATCTCCGTGCAGTCCAGAATGATGGTGCTGGGCGCTTCGTATTCAATTATTGCGCCTAAATCTGCCAAAATTCTCAGCAGAATCCGCACATCAGAAATGTCCGGCACGTTCTCCACACGGCATTTACCCTTCACCAGAAGGGCGGCAGGCAGAATTGCCACAGCTGCGTTTTTCGCGCCGCTGATGGTGACTTTGCCTTCCAGCCGGTTACCGCCGTTAATTACATATTTTGCCAAGGACGATTCACTCCTTGTAAAAAATTCACTTACCTTACAATTATACCACACATTGGTCTTGGTGTAAAGAAAAAAATTGCTTCAAATTATCGGCGTAAGCCCTTGGGATAGTGGTTTTTCAGCACTTTTCCGTCGCTTTTGCCCCACCCTAAGGCATAGCTGTCCACCTGCACCAAGGTCCAGCCTCTGCCGGAATCCGGTAGAGTCTCACCCCGCATATAGCGTTGGATTTCGTCGCTGTCAGCGGGTAAATCCTTCGTGTTTCCAGCGGTTTTTAGCCACAGAGCCAAGGCGTGAGCCGGCTCAAACCGGTCCTTTTTCACATCACCCAACTCAAGGCCGGGACGGAGGACTTTAATGCCCCGTAAATCCGGCATATCCCTGGGCGCAAGGTACAGACTCTGCCCAAAGAAGATGGGCGTACCCGACCGTAAGTCAATTTGCAATTCCTTGGCAAAGGTTACCCATTCTTTGGGTAGCTTTTCACCCTTTACAGGGGTGATGTCCGCATCCTCTCCATCTGTCTTTCGCAGAACTGCGGCAAAATGTCCCTCGCCCAGCAGCTTGTGGGGCCACAGGCGGAACATACCCTTGCCTGCGGGGGTAAACCAGGGGGCATGGGTTTCTTCCAACTGGAATTCCGGGTGGGATTTCAGGAAATTTTCGATGGTCTGCTCGTTTTCCTCCGGGGCGAAGGTGCAGGTGGAATACACCAGCCGACCGCCCGGCTTTAACAGCGCTGCGCCGGAATGGAGAATTTCCGCCTGTCGACGGGCGCACATTTCCACCGTCTCCTGACTCCAATCGGTGACCGCCGCCTCTTCTTTTCGGAACATACCCTCGCCGGAGCAGGGAGCATCGATCAGCACCCGGTCGAAGTATGCAGGGAATTTCTCTGTCAGTCGGGCAGGGTGTTCGTTGGTCACCAGGGCATTGGCAACCCCCATTCTTTCGATGTTCCGGCTGAGGATTTTCGCCCGCTTGGGGTTAATCTCGTTGCACAGCAGGAAGCCTTCGCCAGCCATTCTGCCGGCAATCTGGGTGGTCTTACCCCCGGGAGCGGCGCACAGGTCGCAGATCTTCTCACCCGGCTGGGGATCAAGGAGCGCAACCGCCGACATAGCGCTGGCTTCCTGTAGGTAGTATACGCCGGCCTCGTGATAGGGGTGCAAACCGGGACGGCTTTCCGGGTCATAATAATATCCCATAGGCTCCCAGGGTACAGGGGCTTGGACAAAGTCCAGCTTAGGAATCTCACCCTTCAGGGGGTTAAACCGCAAAGCTACCGCCCGGGGTCGCTCCAGGGACTGAAGATACTCTGCGTATTCTTCACCCAGCTGACCTTTCATTCTCTCTAAAAATTCCTCGGGGAGCATAGGCAAACCCCCTTTCTCATTTTTTATCAGTATAGCATAAAGAATGCTAAATGCAAAACGTTAAATGGAAAATTTTGCACTTTACACTTTGCACTAAAAAATCCTCCCTTGTAAAAGGGAGGATTTTTCTTACAGTTCGCAGTTGCCTACGGTTCTGGGGAAGGGGAGAACGTCTCGGATATTGCTCATGCCGGTCAGGTACATAACGCAACGCTCAAAGCCAAGGCCGAAGCCTGCGTGGCGGCAGGAGCCGTATTTCCGCAGATCCATATAGAAGCCGTAGTCCTCGGGGTTCATACCCAGCTCTTCAATACGGGTCTTCAGCAGATCGTAGTTGTCCTCACGCTGGCTACCGCCGGTGATCTCACCAATGCCGGGAACCAGACAGTCCACAGCGGCAACGGTCTTGCCATCGGGATTGAGCTTCATATAGAAGGCCTTGATCTCCTTGGGATAATCGGTAACGAAAACAGGCTTCTTGAAGATCACTTCGGTCAGGTAGCGCTCGTGCTCGGTCTGCAGATCGCAACCCCAGCTGACAGGATAGTCAAACTCGTCGTTGTGCTTCTCCAGCAGAGCCACAGCATCGGTATAGGTGATGCGGCCGAAGTCGTTGTTCAGAATGTTGTTCAGACGCTCCAGCAGGCCCTTATCCACAAAGTTGTTGAAGAATTCCATTTCCTCGGGAGCATGCTCCAGCACATAGGAAATGATATATTTCAGCATATCCTCTTCCACACGGAGCAGATCGTCCAGATCGGCAAAGGCCATCTCCGGCTCGATCATCCAGAACTCAGCCGCGTGGCGGGTGGTGTTGGATTTTTCAGCGCGGAAAGTAGGGCCGAAGGTGTAGATATTCTTGAAGGCCATGGCGAAGGTCTCACCGTTGAGTTGGCCGGACACGGTCAGGTTGGTGGGCTTGCCGTAGAAGTCCTGGGAGAAGTCTACCTTGCCGTCCTCAGTCTTGGGAACATTATTCAAATCCAGTGTGGTGACCTGGAACATCTCGCCTGCGCCCTCGCAGTCAGAGCCGGTGATCAGGGGTGTGTGGACATAGATGAAGTCCCGGTCCTGGAAGAACTGGTGAATGGCCATAGCAGCCAAGCTGCGGACACGGAACACAGCCTGAAAGGTGTTGGTCCGGGGACGCAGGTGGGTGATGGTACGCAAAAATTCCATAGAGTGGCGCTTAGGCTGCAGGGGGTAGTCGCCGGTGGATGCGCCCTCAACAGTCACTTCCTTTGCCTGAATCTCGAAAGGCTGCTTGGAGTCGGGGGTCAGTACCACAGTGCCCTTGATGATCAGGGCAGCGCCGATATTGATTTTGGAAATCTCCTGGAAATTGGAGATAGTGTCGTCATAAACCACCTGAACGGGGGCAAAATAGGTACCGTCATTGAGCATAATAAAGCCAAACTGCTTGGAAGGACGGCGGTTACGCACCCAGCCGCCGATGGTTACGGTGGTGTCTGCGTATTTTTCGGTGTCTTTAAAAAGCTCACGAACAGAAATCAGTTCCATAGTGCTTACCTCGTAAAATATAAATAATATAAAGAGTATAAGCCAAAATGGGAGATTTTACAAGTGTTTTTTCCAATTTAATTCAGCAAAAACACGCCCAAATTCAAATATCCGGCGAAAGTCACCCACAAAAGGTAGGGAAGCATCAAATCTCCTGCGGTTTCGTCAATGCGGGAAAACCGCCTGGTGGTGATGAAAATGGCAATCCACAGGAGAATCAGAATGATAAAAGCCGTCAGATACATCTGCCCGCCGAAAAAGAACAGGGGCCACAAAAAATTCAGGAACAGCTGCACCCCATAGGCAATCAATGCTTTGCGAATTTGGTCTTTGTCCGCTCCGGAGGTCAGTACCCGGTAGGCGGCCTCGCCCATAGCTATGTAGAGGGCGGTCCAAACAAGGGGAAACACCCACCCCGGGGGCGACAGGGGCGGCTGATTGATGGTCTGGTACAGTCTGGTTCCCCCGGAAAGTAGGGTTGCCAATCCCCCTACCGCCAAGGGGATCGCCCAGCTAAGAAGTCGTTTTTTGATATTTTTATCCATGTGAATCCCTCCTTGGGTCTATGATGGTACAAATCCTGTGGGATTGTCCATCGAAATTTCGGTTGCCAAAGAAAAATATTTGGGGTACAATAAAAGAAAATGGGAGGTACTGCCTATGAAATCCAAAGTGTATTTTTGTAAAGACCTGAGTCCGGAGTCTGTGCTGAAGCTGTACAAAAAGCTGGATAAGGAACTGACCGGCCGGGTGGCTATTAAGGTTCACTCCGGTGAGGAGGGTAACCCCAACTTCTTAAGGCCGGAATTCTGGAAGCCGGTGGTGGATTTTGTGGGCGGCACCATCGTGGAGTGCAACACTGCCTACGAGGGCGCGAGAAATACCACCGACCGCCACAGACAGCTGTTCAAAAAGCACGGCTGGAGCGATATGTACCCGGTGGACCTGCTGGATGCTGCAGGACCGGATTTGGTGCTGCAGATTCCCCAAGGCACAGCGATCAAAGAAAATTATGTGGGCAAGGATATTGCCAATTACGACGGTACTTTGGTTTTGTCCCACTTCAAGGGTCACCCCATGGGCGGTTTCGGCGGCGCGCTGAAGCAGCTGTCCATCGGCTTTGCCTCTTCCTACGGCAAGGAGTATATCCACGGCGTGGGCGACCCCAAGAATTTCTGGGACAGAGAGCAGGACAGATTCCTAGAGGCCATGGCAGATGCTGCCTGGTCTGTTGCCGATTATTTTAAGGGCAATGCTGCCTATATCAATGTGATGAAGAATCTGAGCGTGGACTGCGACTGCTGCGGCGCAACAGCCAAGCTGCCCTGTATGGGTGACGTGGGCATTCTGGCCAGCCTTGACCCGGTGGCCATCGACCAGGCCTGCGTGGATTTGGTCTATGCATCCGACGACCCCGGCAAAGCGGACCTGATTAAGCGTATGGAGACCCGTCACGGCATCCACACCTTAGAGGTGGCAGAAGGCTTGGGTATTGGCAGTCGGGAGTATGAGCTGATTGGAGTGTAATATGGGAAATTGTAAGGGCTGCGACCGTAATTGCGGCGGCTGCGGCAAGACCCTGGAATTGAGCAAAGGGGAAATTGACCTTTTGCAGGCGCTGGGGCAGTATTCCTTCCTGCCGGTGGCGCGGAAGGCAGACGATATGACCCCCATCTACCGGGAAGAAACCGCTTATTCCGAAGAAGAATACAGCCTGTTTATTCAGCTGCTGGAAAAGAAACAGTTGATTTACCTGGATTATACACCCCTAAAGGGGGCAAAAATGGGACATTATCCGGAATATCCCGTCCACGGCAGTATGGCCCTGACACAGCGGGGTCAGCAAGTGCTGGAACTGTTGGAAACCCAGGGAATAGAAGATTAAAAATTGCACCTTCTGCTTGTATGTATTCTATTTTAGATATTGATTTTAGAACATATCATATTATACAAAAATAGAATACAATATACAAGAAGGAAGGTGATCAGTTTGGAAAAGTTTGTTGCCCGCAAGCCGGAAAAAGAAGTGATTTCTATGCGCATCTCAACAGATATTCTGAAAACTGTGGACGATAAGGCTGCAGCAATCGGTATCAGCCGAAACGAACTGATTAACCAGATGATTCAATATGCCTTGGACAATATGGATGAAGGCAAGAAATAACGAATGTGAGCCGTGTGTTTTATAACACACGGCTCTTCGAAAAAGCCTCCCTTGTGTAAAGGGAGGTGGCAAAAATCTTTGATTTTTGACGGAGGGATTGTAATGCAGCGGAAACACAATCAGCAGCTTGTCTCTGCTGCAAAATCGCTTAGAAAAAATATGACCAAAGAGGAAAGGCATTTGTGGTACGACTACCTGCGTACACACCCTGTCCGTTTCTCCCGACAAAAGATTCTGGGGAAATATATTGCTGATTTTTATTCGGCGGAAGCACAGCTGGTTATTGAACTGGATGGCAGCGGACATTATACGGAAGAAAATCAGCAATATGATGCCGAGCGTACAAAATTCTTAGAGAGTTACGGTCTTAGAGTAATTCGCATACCCAATAACGAACTAAACAGCAACTTTCGCGGTGTTTGCGAATACATAGATTTGATAATAGAACAATCCCTCAGTCAGCTGCGCTGACAGCTCCCTTTACACAAGGGAGCCTTTGGAGTGCAAACCCACATCCTTTCACATAAACACAAAAAAACGATAACGGAGCGTATTATTATGAAAAAATATTTCTTTTCGTTTATAGATGATGCAATATGGATATTCAGAGACCTTACGCGGCAGAGGCCGAAGTCGATGTTTGACCATCCGTTTTTTGCAACGCTTAAGGCCGCCCACGATAAGTGGGGGCTTAAGACGCAGATAAATCTTTTTTATCGCACCGACTATTACTACGGTATGGATGAGTTCAACCTCTCGGAAATGACAGACGCTTACAAGGCAGAATGGGAGGCTTCTTCCGATTGGTTGAAGCTCGGATTCCATTCCTATCAGGAATTTCCCGATAATCCGCACGTCAATGCATCATATGAGGATATGAAAAAGCTTTTCACCATGATAAGGGATGAAGTTGTCCGCTTTGCGGGAGAAAAGAGCTTTACATACGGAGTTGTGCCACACTGGATACCCGTAAGCCTTGACGGTTGCCGCGCACTTTATGATTGCGGTGCGGAGATAGTCTGCGTGACGGCAGG
>JAZSAD010000109.1:0-11121 GCA_045601715.1 Faecousia sp.
CATTATCGAGGATGCCAAAATTTTGCTGGCCAAGGGCGGCGGTGAGACGGAAAAACAGATTTACCGCTTCCAGAAGGGCGACAGCGATCTGGCCCTGCGGTTTGATTTGACTGTGCCTCTGGCAAAATATGTTGCCCTCCACTATAATGAACTGGCTTTCCCCTTCCGCCGTTTCCAGATCGGCAAGGTCTACCGGGGCGAACGGGCGCAAAGAGGTCGTTTCCGTGAGTTCTACCAGGCGGATATCGACATCATCGGCGACGGTAAGCTGGATATCACCAACGAGGCGGAGATTCCCGCTATTATCTACCGGGTGTTTCGTGGCTTCGGTCTGACCCGGTTCCAGATTCGGGTGAATAACCGGAAAATTTTGAACGGCTTTTACGGAATGCTGAGTTTGTCCGAGAAGAGCGGTGAGATTATGCGTACCGTGGACAAGCTGGATAAAATCGGCCCGGAGAAGGTATCCGCTATTTTGGTGGACGACTGCGGCTTGACCGGTGAGCAGGCTGCCGAGATTTTGAAGTTTATTGCTATTCGCGGCAGCAACGCAGAGGTACTGTCTGCTCTGGAAGGCTATGCCGGCAGAAATGAGATCTTTGACTTGGGTCTGAATGAGCTGAAAGCCGTGGTGCAGAATTTGTCTGCCTTCGGTGTGCCTGAGGAGAATTTTGCCGTGGACCTGACGATTGCAAGAGGTCTGGACTACTATACTGGTACGGTTTACGAAACCACATTGCTGGACCACCCGGAGATTGGTTCTGTCTGCTCCGGCGGCCGGTACGACAATCTGGCTGAGTACTACACCGACCGGGCGCTTCCCGGTGTGGGTATCTCCATCGGTCTGACCCGTCTGTTCTATGTGTTGGACGAGCAGGGTCTATTAAATGATGCTATCCCTGCCGCTCCCTGCGATGCGCTGGTGCTGCCTATGACCGAGGACATCGGTAAGGCGGTTGCGCTGGCGGAGCAGCTGCGGACTGCCGGTGTGCGGGTACAGCTCTACGGCGAGCAGAAGAAGTTCAAGCAGAAGATGAGCTATGCAGACAAGCTGGGCGTGCCTTTTGTGGTGCTGCTGGGTGAGGACGAGATTGCCGCAGGCGTATGCTCTGTGAAGAATATGACAACCGGCGAACAGGTGAAATGCGCCCCTGCCGAGGCATCTGCCCACATTCTCCAGGGACTGGCTGACAGCAACGGCCCTCTGATTCTGGAAAAATAATATGGAGTTACGACACATTGCCGCCCGTTCCGGGCGGCTGTCCTCCTTTTTAAGGGAGGAAATGCGGATGTCGGCAGGACTGATGAACCGGCTGAAGTGGAAAGAAGGGCTTTTTGTCAATGGAAACCCTGTCCACACCGATTATGCGGTCCAAATTGGAGATGTGATCACTGTTCCTCTGGACGAGCCTGCCCCGGAGTATCCTGCTCAGGACGGGGAACTAAATATTCTCTATGAGGACGAGCACCTGCTGGCTGTGGACAAGCCTGCCGGTATGCTCATCCACCCCTCCCGTTCCCGGTTTACGGACACCTTGGCAAACTATGTACTGGGGTATTATGAAAAAACCGGGCAGAACTCCGCCTTCCATCCCCTGACCCGGCTGGACAGGGATACCTTTGGGGTGGTACTGCTGGCGAAAAATTCCCATATCCACAGCCTGCTTATGAACAGCCAGGTGAAAAAGACCTATCACGCGTGGGTATGCGGCTGTCCCGAAACAGAGGAGGGCATGATCGATGCGCCCATTGGCAGACTGCCTCTGCCCAGCCTGCTGCGTCAGGTAATGGCTGAGGGCAAGCCCTCGGTGACGGAGTACAAGGTGCTGGAGCGGCGGAGTGAGCTGACCAAGCTGGAACTGAATCCTGTGACCGGCCGCACCCACCAGCTGCGGGTACATTGCTGCCATATGGGTTTTCCTATTTTGGGTGATCCCCAGTACGGAAACGAAAAGTCCATAGAAATTTCTAAGAAACTGGGCATTTCCACCCAGATTTTATGCGCGAAACGCCTGCGGTTTTCTCACCCCATCGGGGGACAAATTGTGGAAATTTCCTCCGGTTTCGATGGGGAAATTCCTTGCTTTTAAGGATTTTTTGTGGTAAAATAGCACGAAATTAGTATGTTAGGAGGTGGCGCTGTGCGAAAGTGTGTTGCGCTCTTCAGCCTTATTTGCATATTGCTCACGCTGACGGTTTCCGCAAGCGCCACTGCCGCCAAGAGCGTCAGCACCCATGCCACTGTATCCCATGACGGCACTTGTCAGGTGACCCTTACCGCCACCATTCATTTGGATCAGGTGACGGAGGATTTGCGTTTTCCCCTGCCGGGGAAATCCTCCAATGTAACGGTGAACGGTGCCCGGGCCAGCAGCCATGTGGAAAACGGTCTGCGGCAGGTAAACCTCAACAGAGTCATCGGTAAGGCGGTGGGTGATTTTACTTTGAATTTCACCTATACGCTGCCCAATTTGATTGTTACCAACGAGGCAGGTCTTTTGGAGCTGCAGTTGCCTATTTTGGCAGGCTTTGCCTATCCGGTGCAGGCGCTGGAATTTTCCGTGACCCTGCCCGGCGCAGTTACCGCCAAGCCGGCATTCTCCAGCGGCTACCATCAGGCGAATATTGAAAAGGATATTTACTGCACCACCACCGGCGCTACGATTACAGGCGTATCCCAGGTGGAGCTGAAGGACCACGAGACCCTGTCCATGTCCCTGCTGGTTTCTGAAGAGATGTTCCCCCAAAAACGGATCACGCCCCCCAATTTCAAGACGGTATCCACCCTGACCACCGTTTTCTATCTGCTGGCTTTTGCCTACTGGGCGGTGTTTCTGCGGAATCTGCCGTCCTTCCCCCGCCGCAGAGCCCAGGCACCGGAAGGCTATACCGCCGGTGAATTGGGCAGCCTCCTCCATTTGCGGGGCGGTGATCTGAATATGATGGTATTCACCTGGGCGCAGCTGGGATATTTGCAAATCCACCTTGCGCCCAACGGCAAGGTGACTCTGCAGCGGCAGATGGATATGGGCAATGAGCGCAGCGCCTTTGAGCAGCGGTGCTTCAAGCAGGTGTTCGGCAGACGCACTACGGTGGATGCGTCCACCCTCCGCTACGGCGCGGTGTATCAGTATGTAGCCAAGCTGACCCCCAACGTATCCAGTATGGTGCTCCCCAAATCCGGTAATTTGCTGGCTTTCCGGGGACTGGCTGCCTTAGCCGGTATGTTCAGCGGTATTTCTGTGGCAATCGGTCTGAGCTCCGGCGCGGCGCTGCAATGGTTCTTAGTGATTGCGCTGGGCGCTTTGGCGCTTTTCTCCAGCTGGTATATTCAGCTGTGGGCATGCCACCTGTTCTCTGCAGACCGGAAACCGGTGTGGATTGCTTTGGGTCTGTGCGGTCTGTGGCTGGGTTTGAGCGCCATCGCAGGTCAGTTCCCCATAGGCGTGGGTATGGCCATTTGGCAGCTGCTAATGGGCTTCCTTGCCGCCCTTGGCGGTCGCCGCACCTTGGCAGGACGGCAGGCTATGGGCGAAACCATCGGCTTGCGGCGGTACCTGAAAACCGTATCTGCCGACCAGCTTCACCAAATTTCCCGGAACAATCCGGACTATTTTCACCAGATGATGCCCTATGCTATGGCGCTTGGGGTGGATAAGCGGTTCGCCAAGCGATTTGGCAAGCTTCCCATCGGGCAATGCCCCTATATTTCCACCGGCGTGGACAACACCATGCGGGCAAGCCAGTGGCAGGCGCTGATGCGACGCGCTCTTTCCGGAATGAACACCCGGGGACAGGTAGACTACTGGGAACGGCTGCTTGCAGCCATTGAAGCTTTTATAAAATAAAGAAAACCTCCCCGCTGGGGAGGTTTTTTATTCTGCATACAAAGGGGCAGGTGGATCAAAGCGCTGAGGCTTATATGTAACCGAGCCGATGGCCTTACCGCTGATGCCGTACTTGGGATTGTACCCAAAAAGGTTTACATAACATTCTAAATCTGCCTTTTCCAGTTCCATTTCCTTCATCACTTCCACGGTAGCCAGTACATCGTCCACCGCCCGATGGGAGTTGACCACTTTGTCGCTCAGGTTGTAGACCTCGATGGCGTTGCAAAGCTTGTGGGGGTAGCTGTGGCGGTCCTTGTAGACAGTAAGTAAATCCAGCTTGTCCTTGCCTTTTAGAATGGTGGGGTCGCCGCTGCGGAGAAGCAGATAAAACAAAAAACTCAAATCAAAATGGGCGTTATAGGCCAGTATCAGGGTGTTGCCTGCGATCATCTGGGCAATGTCCCGGCACAGCTGCTCCTTGGGAATACCCCGGTCCAGAATATCCTGATTGGAAATGCCGGTGAGCCGCTCAATTTCGGGAGGCACAGAACTGCCGGGGGCGAGGGTGATCAGCTGGTCGTATTCTTGTGTGACCACAATTTCTCCGTTCTGACGTTCCACCACCACGGCGGCAAACTCAATGATTTCGTCCCGGCTGAAATTCAGACCGGTGGTCTCCGTATCAAAGAGCATCAGCCGGTCGTAGGTTGCAAACAGGCTATCCAGCATATCATTCTCCTTTGTATAGCTTCAAGGCCCGGCTGAATTTGCTTTCCGGCTCTTCTTCCAGAAGAAATTCCCCGGAAACGCTCCACACGAACAGATCAAAGCTTTTCTTGTTGCCGTATTTCAGTTCCATTTCCAGCTCACACAAGGGCGCTTCCCGGTCACCGGCAAAGAGCTTACCGTAGTCCAGCGCCATTTCCAGTTCCCCTTCGGTGATGGGAATGGTCTTGGCAAGGCGGGTAAATCTTGCGCCGCAGATGGGGATAAGCCCCTCTTTCACCAGCGCCTGCAATTCACCAGGTGCTCCCTGGGCAATCAGCTGGGGGATTGCGTTTTCAATGGATACATTTTCGGTCTCCCACTCATTCCGGGCGTCGCCTGCAGGGGTTTTCAGGGCGCAGATGGATTTGCCGTTTTCCAGCCGCCGCCGGAGGGTATAATGGCGGGAAGACAACGCCCCGGAGGGGGTGTCATAGTAAATGGTCTCCATTTGGATTTCTCTGGTTTTCTGGTGGAATGCAGCATTCAGCGCCAGAAAAGTGGGGAAATTTAGCTTAAATTTGCGTTCATACTCGATTCCCATGGCAATCACCTCCGAATTTTTCTATTATTATACACCCTCTTACCCCTGTTCGCAAGAATCTTTCACAGCAAATCTGTTCCGACAAAATATGCCGTCGCCCCGTGATAGAATTTTCCTATACGAAAGCATTTAGGAGCGTGGCGCATATGACAATCGTGGAAACTTATGTACATCGGGGACGGCATATTTTAAGACGGTGGGCGGTAGACCCACGCATCCATACAACAATGCGGGCGGTGGGTTATTTACTTGTTGGCTTTTCCCTCAGCCCAGCGGCGCTGGGACACAGGTTTTTGCCCCTGGCGTTGGCCTGGGTCTGCGCCTGTGGCGGCTGGCCGGCGGTGCTGTCAGCGGCAGGGGGTATGCTGGGATACCGACTGTTCTGGGATGCAGGGGCGCAGCCCATCGTGTGGCTGGCGGCAGGATTGATTGTCGCCTTGCTGCTGGGGGAAAAGCGGATCAGTCGGGACACACCCTTACTCCTGCCTGCCATTGCCGGACTGATTGTGGCGTCCTCGGGGGTGCTGTTTCAGACCCTCGGTATGGAGGATACGCCCATCGCCTTGTACTTAATTCGTGTTGGGTTAGCCTCGGGCAGCGCCTGGCTGTTTGCCCAGGTGAAAAAGGGTCGTAACCCCGTCTTGGAATGGCTGGTGTGTGGCCTTGGGGTGCTGGCGCTGGTGCAGATTGTGCCGGTGAAATGGTTCAGCCTTGGCTTTTTTGCCGCAGGAATTTTGGCATCCACAGCGGCGTTTCCGGCGGTTGCCATTGCAGGTTTAGCTCTGGATTTGGCTCAGGTAACCCCTGTGCCTATGACGGGTGTGCTGGTGCTGAGCTTTTTGATTCGCCTGCTGCCCAAGCCAGCGGGTCGGGTAAGTGTCCTGGCGCCGGGGGTTACCTATCTTATTGTGATGTGGCTGTGCGAAACCAGGGATTTGCTGCCCCTGATTCCTCTGGCAACCGGGGCGTTGGTGGGAAATTTTCTGCCTGTCCCGGGAAAGGTTGCCCACAGGCGGGGGGAGACCGGGGTGGCCCAGGTGCGGCTGGAGTTGGCATCCGGTGTCCTTGCCCAGACGCAACAGCTGCTTTTGGAAGCGCCGGAGGTGCCGGTGGACGAGGATGCGTTGGTGACCCGGGCAGCGGATCAGGCCTGCGCTAACTGTCCCAGCCGCAGCGGCTGCAAGGATGCCCAGAGAATCGGTATGCTGCCGGGACTGTTGCTACATAAGCCTTTGCTGCAGACGGAGGAGCTGCCTATTATCTGCCGGAACAGCGGCAGATTCCTGGCGGAACTTCACCGCTCTCAGGAGCAGCTGCGGTCCATTCGGGCGGACCGCCAGCGGCAGAAGGAGTACCGGGCGGCGGTGATTCAGCAGTATCAGTTTCTGTCGGAGTTTTTGCAGGATCTATCTGACCGGCTGGCTAGACGGACAGAGCCACCGGCGGTGTATTCGGCCCAGGTGGCGGTATTCGGCAACCGTCCCGAGGAGGACAACGGAGATAAATGCCTGTACTTTTTGGGCACAGAGGGGAAATATTATGTTCTCTTGTGTGACGGTATGGGAACAGGTTTGGGCGCAGTGCAGGAGGGAAAGACCGCCGGAGTAATGCTCAAGCGACTGCTCTGCGCCGGGTATCCGGCGGAATATGCCCTCAGAAGCGTGAACAGCATCTGTGCCCTCCGGGACAGAGCCGGCGCAGCCACCATTGACCTTGCGGAGATCCAGCTGAGCTGCGGCAAGGTGAATTTGTATAAATGGGGCGCTGTGCCGTCCTATTTAATGACTGCCATTGGAGTGGAGAAAATCGGGGCGGCAAGTCCTCCTCCCGGTCTTTCCGTGACGGGAGATCAGGAGCGGACAGAACGGCTGACCCTCCGCCGGGGACAGTATCTGGTGATGGTCAGCGACGGGGTGGGGGAGGCCGATGCCCTCCGGTGCTGCGTCGACGGGGTGGGGAAGACCCCTGGGGAGATTGCGGCGGCGCTGATTGCCGCCGGTGAGACCGAGGGCCAGGACGACACCACCGTGGTGATCATCTCTTTAGAGCCTAACGCAAACGAATAACAAAGTACCCCTCCTGCGTTTGGCAGGAGGGGTACTTTGTTATTCGTCATCAATCGCGCCCTCAATCCAGGAGCAGATGGCCAGGATAATGGAAACAACAGGCAAGGCAAAGCTAAGCCAAATCACAAGATTCGGCGTTTCGTAGCCTATAAAAAGGACGCGCATACATATGCTGAGCAGTATTACAAAAATTGCCCAAAGGAGCAGCTTGATGCTTTTGTTTTTCATAAGAATCCCTCCTATCGGTGCTTAATGAAAATGGCGTGTCAACCGACACGCCATTTTCATGAATGCAATTAGGCCTTGCCGGCGCAGCCCAGAACGTTAACCAGCTTGTGGCGAACGATTTCCTTGATGTTGGCGCGGGCAGGCTTCAGGTACTCACGGGGGTCGAACTTAGAGGGCTCATCGTTGAAGAACTTACGGATGGTGCCGGTCATAGCAAGACGCAGGTCGGAGTCGATGTTGATCTTACATACGCTCATAGCGGCAGCCTTACGCAGCTGCTCTTCGGGAACGCCGATAGCGTTGGGCATCTTGCCGCCGTTGGCGTTCACCATAGCAACATAATCCTGAGGAACGGAAGAAGAGCCGTGCAGAACGATGGGGAAGCCAGGCAGACGCTTGGTAACCTCTTCCAGAACGTCGAAACGCAGGGGAGGGGGAACCAGGATGCCGTTCTCGTTCACGGTGCACTGCTCGGGAGTGAACTTGTAAGCGCCGTGGGAAGTGCCGATGGCGATAGCCAGGGAGTCACAACCGGTGCGGGTGACGAACTCCTCAACCTCTTCGGGACGGGTGTAGGAAGCGGCCTCAGCGGAAACGTTGACCTCATCCTCGATGCCGGCCAGAGAACCCAGCTCAGCCTCAACAACAACGCCGTGGTCGTGCGCGTACTCAACAACCTTCTTGGTGATGGCAATGTTTTCCTCGAAGGACTTGGAGGAAGCGTCGATCATAACGGAGGTGAAGCCGCCGTCGATGCAGGACTTGCAGGTTTCGAAGCTGTCGCCGTGGTCCAGGTGCAGAGCAACGGGGATCTCGGGGCATTCGATCACAGCAGCCTCAACCAGCTTTACCAGGTAGGTGTGGTTAGCGTAGGCGCGAGCGCCCTTGGAAACCTGCAGGATAACGGGAGCCTTTTCTTCCTTACAAGCCTCGGTGATAGCCTGAACGATTTCCATGTTGTTCACGTTGAAAGCGCCAACTGCGTAACCGCCGTCGTAAGCCTTCTTGAACATCTCGGTAGTAGTAACAAGAGCCATAGTAATATGTATCCTTTCTTCACGGGAGTACCCGAATTTTTTACAGATATCATTATAGCACAAATATTTTGTATTTCAATAGAAATATTTCAAATTGAAAATATTGCAAAATAGAAAAATGTGCGGTATAATAGCACAGAAATTTACCACAAGGAGTGTAGAAATATGAAACTTTCCCCCCTGCAAACCGCAAGATACCAGTATCAGCCCAAGCTGCCCGGTATGCTGCGTAACGGCATTGCCGAGATCTGCGTAAAGAACGGCGGTGCAACCCAGTCCGTTGCCGACCAGGAGAAGATCGCTGCTTTGTTCCCCAACACCTACGGCAAGAATGAAATCACCTTCCAGAAGGGCGAAAATACCGCCCCTGCCAAGAAGCAGGTTGTGGGTGTGATTCTGTCCGGCGGTCAGGCGCCCGGTGGCCACAATGTTATTTGCGGCCTGTACGATGCCCTGAAGGCTACCGATAAGGAAAATGTTCTTTACGGCTTCAAGGGCGGCCCCAGCGGTCTGATCGACGACGATTACATCATTTTTGACGACGAATACATCAATGCTTACCGTAACACTGGCGGTTTTGACATCATCGGTTCCGGCCGTACCAAGCTGGAGACTGAGGAGCAGTTCGCTATCGTTGCAGAAAACTGCAAAAAGCACGGCATCAACGCCCTGGTTATCATCGGCGGTGACGACTCCAACACCAACGCCGCTGTGCTGGCTGAGTATTTTGCCGCCAAGAACACCGGCATTCAGGTTATCGGCTGCCCCAAGACCATCGACGGCGACCTGAAGAACGAGGATATCGAGTGCTCTTTCGGCTTCGATACCGCTACCAAGACCTATGCGGAGATCGTGGGCAATATTCAGCGGGATGCCAACTCCGCCAAGAAGTACTGGCATTTCGTAAAGGTTATGGGTCGTTCCGCTTCTCATGTTGCTCTGGAGACTGCTCTGCAGACCCAGCCCAACATCTGCCTCATCGGCGAAGAGGTTGCCGCCAAGAAGATGTCCCTGGCTGCCATTGCTGAGTATATTGCTGATTCCGTGGCTGCCCGGGCTGCCAAGGGTTGGAACTTCGGTGTTGCCATTATCCCCGAGGGCATCGTGGAATTCGTTCCCGAGTTCTCCGTGCTGATCGCTGAGATCAACGAGCTGCTGGCCGGTGAGAAGGCTGACGCCTTCAATGCCCTGCCCAGCTGGGAAGAGAAGTACGCCTTCATTCAGAAGGGTCTGACCAAGGAGTCCATGGCTGTATTTGCCATTTTGCCCCAGTCCATTCAGCAGCAGCTGTTCCTGGAGCGCGACCCCCACGGCAATGTGCAGGTGTCCCTCATTGAGTCCGAGAAGCTGTTCTCCGAGATGGTGAAGGCCAACCTGGCAGAGCGGAAGAAGGCCGGCAAGTATAACGGCAAGTTCTCTGCCCTGCATCACTTCCTGGGCTACGAAGGTCGCTGCGCTTTCCCCTCCAACTTCGATGCTGACTACTGCTACTCTCTGGGCTACAATTCCTTTATGCTGATTTCCTATGGCTACACCGGCTACCTGTCCAAGGTATCCAACCTCAGTAATCCTGCTGAGGAGTGGGTGGCAGGCGGTATGCCCATCACCAAGATGATGAACATTGAGCGCCGCCACGGCGCTGACAAGCCTGTTATCCGCAAGGCATTAGTTGAGCTGGAGGGCAAGCCCCTCAAGTTCTTCGAGGCCAACCGGGCAACCTGGGCAGTGGAGACTTGCTATGTGTACCCCGGCGCTATCCAGTACTTCGGACCTAGCGAGGTTTGTGACACCACTACCGTCACCCTGGCTCTGGAACAGGGCAAATAAACAAAACAAATCCCCCGAGGAATTCTCCTCGGGGGTTCTATTTGTGATACGCAGAACCGGAAGGCTCCCTCTGATGAGGGAGCTGTCAGCGAAGCTGACTGAGGGAGAGATTCTTAACAGTCAAATCTATGTATTCGCACACACCGTGAAAATTACGGTCAATATCCAAATTACAGATTCTGATCACTGTCAGTTTTATGCTCTCTAAATCCTTAGTACGAAGATTATCTTTTTCTGCCTGCTCGGGAGTATAGTGTCCACCGCCATCAAGCTCAATAACCAATCCAATCTTTGCACAATAAAAATCCACGATGTAATTCCCAATCGCTTTCTGCCTTTGAAATCGAATCGGGTAATTTCTTAAAAATTCATACCATAGTTTTCGTTCCCATGGTGTCATATTTTTTCTAAGAGTTTTTGCCAAAGGGATATTCTCTTTGTTGTACGCTTTCATTTTCTCTCCCTCCGCCCCTTCGGGGCACCTCCCTCATCAGAGGGAGGCTTTGGTGCGTTGCGAAACTGTTAGACAAATTGAAATTTGTCGAACGGTTCGGATGTATTATATGTTGTTATGGAAAAAATACAGGACTTGAGTTTGAGTATCAAACAAGTAAATATTGTACCTTACAAGGGAAGTATGTCCATCGCTCCATGTATGTTCCTCGGAATCGATATAGAAGTAATCTTCTGTATCGATGATTTCTCGGTCAAAGTCATAGTTTACAACAACTTCGCTCGAAGGCTCACTATCCTTAATGGTTTCAATCCATCCCTCAAAATCATCCAAATGTGTGTTAATTATAGCAAAGTCAGTTTCCTGTATT
>JAZSAD010000110.1:0-3978 GCA_045601715.1 Faecousia sp.
GTTGGCCTCGGTCTCGATCATAACCACTTTCTCAAAGGTGGAAGCGATGCACACGAAGCAGTCGCAGGTGTCGCGCTCCTCAGCGGAGGGGTTGACAATGTAGCGGCCGTCAGCCATGTGGGCCACATTGGTGGTAGCAACAGGTCCGTTCCAGGGCACATCGGAAGATGCGATGGCGATGGAAGCGCCCAGGGAAGCTACGATTTCCACGGGGTTCTCATAGTCGTTGGCGAAAACGGTGCAGGTAACAACGGTGTCGTTACGCAGCTCTTCGTCGAAGAGAGGTCTCATAGGACGGTCGATGATACGGCTGTTCAGAATGCCACGATCGGAGGGCTTGCCCTCACGACGGTTGAAAGAGCCGGGGATACGGCCGACAGAGTACATTCTCTCCTCGAACTCGATGGTCAGGGGGAAGTAGTCAATGCCGGACTTGGGGATGGGGTTGCAGGTGCAGGTGGTCAGCACTACGGTGTCACCGTAGCGGCAGATGCACTCAGCGTTGGCCAGCTCAGCTACCTTACCGGTCTCTACGGTAAAGGGGCGGCCACCAATTTCCATCTCGAAAACCTTGTGATTGGGGAACTGTTTGCGAGTAATCATTTGTGTTTACCTCCTAAATCTTGTTTAGGCATCTCTCGAAGTCGATTTTTGCCTGAACTGCGGCTCTGTTGCCCCAACTGTGCGCTGTGAAAGCCTTGCAATACACCAAGTATTGCTGCATTTTCACAGCTTCATTTGTGACAACATTTCTCGCTGTCAGTCGAAAAAATCTTCTTTTTCGAGAAGCCTTTGTGTGTTCGGGAGGTTTAGCACTTGAAAGGGGTGTCGATGGCTCAACAGCTCTTTCAACTGCTAAAGTGGCTCCCGAAAAATTACAGATGTGGGTGACCAACGAGAGATTTTGCTTCAGCCGAAGGTTGAAAGCGGCCATAATACTTTGTGTATATGGACGATTTCAAAACGCACGGAAGGAGCAAAAGATCCGTTGGAAAAAAGAAGGCGACGGGGGTCCGTCGCCTTACTTTTTGTTCATTACTTACGGATGCCCAGTTTGGCGATCAAAGCACGGTAACGGTTGATGTCCTTCTTTGCCAGATAGTCCAGCATCTTGCGGCGCTTACCAACCATCATCAGCAGACCACGACGGGAGTGGTTGTCGTGCTTGTGGGTACGCAGGTGATCGGTCAGCTCGTTGATACGGGCAGTCAGGATAGCTACCTGTACTTCAGCAGAACCGGTGTCGCCCTCGTGAGTTGCGTTCTCCAGGATAACCTGAGTCTTCTTTTCCTTCTGAATCATTGTGTTTTCCACCTTTCAATCATTTGTCCTCACGCTAAGTAAAGGGTCGGTGTCGTCCCAAAACCGAGCTGTGGGATATGCGGGCCATAGCCAGCCCGACTATCTTATCATAAGTTTTTCCAAAAGTAAAGGAAAATTTTCGTTATTTTCGCTGTTTTTCCAACTTTTTTATAGCTTTTGCCGGACTTGTGCAATATCTTCGGCAATTTGGGCCTTGAGTTCTTCCAGGGATTCAAACTTTTTTTCCGGCCTGAGGAAGGTGTGAAAAGCGATGGTGATCTCCTTGCCGTACAGGTCGCTGTCAAAATCCAGCAGGTGTATCTCTGCGTTGATGCTTTCGCCCGCCACGGTAGGGCGGATGCCGATGTTACATAGTGACACGTAGGTTTGGTCGTCTACCAACGCTACGCAAACGTAAACACCCAGCCTGGGAGTTGCCAATTCGGCGGGAAAGGGCAGATTTGCGGTAGGGAAGCCAAGGGTGCGGCCCAGCTGCTTGCCGGGTGTCACCATTCCGGTCAGCACGTGGGGATGCCCCAGCAGGCGGCTGACATTTTCCAAATCTCCCTGCTCCAAAAGGCTACGAATTCGGGTGGAGGAGATTCTCTCTCCGCCCATAATCTGCTCAGGTACAATGGCATAGGGTAGTTCCTTTTTTTCACAGTAAGCAGCTAACTTTTTGGCTGTACCCAGCCCCCCTGAGCCAAAACGGAAATCGTCGCCGCAAACAAAGCCGGCAGCGCCGACAGCAAGGAGACGATCCAGGAAGGTAGACCAGTGGGTGGTCATCAATTCCCGGTCAAAGGGAATTTCCTTCACAATATCCATGCCAAAGGCGTACAGTAGCCGCGCCCGGTCGTCTGATGTGTTCAAAAGCGCCGGCGGCTCACCCAAAACAAGGCTGTCCGGGTGGGAGGTAAAGGTCACCACGCCGGCTTGGCAGCCGTTTTGGTCAGCCAGTTCCCGGCATTGCTTTAGCAGCGCCTGATGCCCCAAATGCACTCCGTCAAAAAAACCGAGAGCATAGATTGTTTTCTTTTCCATAACGAAATCCTTTGTTAAACGTTGAAAAAGCTCTTAATGGTTGACATAATGCCGCCATCAACCTTTGCCAGCATCAAAAATTCGCCGGCTTCGTCATAGGCTCTGTAAGTGCCGTCAGCAAGGTCAATGGAAAAGGAATTGCCGTTGCGGGTGCGCAGCGCCTGCTTTTCCGTAAGGGTAACGGCAGGATGCTCTGCAAACAGGGTGTCCACACTACGCAGAAATGCTTCAGGATTTTCGCAATCCACCAGTTTGGAGAGGGGAATAGCTTCCGCCTCGGTGTAGCTGCCTGCGCCTACCCGGCGAAGCTCGGCCATACAGCCGCCGCAGCCTAAGGCGTTACCAATGTCTTTGCAAAGGGTGCGGATATATGTACCCTTGGAGCAATGTACCCGCAGACGGACATCATTACCTGTCATTCCCAGAAAATCCAAGGCGAAAATGGTAATTGTCCGGGGCTTTCGCTCCACTTCCTTGCCTTTGCGGGCCAAATCCACCAGCTTTTGACCGTTCATTTTGATTGCGGAATACATAGGGGGAATCTGCTGAATCTCCCCTTTGAACTGTTCCAGTACCGACAGGACCTGAGTTTCTGTGACACAGACCGGCTTTTCCTCCAGAATAGTACCGGTGATATCCTCGGTGTCGGTGGTGAGTCCTAACCGCAGGGTGGTTTCATAGGTTTTCTCTGCGTGTTCAAAGAACTCCACACCCCGAGTGGCGCGACCCACAAACACCGGCAGCACACCGGTGGCCATAGGGTCCAAAGTGCCGCCGTGACCGATGCGCCGGGTATGGAACACACCCCGCAGCTTGGCTGTCACATCCTGGCTGGTCCAATTTTGCGGTTTGTCGATTATGATGATTCCGTCCATGTTCTCCTCTAATAAGTGGGCGGCGGATCTTTCGCCGCATATGTGCGTTTTGAAGTCCTCGCAGTATACACGATACAGCGTCGGCCTTCAACCTTCATCTCCGGCGAAATCTCTCGCCGGTTCCGTTGTGGTTTATAGTGTTGGCATTACTTTCTTGATAGCCTCTACTGCCTCTGCCATCGAACAATTCATACTTGCACCGGCTGCGCCCTTGTGGCCGCCGCCGCCAAAGTTTTGGCAGATGGCAGCGGCATCGTAGCCGGGTACTGCCCGGACAGAGATTTTTACACGGTTTTCCCCGTCCTCGCGGATGGTAGCGGCAATTTTGACACCCTCGATACTCCGGGGGAAGCCGGAGATATTCTCCAAGTCGTCTTCCGTCAGACCCAGTTCCTCTTCAATTGCCTTGGGCAGAGCGCAGATGGCGATTTTACCCTCTTGCAGGAAAAGCATATGCTCAATCAGCCAGCCCTCCAAACGCAGCCGACCCAAGGACCGGGTCTCAAACAGCGCCTGATTGATGGCGAATAACTCGTCACTGCAATATGCGCAATACGCAGCCTTTTCCAAGGTTTTGGCGGTGGTATTGGCATAACGGAAGCAGCCGGTATCTGTAGAAATGGCGGTGTAAAGGGCGTTTGCCATGGGCTTGTCAAAATGACCGGTGGACATCAGCATTAAAACATCGGCAACCAGCTCTCCGCAGGCGGCGGCTTCACCCTCTACCAGTTCCATTTGGGTAAAGGAGTCGGCGGTT
>JAZSAD010000111.1:0-19305 GCA_045601715.1 Faecousia sp.
TATCCTAAAAACGGAGTGCATTTACCGGCACAAACCGAGAACGCTTTTTGAGGCACAGAACATGGTTGACGAATATATTTACTTTTACAACAATGAGCGCATCCAAACAAAAACGGGAGTGGCGCCGCTGACGCTGCGCCACTCCGCTTGAATTTAATATTTCCTACATAGGGGTGTTTTTGTACTGTCCGCACAAATTGGGGCAGTTCAAATTCCCCAAGGGTGCTTTTTTATCCAAATAACCGTTTGTCCAGGCCCCGGTTGCGCATAGCATAATACAGCACTGTGCCCAAAGTCACCAGCACTGCCAGTTCCCCGATAGCCACATACAGGGTGTTGAGCCAAAACGCGCCGCCAATGTAGACGCTCAACTCCCAGCCAACCAAAAAAGCATTGCTTATGGCCGGCAAAAGTATGGCAGGAAGCGGGTAGCCTTTTACGGTCACTTTTCGTAATGCATACATTCCGCCGGTTGCCAGCAAGGTGGCAAGGCTGCCTACCAAAAAATCCAGCGGCAGCGCCCCGGCATAGCTGATATTAAACAGTAAGCAGCCAAGGGTCAGGCCCGGGATTGCTGCCGGAGTGAACAGCGCCAGCACGCACAACGCTTCCGATGCCCGGAACTGGATTGCCCAGGTGGCAGAGCCGGGGAGTAAGGCATTTTGCAGATAGGTAAGCGCCACATAGAGCGCTGCGATCAATGCGCCATAGGCTAGAAAACGACTTTTTTTCATATTCTTCTCCATCATAACAAAAAATGGGCACAAAACGCGCCCACAAAAAATGAGCGCACTGCGCCCATTATTCCCTAGTTTTAATTACCGACAGGATGGTCACGAACTGTCCTATAAAGTTTTCTTTATTATACGACCTTCTATTCCCTATGTCAATCGGGATTTTTCTATTGCGATTTTTCTTCTGCGTGGTATAATAATTTTACAAATCCTTGCAATCAGGTGATGCATATGAAGGAAATGTTATTTATTCTCAACCCCAAGGCCGGTATGCGAAAAGTAACGAAAATGCTGGCGGATATTTTGGAAATTTTTAATCGGGCAGATTATGCCGTGCAGGTCTATGTGACTGCAGGCCCGAAAGATGCCATTTCTGCTGTAAAGAAGTATGCTCCCAGGAAGGACTTGGTGGTGTGCTGCGGTGGTGACGGCACTTTCAACGAGACCGTTACCGGCCTGATGGAAGCCGGTTTGAAAATCCCCATTGGCTACATCCCTGCCGGGTCTACCAACGATTTTGCCATTTCTCTGGGTCTGTCTGCCGACCCTATCACCGCTGCCAAGCGAATTGTGGAAGGCAGTCCGGAGCAGCTTGATGTGGGCAAATTTGGCGACCGGTATTTTTCCTATGTATCCTCCTTCGGCGCATTCTCCCGGGCAAGCTACAACACCCCTCAGAATATCAAAAACGCATTGGGTCATACTGCATATCTGCTGGAGGGTATCGGTGAGCTGTCCCAAATTCGGAAAATCCATATGCGCTTTGAGCTGGACGGCGAACCTGTGGAGGACGATTTCCTCTTTGGCGCGGTGTGCAACTCCACCAGCATCGGCGGTATTCTCACCATTGACCCTAATCAGGTGGATATGGGAGACGGTATGTTTGAGGTGCTGCTGGTACGGGCGCCCCGGGATTTGGCGGAGATTACCGAGTGTATTATGGCAGTGCAAAAGCAGCAGTATAACTGCCGGATGATGACCTTCCGCAGCGTCAAGAATGTTAAGGTTTTTGCAGACAAGTATATTGACTGGACGTTAGACGGAGAGAAAGCCCCCGGCAGTGAAGAAATTGCCGTTGAGAATCTGCACCATGCCATCCGGCTGATTCGATAAGGAGATATTATGATCAATTCCACCCTTTGCTATATCACCCGGGGTGATGAGGTTTTGATGCTTCATCGGGTCAAAAAGAAAAACGATGTGAATCAGGACAAGTGGATTGGCATCGGCGGCAAATTTGAAGGGGATGAAACCCCTGACGAGTGCCTTCTGCGGGAAGCAAAAGAGGAGACCGGTCTGACCCTCACCAACTGGAAATGCCGGGGTGTGGTGACATTTCTTACCAACGGCCCCTGGGAGGGTGAATATATGTACTTATTCACCGCCGACGGCTTCGAGGGGGAGCTTAAAACCTGCGACGAGGGAGATTTGCAATGGGTCAAGCGTAGCTTTCTTGACACCCTGCCCCAATGGGAAGGGGATAAAATTTTCCTGGATTTACTGTGGCAGGATGCGCCCTTTTTTCTGCTAAAACTCCGGTACGACGGAGATGTCCTTGTTGAAGCTGTTTTAGACGGCAAGCAAATCAAATAAAAACAGGCGTGTGGATTTCCACACGCCTGTATGTTTTATTGGGAATTAGTCTTCCTGACCCTTAGCCAGGATGGTGTTGGTGATGATGCCCAGGATCAGAGCGCAGGCGATGGTAGTCAGGGTGACCTCGCCGTTGGCGCCGAAGGAGACGCTCAGGCCGCCGATGCCGGGAATCAGGATAGAAGAAACTACGAAAAGGTTCTTGCTGGCATTCAGGTTGACCTTCTGAATCATCTTCAGACCGGAAACAGCAATGAAGCCATACAGAGCCACGCAAACGCCGCCCATAACACAGTTGGGAATGGAGGACAGGAAGGTGACGAAAGGACCGAAGAAAGCGATTACCATGCTCATGATCGCAGCGGTGGTAACAGTGATGACGGAAGCGTTACGGGTAATGGCAACGCAGCCAACGGACTCACCGTAGGTAGTGTTGGGGCAGCCGCCAAAGAAAGCGCCGGCAATGGGACCAACACCGTCACCCAGCAGAGTGCGGTGCAGGCCGGGCTCTTCCAGCAGATCCTGGCCAATGATGGAGGACAGGTTCTTGTGGTCGGCGATGTGCTCAGCGAACACAACAAATGCAACAGGAATGTAAGCCACAGCAACAGTAGTGATGAATGCGCCGTCAATTTCCTTAACGCCCTTCATTGCCTCTACGAAGGTGAAATCAGGAACAGCAAAAATCTGCATTTCCTTAAATGCTGCGAAATTAATCAGCTGCAGGGCAACATTATCGGTAGCAATACCAATCACAGTGAAGATGGTGGCGACAATGTAGCCAACCAGAATGCCCAGCACGAAGGGAATCAGCTTTGCCATCTTCTTGCCGTAAACAGAGAAGCAGAAAATAGCCAGCAGAGTGATGATACCGGTGATCAGCGCAACATAGGGGCTGGCGGCGGAAACGCCGTCTACCATAACCTTGCCAACCTTCAGGTCGTTCACAGCGTTCACAGCCAGGCTAAGACCGATCAGCGCAACGGTAGGTCCGATAACCACAGGAGGCATCAGCTTGTTGATCCACTTAACGCCAACAACCTTAACCACGATGGCAATCACAACATACACAAGGCCTGCAAACACAGCGCCCAGCAAAAGGCCGGTGTAGCCGGCAGAAGCAGAAGCTGCGCCGCCAAAGGCTGCAAACATAGAGCCGATGAAAGCGAAGGAAGACCCCAGGAACACGGGGCTTCTGAACTTGGTGAACAGCTGGTAAACGATGGTGCCCACGCCTGCGCCGAACAAGGCGGCAGACTGGCTCATACCGTTACCGATGATTGCGGGAACCAAAATGGTAGCTGCCAGGATTGCCAGAACCTGCTGGAATGCAAATACCAGCATCTGGCCGAACTTGGGTTTGTCTTTGATACCGTAGATCAAATTCATACGAATACCTCCAGTATTTCTATTTCTGAAATTTGCATCTAAGGAAAAAGGAGAAAATGTCCTTATAAAACGAAAAACATTTTCTCCCCTCTCAGATCATATTTCTGTTAAGAGTATACCGCCAAATTCGACAAAATGCAAGAAAAAAGTTCATAAGAAATACACAAAAAGCAAGGCTCTGAAACCAGAGCCTTGCTTAATACTTTATCGGCTGCCCTTATCGTAGGGGATACCCTCTGCCTTGGGGGCGCGGGATTTCTTAGAGGTGAAGGACAGCACCACCAGGGTAATCAGGTATGGCAGCAACCGGTACAGGTGGGAGCTGATACCGATTTCAGCCAGCAGGAATCTGCCGTCACCATTGATGTCGATACTGCCGTAGCCGGCGGCAATACACTTGAATAAACCAAACAGCAGCGCACCCAGAGCAATATTCAAGGGCTTCCAGTTACCGAAAATCATAACAGCCAAAGCCAGGAATCCAAAGCCTGCCACATCGCCGTTGGCTGTGCAGTTGGTAGCAGTCAGGGCGTAAACAAACCCGCCCATACCTGCCAAGGCGCCGGAAATGGTAGTGCCGGCATAACGCATTTTATAGACATTAATACCCAAAGAATCTGCCGCCTGAGGATTCTCGCCGCAGGCACGCAGCCGAAGGCCGAATTTGGTAAAATACAAAATTACAGACAGCGCCACAAATACCAGAATACAAATATAGGTGGCAAGGTAGACCTTGTTCAGGAAGGTTTCACCCAGGAACCCCCACTGGGTATTTTTATCCACACCGAAGGTGGATTTTTTAATCATAAACCAGCTTGCCGCGTCACCCGTCTGCATTTGCAGGGTATTCTGATTGGCAAGAATTCGCACCAGAAACAGAACCAGCGCAGGCGCCAACAGGTTCAGCGCCGTACCGCCGATGGTCTGGTCTGCCTTCAACGTCACCGCGGAGAAAGACAGCAGCATGGAAAAGATTGCGCCAAAGAACGCCGCCACCAGCATCGCTGCCAGCTCCAGACCCTGCAAGGTCCAGTAGTTACCCATACGGGCCGCATCTAAAAACAGGTCCACATCCTGCATCAGCCGGACAAAGTACACGCCCACAAAGGCGCCCATAATCATAATACCTTCCAGCGCCAGGTTAATGATACCACTGCGCTCGGCGAATACGCCGGCCAGCGCCACAATCATCAGAGGGATTGCAAATAATAACGTCTGCTGAATCACAAATGTCATTGCGCTTTGCCCTCCTTTTTGGATTTTCTTCTGCCCAGCCACATCTGGATTACCAGACTGAATGCGCTCAGGTATACAATGACCGCAATCACCACGTCGGTGATATATTCGTTATAGGCGGTCAGGGTGGTTAGCTGCTGACCCACGATGTTCAGCATTGCCATAAAGATACCGGCGAACACCACCGCAATAGGGTGGTTCAGGGCAAGCAGAGCCACGGGAATACCATTGAAACCGGTAGCAGGCAGCGCCTGATAGGTAATCCAGTAGAACTCCGTATTGCCGGACAGCCAATACAGCGCCGCGCCGCCGCCGGCCAGCGCACCGGCAATTGCCATACTCAGCACAATGTTCCGCTTATCCTTGATACCGGCATAGCGGGCTGCATGACGGTTCGCACCGCAGGCCTTCAACTGATAGCCCAGGGTGGTCTTGTTCATAATGATATACACGATGACCGCAATCAAAATTGCAATCAGAATGCCGCCATTGACCTGGGATTCCGGGAACAGCTTGTCCAGTCCCATTTTGGAAGTGGCAACATTATTGAAGGTGGTCTTGTAGATATAACCCACCTTGGTGCCCTCGGCAACATTTTTCAGGTTGCTCACATCAAATGCCCAGGTTACCAGATTGGCTGCAATCCAGTTGGTCATAATACAGGCAAGCACCTCGTTGATATTTAAGAATGCTTTCAGCAGACCGGGAATTGCGCCCCAAATTGCGCCGGCGGCCATACCGCCCAAAAATGCCAGCATCCAAATCAGTGCGGGAGATACTTCGTCAGAGGGAATTTTCAATGCGATAAACAGGGTTGCCAGCGTACCCATCAGGTACTGACCGGGGGCGCCAATATTAAACAGGCCGGTTTTGAAGGCCACAGCAACGGACAGACCGGTCATAATCACCGGGGTTGCCCGGAAGAGCATATTTCCCCACGCGATGGTATTGAAGCCCCAGGTGAGGTTGCCGGCTGCGTCACGTCCGGTGGAGAACAGGCCGAAGAAGATGATCCGCACGCCGTCCCAAATGCCATTAAAGCTAATGTTATCCTTGGTCAGACCTACAATGGCCGCCACCAACGCGCCCACAGCAAGGCCAATGAAGATAGACAGCAGGGAGGCAAATACTTTACGGCTGCTGTCCCTTTCCAGCAGGGTCCTACACTTTTTCATCAGCTGCCTGCCTCCTCTCTCTTAGCGCCTGCCATATACAGACCCAGTTCCTGCACTGTGGTGGTCTTGGGATCCAATTCTCCCACAATTTCACCCTCGTACATTACCAAAATCCGGTCCGACAGGTTCATAACCTCATCCAGTTCCAGGCTCACCAGCAAAACTGCCTTGCCCGCATCCCGCTGGGCAACCAATTCGCCGTGGATATGCTCGATTGCGCCTACATCCAGACCGCGAGTGGGCTGCACCGCCACAATCAGTGGCTTATCCCGGTCGATTTCACGGGCGATGATGGCTTTCTGTTGGTTACCGCCGGACATACTCCGGGATACCGTAATTGCGCCCTGACCGGAACGGACATCATACTGCTCAATGAGGGTATCTGCATATTCCCGCACCGCATCATGCTTAATGAAGCCAAGCTTTTGGAAACGGGGATTTTCAAAATCCTGCAGGACCATATTTTGCTCCAGGGTAAAGTCCAGCACCAGGCCGTGCTTGTGCCGATCCTCAGGAATATGGCTCATGCCCGCTTCGCTGCGGCGGCGAATGGAGGATTTGCTGACATCCTTGCCACACAGGCGGATCACGCCGCCGGTGGTCTTTTCCAAACCGGTCAAGCCGTGAATCAGCTCCGTCTGTCCGTTACCATCGATACCGGCAATACAGACGATCTCACCGGCGCGGACCTGGAAGGACACATTCTTCACTGCATCATTTTTATGGATTTTGGAAGGAACTGTCAGGTTTTCCACTTCCAATACCACATCACCGGGGTTGGCATCCTTCTTTTCCACCTGCAGCTGCACGGGACGGCCAACCATCATATTGGACAACTCCTGTTTGTTGGTATCGCAAATATTGACAGTACCTACATATTTACCCTTCCGCAGAACGGTGCAGCGGTCGGCAACCGCCATAATTTCGTTCAGTTTATGGGTGATGAACAGAATGGACTTTCCCTCGGCGGCAAAGCCTTTCATAGTTGCCATCAACTCGTCGATCTCCTGAGGAGTCAGCACGGCGGTGGGTTCATCAAAAATCAGAATTTCATTGTCCCGGTAGAGCATTTTCAGAATCTCCACACGCTGCTGCATACCTACAGTGATGTCCTCCACCTTGGCATTCAGGTCTACTTTTAGACCGTACTTTTGAGACAACTCCTCCACCTTTTTCCGGGCCTGCTGCTTCTGCAAAAAACCCATTTTGGTGTCCTCTGCGCCCAGAATGATATTGTCCAGCACGGTGAACACGTCAATCAGCTTAAAGTGCTGGTGGACCATACCGATATTCAGGGCGGTGGCATCGTTGGGGTTGTTGATGGCAACCACTTCCCCGTTCTTCTTGATCACGCCCTGTTCCGGCTGATACAGGCCGAACAGAACAGACATAAGGGTGGACTTGCCAGCGCCGTTCTCTCCCAAAAGAGCGTGGATTTCGCCGCTTTTCAGCTGGAGCGTGATATCGTCGTTGGCGACAATTCCGGGGAATTCTTTTCTGATATTGAGCATTTCAATAATGTATTCAGATTGCATATTGATTTGTCCTCCTTCCCGTAAGTTTTACGCGGATATTTGATTTCATTATAACCAAAATACCAAAATTTTGCAAGAAAAATTCATCAAAAATGCCCCGCCTTTTGGCGGGGCATTGGTTATACTGTGGAAAGCACTTTCCTTTTTTTCTTCATTTTATACAATTCCTCGGTTGCCAGGCGGGTCTTGGTCACCACATCGCCGCCTGTGGGGAAGCAGTAATAGAGGGCATCCTTATTGCCAATACAAATCACATCGCCGATTTCGTACCAGTAATAGTCCGCATTCAGGGTGTGGCTGGCAAGGGGCGCCTGGGTGTAGTCCAGCTTGCCATCACAGCCGGTAAGGCGGAAGCCGTTTTCGTCGTGGGTGAGTCTGCCCTCCCCTACCATATACAGCGCCTTTGTATTCACCAGCATAGCAATTTTTACATCCACATCCAGCTTATATGCGCCGTTTTCCAGTTCCAGCCGCACCTGCTGCCGCTGCCAATCAAACCAGTCGGGAATGTGGGTAAAAGCAGGATTTTCAGCAACCAAATAGCCGTGTTTGTCCAGGGTATACGCTTTTCCGCAGCCTTTACAGGTTAACATAATTCCTTTCCCTTCCAACTGTCCCTCACTGTGGCAGTGGGGGCAGCGGTAGAGAATCCGGTTCAGGCCGTCTGCCCGGAAGGGCTCATCGATGACGATCTTATTTTCCTGCTGGTAGCGGAAATTGTCAAAAGAAAAGGCTTCATCCAGCATCTCGTCCAGTTGGGCAACGGACAGACTGCGGATCTGCTCCCGGGTGGCAAGACATTTTACATCCGCACGGACGGCGACTTTCCGTTTTTGCAGGCAGTTATACAACGGGTCACGGGCAAATGCGCCCTGGGTGATCACCGTCACCACCGGCACGTCCAGTTTCTTTAACAGAATGCCCAATTTCCGGGGCAAAGGAGTTGCTGTGCCGTCAAAGGAGTAGCCGGCTTCCGGGTACATCAGTACGCTGACCCGTTTTTTCTTCAGCAGGTGCTCCATATCCCGAATGAGGGTCATATCGCTGACGAATTTCTGGGTAGGAATACAGCCCAGCAGACGCATCAGCCACCCTTTTCCTACAAAGCCGTCGGTGGTGCAGACGATGCCGTAGGGCTTGGGGAAGAAAATTTTCGAGGCAATTTTCAGGTCGATAAAGCTGGAATGATTCATAAGGATCAGGCAAGGTTCTTTTTTGCCGATCTGCTCCATACCGTGGGTCTTATAGGTAAATTTCGTTGGAAACAGGTCCAAAATCGCCAAAACCCGCACCACCAGCTGCAACAAAAACAGCGGCTTCAGGGGCTTGCGGTGCTTGGCCCGGGGTAATGCCATTACCTGTTCATAGGAGCGGTGTTTGGTTTTGATCTTCATGATTCCTCCCAGGGGAAGTACAGGTTGATGTCCACGTTGGTGGAGATGCCCGGCACAGAACCGGTTTCCGTGTACTGCCACATATTGATTTTATAGGGATAGTTCAAAACCGTATCGTAACGGGCAAGCCAGAAGGGATAGTCCGTCAGCTCCCGTATGTAGATATTGTCATAGGAATGGCTGGTATTGAAATACACCATAGGCTGGTAGCCTGCCTTGGCTACGGTATCGCAGAATGCCTTGGTGCAGTCAGTGAGGGTACGGGGGTCCATATTGCCGGTACGGGACTGGGCATCGATAAATTCCCAGTCGTAGACCACGGGCATTTCCACATTCCAGTCTTTGATCAGGCCCAGCATATAGTTGGCTTCCTCGGTGGCTTCCTCCACAGAAATCGCCTGAGAGAAGAAGTAAGCGCCTACCTTGATGCCTGCCGCGGTTGCACCGGCATAGTTGGCCTGGGCGCAGATGTCCTCCATCAGCACACCTTGCTCAGAACCTCGCCAGCCTACCCGAATCATGGCAAATTCCACGCCGGCGGCCTTTACCTGCTGCCAGTCAATGGTATCCTGCCACTCAGACACATCAATACCCAGCACGGACTGGGCGGTCAGGCAGGTGAGGTAACCGTCTACCATAGCGAAATCACCCAAGCCGATGGGGTTTGCCTCGGGGGGCGGCAAAGTCGATTCGGTGGTTTCCGTGGGGGTGGTTTGGGTGGTACCGGGTTCGGCAGGTTCCGGTTTTTGGTGGGGTTTACCCAAAGCGACAATTATAAAAATCAGCACGCACAGGCAGGTCAGTCCGCCAATCACCGCCGTCCAAAAGGTGGGCAATTGGTAGAATTTCTTATCTGTCTGCTGTTCTGTCGGGGTTTTTTCCGGTTGGAGTTCCTCTGTTTGGATTTCCTCCGTCACAGTTTCCTGTTCTATCGCAGTTTCCATCTGCTCGGTCTGTTCTATCTCTGTCTGCATGGCGCGCTCCTTGTTTTTCTAAAGTATAACACAAATGGCGTGTCTTGCCAAGATGGGGTAGATCGGTATATTTTTCCCGGATTGGGGTAAACTGTAAAAAGGCTCGCAAAAAAGGCTGTTGCCGCCGCAACAGCCTTTGCAAATCATTAACCTGCTAGGATATCCGCTTTCAGAACACCCTTTACCTGCCGCAGCAGACGGAGTACTTCCTCCAGGGGAATATTCAGATTCATTGTTTCGGCAGAGATGGTCACAATGGCGCTGCCGTTGGTGGGCACAATGGAATTGATGGTTAAGATATTCGCCTTATGCTCGGTAAAGACTGTCAACAGGCAAGCCAGCGCGCCTGGCTCATCCTGCAAAAGGAACTGGAAGGTAATCACCCGGCCGGACATCATATGCTGGAAGGGCAGAACTGCATCCCGGTACTTATAGAATGCGCTGCGGCTGATGCCGGTGATGCGGGTAGCCTCGTTGACGGTGGATACTTCACCGGTGGAAAGCAGGCGCTTTGCCTCTGCCACCTTCAAAAAAATCTCCGGCAAAGCGGATGCTTCAATTACGTAATATTTAGGCGTTTTGCTCATATCGTCCCTCCACGCCGGACAAATGTCCTGTTCTCAAAGCATATTGTACCACACATTTTGGAAAATGCAACCCTACAAATGATAAATCTTCGTTAGATTGAAAGGAGTTTTCTATGGGCCGGGAATCTGTGCGTCGCGCTGCAATCTTAGCCGGCAGTTTTCTGGGAATCTGGCTGTTTCTCAAGTTCCTATTTCCCATTTTTCTGCCGTTCTTTCTCGGTTTTCTGCTGGCGCTGGCAGCAGAGCCGGCCGTTCGGTTGATTGGCCGACTGAAGCTTCCCCGCTGGGCCGCTACCGGCGCAGGGGTCAGTCTAACGCTGATTTTCCTCACCGGCTTGGTGGGACTACTGGGCGCATCGGTGGTGAAGGAGCTGGGGGTGTTGGCAGGGCGGCTGCCGGATTTAGAGGATACCGCCATCCAGACAGCGGACAGGCTGCGCTTATTCCTGGAACGGGCTGCAAACAAAGCGCCGGAGGGGGTGCAACCGCTGGTAAATCGGTCCGTTGACCGACTGTTCGACTCCGGGACCACCCTTGTGGAGCAGGCAACCGGACGGCTGCCAGCTGCCATATCCGGTTTTCTAAGTCGGGTGCCGGACGGAGCTTTGGGAATTGGCACAGGGGTACTGTCCGGGTTTATGTTTTCCGCCCGTCTGCCGAAATTAAAAGAAAAGGTTTCCGAAAAGCTGCCTGAATCCTGGCGGACACAATTGCTGCCGGCGCTGAAGCGGTCAAAAAACGCTCTGCTGGGTTGGCTGAAAGCCCAATGCAAGCTGATGGGCATTACCTTTTGCATTGTAACCCTAGGACTTTTGCTGTTGGGGATTCCCCTTGCGCCCCTGTGGGCGGTGGGAGTCGCGCTGGTAGATGCCGTTCCCCTGCTGGGTACAGGCACGGTGCTGGTTCCCTGGGCGGTGATCAGTCTGGTGCAGGGACAGCACCTGCGGGCCATTGGGCTGCTGTGCATTTACGGTGCTGCCCTCCTCACCCGCACCGCTCTGGAGCCACGGCTGGTGGGTCGCCATTTGGGACTTGATCCCTTGGTGACACTGGTGTTTTTCTATTTAGGATATCGGTTTTGGGGGATACTGGGTATGCTCCTCGCCCCAATGGTCGTGGCCGCCATTACCGCCGCCACCGACAAAACCCAACCGCCAGCATAAGAAAAACGGGTGTGCAAATTTTGCACACCCGTTTGTTTATTCACCTGCTATGCGGGCTTCAATTCTATCCAACGCATAGAGCATTTTATCATAAGTTTCCTGGGATACCTTTTGGAAATAGCCGCTTTTGTAGGCTTCCACCGCCTCCTGAATCCGCACCACTTTGAGAGGCTTTTCCGCCTCGTTCACGGTAAAGATGGGAGTATAGGAGAAGTTGGTGATTTTGGCTTTTCCCGTCCGGTTGTCCTTGGTGATTTCCAAATCCAACACCACGGAGTATTCCGAACCTGCCCGCTGGGCATCGGAGAAGAAATCACCCAGAGAGTAGGCAACGAACTGGCCTTTTTCTGCGTCAAAGGTCATCTGCTGCACGTAATGGGAATGGGTGCCGATGATAGCGTCCACACCGTTTGCCTGCAGGATATTTACGATGGTCTCCTGGGTTTTACTGACGGTATTATTAAACTCACTGCCCCAATGAAGAAGCGCCACGGTGATGTCCGGTTTTTCCTTATTCACCGCATCCAGAATGGACGTAATTTTCTCCCGGTCCACGTTCTGATACACGCTGTCGTAGTCAGAATACAGGACGTTCACGCAGTTCTCACTGCCGGGGGGCAGCGCCATACCGTCCATACCTTTGGTAAAAGCCACAAAGGCCATTTTTACGCCCTGCACGGTGCGAATGGTGTAGCCCTTGCCAAGCTTAAAAGCATCATTGGAAGCATACACACCCAACGGCTCCATACCCGCTGCCCGAATGGCATCAATGGAGGAGGCCAGTCCCGACACACCCCGGTTGATGGAGTAGGAGTTTGCCATCTGCACCAAGTCCACACCTGCCCGTTGCAGGGCGACTGCCATGGTCTGGGGGGCGGAAAAGCTATTGCCGTAAGGCTCGCCCGCCAGATTACCCTCAAAGTTCACAGAGGTAATATCCGCGTCGGCAAGCAGGTGCGCCACATCCAAAAACGTATCGGTATAATCATATCCTGTGCCGCCGGCGGCTACCGTGGCATCGTTGATATTCAAATCGCCCACCGCCGCATAGTGAATGGTGGTGGTTGCAGGCTTGGTGGTTTCAGGAACAGTGTCCGCAATGCCCTCGGTCTGCTGAGAGGGCTGGGTGTTGGAGATGTCCGGCTGAGGCTTTTTCCGGGACAAACTGATAATCAGTCCGGCGATCACAATCACCACCGCTGCCGCGGCAATCAGCCGGATGCGCATCATTTTCCGTTGTTTTTCCGCCCGCTGAGCAGCTTTTTCTTCCCGCAGACGTTTGCGTTCTTCAGGGTTCGGCAGCATAGGACACCTCCTTTGTACAATATTTTTTATATTTTACACCATTTTTCCCATTTTCACAAGTCCCAAATCAAAACCTTTACATCTCCCCCCATTTGCTGTAATATAAATCTCATACAGGAGGTGCGTAGTATGTACCGTGATGCGAAAGAAGAACTGAAGCGTTTGGAAGAAGCCCTGCTGGAAGAAGAGAATCGGCAGGAAGAAACCCGTAAATGGGATTTGGACGTTGATATTGACGATACGCCCCAACGCCCCAAGAAGAAAAACAACCGAAATAAAGTTATTTTCAGCTTGACCATTGCCGTCATTATTCTGACTGCCGCTATGGTGGGCATCTTGATTTACCTGCTTGCCGGGTATGGGAGATGGTTCTGATGGGCGCGCCAATGGGGCGTTTCGCTCCCACCCCCTCCGGGCGGATGCATATGGGCAATGTGTTTGCAGGACTGATTGCGTGGCTGTCTGTGAAATCCCAAGGGGGCGGTATGCTCCTGCGTATGGAGGATTTGGACACCCAACGCACCAGCGGGGAATTTGCAGAAGTGCTCCGCAAGGATTTGCTGTGGCTTGGACTGGAGTGGGACGAGGAAACCCCCGCCCAAAGCCTGCGCAGTGACACTTACACCCGTTATTTTGAAAAACTTCAGGATTTGGGACTTCTGTACCCCTGCTACTGCACCCGCAGTCAGCTCCACAGCGTCAATGCCCCCCACCTATCTGACGGCACCTATGTGTATCCCGGTACTTGCCGGAATCTTACGCCAGAGGCGCAAAAAGCTTTCAACCGCAATCCATCCTGGCGGGTTATTGTCCCGGACAGGATTTGGACAGTAGAAGACCGGGTACAGGGTACTTATACGGAGAATCTTGCCACAGACTGCGGTGATTTCGTTGTGCGGCGGGCAGATGGCGTATTTGTCTATCAGCTGGCGGTTACCGTGGACGACGGAGAATCCGGTGTCACGGAGGTGGTGCGGGGTATGGACCTGCTCAGTTCTGCTCCCCGGCAGATGTATTTACAGGAGCTGTTTGGATTCCAACACCCCGCCTATGGGCACGTACCTATGCTTATGGCGCCGGACGGACGGCGGCTGAGTAAACGGGACAAGGATATGGATTTGGGCTATCTACAACAGCGGGTAAAGCCGGAGCAGCTTTTGGGATTACTGGCATACAGCGCAAATCTGATTGACAAGCGAATTCCCATTTCCGCCCGGGAACTGGCAACCGAGTTTTCCTGGGAGAAGCTGCGAAAAGAAGATATTTATCTGGATATTTCCCCTATTTTAAGGTAAGCCTTGCTTTTTTCCAAGGCAGATGTTACAATGTAAACAATTACTACATAGGAGGTTTTTCTATGGCAAAACCGATTTTAGTCGTTATGGCCGCCGGTATGGGCAGCCGTTACGGCGGACTGAAGCAGATTGACCCTGTGGGGTCTTGCGGCGAGGCAATTTTGGACTACTCCCTGTTTGATGCCCACGAAGCAGGCTTTGAAACAGCAGTCATCATCATCAAGGAAGCCATCAAAAAGGACTTCATGGACACCGTTGGTAAGCGGCTGGAAAAGTGTCCTATGGAAATTCGCTACGCCTATCAGGAGCTGGATAAAATCCCTGCCGGCTGTGAAATTCCTGCAGAACGCGCCAAGCCTTGGGGTACCAGCCACGCTGTGCTGTGCGCGAAGGACGTCATCGGCGATGCGCCCTTTGCCGTTGTCAACTCTGACGACTACTACGGCAAGCAGGCTTATCGGGAAATTTATCAGTTCCTGAGCGAGGGTAAAAGCGATTACTGTATGATGGGTTATCAGCTGGGCAATACCGTCACCGAGAACGGCTCTGTTGCCCGCGGCGTATGTAATGTAGACAACGAGGGTTTCCTGACCCACATCGTGGAACGAACCAAAATTGAGACCTATGCGGGCGGTATTCACTTCACGGAAGATGACGGCGCTACCTGGGAAGACCTGACTGCAGACACCCCCGTATCTATGAACATGTGGGGCTTTACACCTGACTTCCTGGCAGCGGTAGAAAAAGACTTCCCTCGTTTCTTCAAGGAAGACGTACCTAAGAATCCTGCCAAGGCAGAGATCTTCCTGCCTATGACTGTGGGTCAGCTGTTGCAGGCAAAGGCTTGTCGGGTAAAAGTTCTCCGTACTGCTGACAAGTGGTTTGGCGTTACTTACGCAGCTGACAAGCCTGTGGTTGTGGCTGCCCTGCAGGATATGACAGACAAGGGTCTGTACCCCCAGGGTCTTTGGAAATAATTTTTGAACCTTTTTGTTGCGCCGGAATATCTTGGAATGAGCGGTGATTCACCGCAAAAAATTTCGGAGGTATGAATTATGTGTAACAATAACGGTTTCTGCGGCGGTAATATTTGCTGGATCATTTTGATCATCATTCTGCTCTGCAACTGCTGTGGCGGCGGTCTGTTCAACAATGGCGGCAACGGTTGTGGCTGTGGCTGCGACAATAACTGCGGCTGCTGCTAATAAAAGTAAGCAAGGGCGCGTCGAAAGACGCGCCCTTTTTCTGTTTTTCTCTACTTTGGAATTGCATTTTGTCCCCCCATTGTGCTATAATATGAAAGATTGATTTCAGGAGGTGAGATCCTTGATTTTCGGAAGACATATCAACCGCTATTATCTGCGGTTTGCGCCCCAGCTACTGCTGGGTATTTTGACCCTTGTGATGGTGGATTATCTGCAATTGCGGATACCCAACCTGTATCAGCTGATAGTCAACGGCATCAACGACGGCTACATACTGGAAAACGGACTGAATGTTCCCTTTGACATGGATTTTCTGCTGGATCGGGTATGTATGCCGCTGGTGACTATTATCCTGTGTTTGGTAGCCGGTCGATTCTTATGGCGGATCTGCTTTATCAGCGCCGGCATCGGCGTGGAAAAGGACCTGCGGGACCGGATGTTCAGCCACTGCAAGGATTTGAGCAGAGAGTATTATCAGGTGAACAAAGTGGGCAACCTGATGAGCCTGTTTACCAACGACCTGGACACTGTGCAGGAATCCTTCAGCTGGGGTATGCTGATGATGTGTGACGCGGTGTTTATGGGCATTCTCGCCATCACCAAAATGTGGCATATGGACACATTGCTCACCTGCCTTTCCTTGGTACCTATGGCGCTGCTGCTAGCTTCCTCCATTATTGTGGGCAACCAGCTGACCAAGCGATGGGATGCCCGACAGGAGGCTTTCTCTAATCTGTCCGATTTTTCTCAGGAAAGTTTTTCCGGCATTGCGGTGATTAAAGCCTTTGTGAAGGAAGCAAAGGAGCTGCTGTTCTTTAAAAAGCTGAACAAAGAAAACGAGGAGGCAAACATCGCCTTTACCAAGGCATCCATTACCTTCCGGGTGATGGTGATGCTGTTCGTGGAAAGTGTGATTTGCGTCATCTTAGGCTACGGCGGTTACTTAGTATATCAGGGCAAGTTCAATGCCGGTCAGCTGGTGGAGTTTATCGGCTATTTCAATGCCATTATTTGGCCCATCATGGCTGTTTCCGAGCTGATTGACATGACCTCCCGGGGCAAAGCCTCTATCAAGCGAATCTCTGAACTGTTGGATGCCAAGCAGGACGTGGCGGACAGGCCCGGTGTAGAACCCCTTCCCCATATTCAGGGTAACATCGAATTTAAGAACCTCTCCTTCCGCTATCCCGACGGAGAGTTTGACGCCTTGGAAAACATCAGCTTTACCATTTCCGCCGGCGAAAATGTGGGTCTGGTAGGCAAGACCGGTTCCGGCAAGACCACACTGGTGGACTTGATTCTACGCACCTATAACGTGCCCGACGGCACCCTGTTTATTGACGGCAAGGACGTAAACACCGTTTCCATTCGGGATGTGCGTGCAGGCTGCGCCTATGTGCCTCAGGACAATTTCCTGTTCTCCGACACCATCGCCAACAACATCGGCTTCGGTGTGGAAGACAAGACAACCCCCCATATTAAAGAAGTGGCAAAACTTGCCGATGTGCACAGCAATATCAAGGAGTTCTCCCAAGGCTATGATACGGTGCTGGGTGAGCGTGGCGTGACCGTTTCCGGCGGTCAGAAGCAGCGTATCTCCATCGCCCGGGCATTACTGAAGGATGCGCCCATTTTGATTCTGGACGATTCCGTATCTGCCGTGGATACCAAGACGGAAAAGACCATTCTGGAAAACCTGCGGACTACCCGCGCCGGAAAGACTACCATTCTGATCGCTCACCGGATTTCCACCATCGAAAAGATGGACAAGATTCTCTTTATCGAGGACGGACATCTGGAGGCTGTGGGTCCTCACGAAGAATTGTACGAAACCTGTCCGGCCTATCGGAAGATGGTAGACCTGCAGCGGTTGGAAGAGGAAGGAGGGGCGCACAATGGCTGAGTATTTACCTATTCTCATTATCGGCGCCGTGATCGGCGGCTTCACCCTGGCCTTCATCATCGCTTATCTGACCATTAAGAACAACAAGACCGTGGTCAGCTTTGACCGGAATATGTCCGACGGAGAAATTGCAAGGCGGCTGCTGCAATATGCCAAACCCTATTGGAAAAACTTCATTGCGGTCTTTGTGATTATGCTTCTTTCCATTGGGCACAACATCCTCTCCCCCCTGCTGGTGGGTCACATTGAGGAGATTGTAAAAGGCAGATTTGAACTTCCCTATTTGTTCACTTTGGTTGGGCTTTACGGTATTATTCTGCTGATCAGTTTGGTCTGTACCTATTTCCAGGCGATTTTGCTGCAGAGAATCGGTCAGAAAATTCTGTCCAAGTTGCGTATGGATATCTTTACCCACATTGAAAGTCTGTCCCACGAGCAACTGAACAATATGCCCGTAGGCAAGCTGGTCACCCGCGTGACCAATGACACCAACGCCATCTCTATGATGTTTACAAATGTTTTGGTGACGCTGGTAAAGAACTCCATGGTGCTGTGCGGTGTGATGATTTCCATGTTGGCTATTAATTACGCGCTGACGCTGATTTTGCTGTGCTTTGTGCCGTTTGTGGTGCTGTTTACTGTGATTTTCCGAAAATTCTCCCGGAGAGCCCATCGGGCGGTGACAGACGCCCGTACCGACCTGAACACCTATCTGTCGGAGAATCTGTCCGGTATGAAGATCATTCAGATTTTCAACCGGGAAGAGGAGAAAATGGCAGATTTCCTGGAAAAGAGCAAGAAATTTGCCAGCGCCCGGAAGCAGAGAATGTTTGTGTTCGGCATTTTCCGGCCTATGGTATATATGCTTTACATCAGCTCTGTACTGTGTCTGCTTTATTTGAGCGCAAAAAGCTACATTCAGGACTTCCCCTTGCTGGGTCAGGTGATTACCAGCGGTACGGTGGTGACCTTCTATATGTATGCCACCCGGTTCTTTGACCCCATTCAGGCCCTGGCGGAGCAGTTCGACACCCTCCAGTCCGCCTTTGCCTCCGCTGAGAAGATTTTCACTATTTTGGATATGGAACCGGAAGTAGTAGACGAGCCTGATGCCATTGACCTGCCGGAAATCAAGGGTGAAATTGAGTTTAAGGACGTATGGTTTGCCTACAAGCCGGACGAATGGGTGCTGCAAGGGGTCTCCTTCCACGTGCAGCCCAAGCAGACTGTTGCCTTTGTGGGCTCTACCGGCTCGGGCAAGACCACCATTTTAAGTCTGATTTGCCGCAACTACGATATTCAGAAGGGGCAAATCCTCATTGACGGCATTGACATCAAGAAAATCAAAATCTCCTCTCTGCGCCGCCACTTCGGACAGATGCTGCAGGATGTATTTCTGTTCTCCGGCACCATCGGCAGCAATATTCTGCTGCGAAAGGAGGGCATTTCCGACGAAGAGGTGATGGAAGCCTGCCGGTATGTGAATGCCGACTCCTTTATTAACAAATTGGAAGCCGGTCTCAACGAGCCGGTACGGGAACGGGGCAATAACTTCTCCGCCGGTCAGCGGCAGCTATTAAGCTTTGCCCGTACCATTCTCCACAAGCCGTCGGTAATGATTTTGGACGAGGCAACCGCCAACATCGACACGGAAACGGAATTGCTGATCCAGGATTCCCTGGAGAAGATGAAGAACATCGGCACGATGCTGATCGTTGCCCACCGGCTGTCCACCATTCAGCACGCGGACAACATCATCCTTTTGTCCAAGGGAAAAATCGTGGAGCAGGGCACCCATCAGGAGCTGCTGGCCCAAA
>JAZSAD010000112.1:0-15316 GCA_045601715.1 Faecousia sp.
CCGGGAGGACGGCGAATCAGCAGGGAGATGGCGCGGTACGCCACTGCATGCTTGCTCAAATCGTCATAGATCACCAGCACATCCTTGCCCTGGAGCATAAAATGTTCACCCATGGTACACCCGGTATAGGGGGCAATGTACTGCATAGGCGCCAGCTCAGAAGCAGTTGCGGAGACCACAACGGTGTAATCCATAGCGCCGCCCACAGTCAGGGTGTTCACGATCTGGGCAACGGTAGACCTTTTCTGGCCGATGGCCACGTAAATACATATCACATCCTTACCCTTCTGATTCAGAATGGTATCGGTGGCGATGGTGGTCTTACCGGTCTGACGGTCACCGATAATCAGCTCACGCTGACCCCGACCGATGGGAATCATGGAGTCAATGGCCTTGATACCGGTCTGCAAAGGCACGCTGACCGGCTCTCTTTCAATAATACCCGGGGCAGGACACTCAATGGGGCGGTAGCTTTCCGCCGTCACAGGTCCTTTGCCGTCAATTGGCTCACCCAGAGCATTGACCACGCGGCCAATCATACCGCTGCCCACCGGCACGGATACCACCTTGCCGGTGCGTTTTACAGTATCGCCCTCTTTGATGCCGCTGTCACTGCCCAGAACCACGATAGAGACCGTCTCCTCCTCCAGGTTCTGCGCCATACCGTAGGCGCCATTGGGGAACTCCACCAGCTCACCTGCCATACACTTGTCCAGGCCCGACACCTTGGCGATGCCGTCGCCGGACAAAATGACTGTGCCGGTTTCGCTGGTCTGTAATTTATTTTCGTAGTTCTTGATTTGACTACGGATAATTTTCGTAATTTCTTCCGGTTTTAATTCCATAGTTGATACCTCAAAGTACGGTATTTTTAAGCTGTCTTTCCATAGCCTGCAAACGGCTCTGGACGGTGCCATCCACCTGGATGCCGCCGTAGTTCAGGCGGATACCACCCAGCACGGATTTGTCTTCCTTGCACACAAGGTCAATGGTCTTGCCGGTGATGGCAGCCAGTTTTTCTGCCAGCTGTTTTCTCTGCCCCTCGGTCAAGGCAACAGCAGATACTGCCCGCACCTGCAAAATACCCCGATCCTCGTTATACTGATTGCGATAGGCTTCGCAGCAATCCGTAAAACGGGCAATATAACCCTTTTCCGTCAGCAGCTTCAGAAAATTCAGCACATAGGGCTGCGCCTTACCCCGAAAACTGCTGTCAATAATCTCCAGCCGTTCCTCTTTGGGTACATTGGCAGAGGATAGCAGCTTTAAGAAATCCGGTTCCTCTGCAAAAGCAGCTTTCAGCAAGTCAAGCTCCTGCAAAATTGCCTCTTCCAGGCTTTCTTCCTTCGCCAGGGCATACAGACCCTGACCGTAAACGCCAGCCGCCCCGGTCATACCTGCTCACCCAATTCTGCCAGAAAGTTATCCACTAACTTCTGCTGCTTTTCCTCATCCATACTCTCACCGATGACCTTGCTGGCAATCTCCAAAGCGATAGAGGATATCTCATCCTTGGCATCGTTCAGCGCCTTTTTCTTCTCTCTTGCAGCATCCTGAACAGCCTTCTGGCGAATGGCATCTGCCTCCCGGTTTGCCTGGCGGAGGATCTCCTCTTCCCGGTTCTTTCCCCGGGCCATTGCCTCTTTCACCAGCGTGTCACCGGTTTCCTGAGCGGCAGCCAGCTGCGTCCGGTACTGCTCCTCCAGTTCCTGGGCATCCGCCTTGGCTGCTTCCGCCTGACTATACATCGCATCAATTTCCTTCTGCCGGCTGTCAATCATATCCTTTACCGGCTTAAACAGAAATTTTTTCGCCACAAAGAACAACAAAAGAAAGTTCAGCAACACAAACAGCGCCGTCCAGGGATTGATGCCGATAAAACTTTCAAACGTCATAGTTTCGCTCCTTTCTGCCAAATTTCAAGCAGAAAAGCTTATACGTTGGTAGCAAACAGAATCAAGAAAGAGATCAGCAGGGCGTAGATACCGGTAGTCTCGGTAATAGCGCATCCCAAAATCATATTGGTACGCAGATTGTCCGCAGTTTCAGGCTGACGGGCCATGCCCTCCAGCGCGTGAGAAACCGCATTACCTTCACCGATAGCCGGACCGATAGCGCCGATGCCCATACACAGACCTGCGCCGATTGCACACATTGCCTTCAAAAAATACGCATTGAATTCCATAATAAATTTCCTCCTAAAATTGGTTTACATAATTATTCTGCCTGATCCGCAGGCGGGGGACACGCACCGGCAATATAGACCATACTCAGCAAGGTAAACACCAACGCCTGCACGAAGCCGGAAAAAACGTCAAAATAAACACTCAGAACCGCGGGAACGCCCAGCGCCAGAACAGGGACACCAGAGAGAATTCCGGTGGCTTGCAAAAGTCCGAACAGTCCCAGCACAAAAGACACAATCGCCAACAGTTTTACCATCAGCTTCTTCTTTTTTACCAGAATCCAAATGGCTGCGCCCGCCGCCATCAGCGCCACGCCCATAATCCAGGTAGATGCAATAAAATTCAACACCAGCGAGGACACCAGCGCAAAGGCGGTATAGATAATGGAGGTAATCACACCACCGCCGGCTACGTTACCAAAATGACGGAAGGCCATAGATACCGGCTGGGCAATCTCGGAGACAATATTCATAGGTGTCATCACCGCCATCGGCTCGGTAAAGCCTTTCAGCCAGTTGATAAAACCGTTGTTCTTAATGTTGTGATACCAAATCAGCGCCGTGACCATCAGCGCCCAAACAAGGGTACAGCTCAGATCCGCCGTCACCGACCGCAAGAAGCCTGTCATACCAATGAGGCTTCCGCAGATACTGCTTAAAAACAGCGTACCCATAAAGGGTGCCCAATGGGCGTTATGCTGTCCCATGGCGCTGGTTGTCAGATTGTAGATCATACTGACACCCTTTTCCACCAGCACCTGCGCGCCGCTTGGCCGCTTTTGCAGATTCTTGCCCAGCTTCAAACAGGCAATTATCAGGATCGCGGTCACAATAAAAGACGATACCGTAGTCTGGGTAATAGGAATTCCGCCAAAAATGGGAATGGTGAAATAGACAAACGCGCCGGATACATTTACATTCATTGTGTTTTCTCACCCGGCTTTCTTCTGAAAAATTCCTGCAGCGTCAGGGTGAACCGCACAAAAATCAGGGGCACCACCAACGCAATTACATTGCAAAGTCCGCTTTGGGCAAAGGCAAAGAGAATAACCACCATGCCAATCATTCGCAGGGCATAAGATCCTTTGATGGCAGCCTGTCCGCCTTTGACATTTTGTTGCTTGGCCTTGTCCGCGGCAATATTTACACCGATTGCCATTACAAGAAAATTGACAACCGCCACCGCGCCACCCACGATACCGCCCAACAGAACACTTCTGTCAAAGCTGCTCAGCAGCGCAAAAATGCCAAGCATTGCCGCCACACCAACGGCTTCTCCCAGCGCGACAACACCCGTCTGCCGGAGTACATATTTTCGCATATCCATAACAGACGACCTCCCTTTAATCGTGTTCTGTGAAGGAAACCGGGGGCTTATCCACCTTGGAATCCTTGCTCATATTGCTCAGTGCCTTTAGGCTTTTGTAAAAGCCGTCCACTGCGGAAAAAAGGCCTAACCCAATACCTACAAACAGCACCCAATTGCCGAAATCAAACCGATTTTTTAACCATACTGCCAGCAGAACAAAGCCCGCCAGAGGTACTGCCGTGCTCAAACCCAGTTGGGTCAGCCAAGTGAGAAGCTGCAAGTTCTTCATTCCAAAACTCCCCATTTTACTCATTATAGTATATTATAACAAAAATTCCATTTTATGCAAGCATTCCCAAAGGCTTTCCCCAAAACTTTTTGGAAAAACCTCTTCCTATTTTGCCCAAAATATTGTAAACTGTAACTAGAACAAAAGAATGGAGAAAAACCATTGTACCAACAGGAATTGGAAATTTTACAGGGCATTATCGAAGCCGTTGTCTTTCAGAACTACGACAACGGCTATGCCGTGTTGCGCTTACGACTGGAAGACAAGCAGACTGTCACCGTTGTGGGCACGATTCCCCTGCCCGTCGCTGGCGAACGGCTGATGGTCACCGGCAAGTGGAGCACCCACTCCAACTACGGACGGCAGTTCGAGGCGGAGTTTTTGGAACGGCTTATGCCCCAGTCCGCTGCTGAAATTCTCACCTACCTGTCCGGCCGGGTAATTAAGGGCATCGGCCCCCGAATGGCAAACCGCATCGTCAGCCGGTTTGGTGACCAAACCCTGGTGATTATGGAACGGGAGCCGGAGCGACTGGCTGAAATTTCCGGTATTTCCGACAAGCGGGCACAGGAAATTGGTGAAGAATTCCGTCTGCAGGTGGGTATGCGCCACCTGATGGAGTTCTTCGGTCTGCATAATCTGCCTGCTGAGTTGGCGGTGAAAACCTATAAACGCTACGGTGAGAGCGCCATTGATTTACTTTATGATGACCCATACCTACTGATGGATGAGGAACTGGAAGCGCCCTTCGGTGCGGTGGACCGGTTCGCCATCGATATGGGCGTTTCCGCCGACGACCCCCGACGGATTGCCGCCGGCGTGCTGTTTGAGTTGCGATACAATCTGTCCGCAGGTCATAGTTTCCTGCCGGAAACAAAGCTGATTGCCGCCACCGCCCAGCTGCTGGACGTGGATTCCGCCTCGGTAGAAAAAAGTATTGCCCAACTGCTGGAGGCGGAATGTCTGTTCCGTGATCGGCTGGCCGAAACGGATATTTTGTACCTGCCCGCCCTCTATTACGCAGAAACCTACTGCACCCGCCGCCTGCTGGGTCATACCGCATCCCGGTATCCTGCCCCTGCTTTCCTATCCAAAAAGCTGCGGCAGGCCGCTCAAAGCAGCGCAATTGCCTACTCTGCCCAACAAGAGCTTGCCTTACAGGAAGCTGCCACCTCCGGACTTCTCATCATCACCGGCGGTCCGGGCACGGGCAAAACCACCGTCCTCAACGGCATCCTCTCCCTCTATTCCCAAATGGGATTGCATTGTGTCCTCTGCGCTCCCACAGGTCGGGCAGCCAAACGGCTGACGGAGGTAACCGGCGTGGAGGCATCCACCATTCACAGGCTTTTAGGCGCAGGCATTGACCCCCACACCGGCAAGCTGTTTTTTGCCAAAGATGCGTCCGACCCCTTAAAAGCCGATGCGGTAATTGTGGACGAGATGTCCATGGTGGATATTCAGCTGCTGGGTAGTCTCTTGCAGGCAGTTCCCACCACCGCCCGTCTGATTCTGGTGGGCGACCCGGATCAGCTACCCCCAGTAGGACCGGGTTTCCCTTTCAACGATATGCTCCGCAGCAAAATGCTGCCCTGCGTCCAGCTGACGGAAATTTTCCGGCAAGCCCAGGAGAGCCTGATTGTTATGAACGCCCACCGGGTAAACCGCGGTGAAAACCCCGACCTGAAGAATGTAAAAAGCGACTTTTTCTTCCTCCCCGGCAGGTCGGAAGAAGGTGTTGCTCAAACAATCATTGACCTGTGCACCACCAGACTTCCCAACAATATGGGAATCCCCTCTGACCAGATTCAGGTGCTTTGCCCCACCAAGAAAGGCCCTGCCGGCACAACGAACCTGAACAAAATGCTCCAGCAGGCTTTGAACCCCCCTACCCCCACCAAGCAGGAAAAAGCCTTTGGCGACCGAATCTTCCGGGAGGGCGACCGGGTGATGCAGATCAAAAACAACTACGACCTTCTCTGGAAAAAATCTGACGGCAGTACCGTAGGCGCCGGTGTATTCAACGGCGACGTGGGTATCGTCCGGCGGGTGGATACCCAAATGGAAATTGTCACCGTCCTGTTCGACGACAAAGAGGCCACCTACGATTTCACTCAGCTGAACGAGCTGGAGCTTGCCTACGCCATCACCGTCCACAAATCCCAAGGCAGTGAATACCGGGCAGTTGTATTCTCCGGGTGGAACGCATCGGCGTACCTGCTCAGCCGCAGTATTCTCTACACCGCCATCACCCGGGCCAAAGAACTGCTGGTGATTGCCGGCAGAGCGGAAACCATCTCTACGATGGTGCAAAATGCCAAAACCGGCAGACGGTACACCGGATTAAAATTGCGTTTACAGCAGAAAGAGGGATAATATGCTTCAAAAGGTTCTGCATCTGCTGTTTCCGCCCAAATGTGTCCTGTGCAAAAGCGTCCTTACCAGGGACGAGACAGATTTCTGCCATACTTGCCGGAAAAACGCGCCGGAATTCAAAAAATCCAATTTGCGGTTTTCTTTTGTTGCAGGTTGGACTTCAGTGTGGTATTATAAGGATATGGTGCGGGGCAGTATCCGCCGATACAAGTTCTCCGGCCGCCGTAATTATGCTCCCACCTACGGTCGGGTGTTGGCTATGAAGCTGCAAGCTGAGGATATGGGGGACTTTGATGTCCTTACATACGTACCCATCGCCCTGTTTCGCAGACTGTCCCGGGGCTATGACCAGGTGGAGCTGCTCTGTAACGAAGTGGGTAAAGAATTGGGCAAAGCGCCTGTATGTACCTTGCAGAAAATCCGCAACACCCCGCCCCAGTCCGGCATCAAGGACGTATCCCGTCGTCGGGCAAATGTGCTGGGCGCATACAGAGCCACCTGTCCCGAAGCAGTCCGTGGAAAACGGGTTTTGCTTCTGGACGATGTGATTACCACCGGCGCAACCGTCTCAGAATGCGCCCGCGTTCTCCTCACCGCCGGCGCGAAAGAGGTTTTCTGCGCCTGTGTAGCGGTAACTGACCACAAATCAAAAAATGTAGGTGAATGATATGCAATTTCGCTTTTCTTCCTATGACCTGGGTGTGGACCTGGGTACTTCCAATGTGTTGATTTATAAGACTGACAGCGGCATCACCACCCGGGAACCCTCCGTGGTTGCTATGGACAAAAACACCGGCAAAATTCTCCAGGTGGGCGCAGCCGCCCGGAATATGCTGGGCAGAACCCCCGGCAACGTGGTGGCTATGCATCCGCTGAAGGACGGTGTGATTGCCGACCACGAAATGACCGTAAAAATGCTCACCAAGTTCTTTAAGGATGCGGGCAGTTCCGGCCTGTTTACCCCCAAGCCCAGAGTCATTGTCAGCATTCCCAGCGGCGTTACCCAAATGGACGAGCGGGCTGTTATCAATGCCGCGCTGGAAGCCGGCGCGCGCCGTGTGTACCTGATTGAAGAGCCTTTGGCTGCTGCGCTGGGCGCAGGTCTCGACCTGAACAATCCCAAGGGTCACCTGGTTGTGGACATCGGCGGCGGCACTACCGACATCGCCGTGCTGACTATGAACGGTGTTGCCAACTCCTCCTCTGTGAAGCTGGCAGGCAACCACTTCGACGAAGCCATCGCCCGCTATGTCCGTGGCAAGTACCACGTGATTATCGGGCCGTCCACCGCAGAGGATATTAAGATTCAAATCGGCTCTGTATTCCCCCGGAACGAAGAGTCCTCTATGGTGGTTCGGGGCAGAGATTCCAAGTCCGGTATGCCCCGGGATATCAGCCTGAGTTCTTCTGAAATCCGCGCGCTGCTGGAGCGTCCTGCCAGCCGGATTGCTGACGAAATTCTCTCTGTGCTGGAAGACACCTCTCCGGAGCTGGTAGGCGATATCGCCGATACAGGCATTGTCCTCACCGGCGGCGGCAGCCAGCTGTGGGGTATGGATATCCTGCTGCAAAGCCGCATTGGCATCCCCTGTACCATTGCCGAAGATCCTGCCTCCTGCGTGGCTTACGGCTGCGGTAAGAGTCTTGGCTGGATTACCCGTATGACGGAAGGTCCTGCAAACCTTGCCCGCAAGCGCCTGATGCGAGATTAAGAAAATATAAAAGGGTGTTACCTCTCGGTAACACCCTTTTTGGTTAGGTTGTGGTATATCCGCAGCAATCCTTGTCGCAGTCCCCATTCCGGTCACAGCCGGTGGGCGCAAAAGCATTGGTGGGGAACGGAATCTTGGAGAACAGCTCGCAGGGGTCCTCTGCACAGCCTGCGCTGTCGCAGCACTCCTTGGTGGGAATGCTGTAATCCAGCACCGGTACGACCAGCTGGGCATCCCGTTCCAGGCGGATAATGGAGAACTGTCCCAAGGTCACCAGCAATCTCCGCTTCTCACCGCACAGCACCAGCTCCTCATCAAAGCAGCCGCAAATTCCCTCGGGAATCCGAGTCAAGGCGCCCTCCTTGGGGCAGGCGCAGACGTCCATCACCTTGGAGCTGAGAACCATGGGATCCAGCACCTCCACCACAGCGGTGGGGCGGTTGGCGCTGACGGTGGTAATGCCATCCGGTCCGCCGATGCGCGTATCGCTGCTAAAGATATGGGCCTTGCTGTCCTCACCGCACAGCACCGCCCGCTTGGAGAACACTGCCACACCGTGGAGTGTCACAGGCCGGCAGTTACCCACCGTGCCATCTGCCAAAATCCGGTAATAGAAGGTTGCATCTACACAGTAGTGATTGCGATCAAAGGCCACCGGCTCTACATCTATATAAGTATACAGCAGTTCCCCGCACCGGACCTTTGCCCCGGAACATTCGTCCAGAATGTTCTGAGAGCCTCTTGTGAGGTAAACCCGCAGGTCCTCGATACAGTCCTTATCCCGGCAGCTGTCGGTAATTTTTCGGGTGTGAATGGAAAGGGCCTCCTGCAAATCTTCGATGTTGCAGCGCACACTTCCGGAGCAATGCTCAGACATAACAGAAACCTCCTGTTAAAGTTTTGAAAATAAGCAATGAGTCGCTTATGACACATTTTATGCGCCCCCTCCACCTATGGTGCAAAAGAAAAGAAGAAAGAAAAATATACATTATTTTGTGTTTTCCTCTTGCAAAAAACACAATATGTAGTATAATAGGGTTTACATACGAAATTTGTCGACTTGTTATTGGAGGATACACATATGAAAATTATCAAGCGCAACGGCGCGGAAGTGGTTTTTGACGCAAGCAAAATTGAGGTTGCTGTCACCAAGGCCAACAACGCCGTAGAAGAAAGCGTCCGCATGACGCCTTTGCAGATCAAGCGCATTACCGAGCATGTAGAAATTGCCTGCGAGGAGATGGGCCGCAGTCCCTCCGTGGAAGAAATTCAGGACCTGGTAGAAAAGGCCATTATGGCTCACGGCGCTTACGAGGTTGCCAAATGCTATATTACCTACCGCTACAACCGCAGCCTGATGCGTCAGTCCAACACCACCGACGACCGGATTCTCACCCTCATTGAGTGCAACAACGAAGAGGTCAAGCAGGAGAATGCCAACAAAAACCCCACTATCAACGCTGTTCAGCGTGACTATATGGCAGGCGAGGTATCCAAGGACATCACGAGCCGCATTCTGCTGCCCCGGGAGATCGTGGATGCCCATAATGCCGGCATCATCCACTTCCACGATTCCGACTACTACGCCCAGCATATGCACAACTGCGACCTGGTGAATCTGGAGGATATGCTGCAGAACGGCACAGTCATTTCCGGTACACTGATTGAGAAGCCTCATTCCTTCTCCACCGCCTGCAACATCGCCACCCAGATCATCGCTCAGGTGGCCTCCAACCAGTATGGCGGCCAATCCATCAGCCTGACCCACCTTGCCCCCTTTGTGCAGATCAGCCGGGAGAAGATCCGCAAGGCCGTGGAAACAGAAATGAAGGAACTGAACATTGACCTGTCTGAGGAAGCCATCTCCAAGCTGGTAGAAACCCGTCTGCGGGATGAGGTCAGCAAGGGCGTGCAGACAATCCAGTATCAGGTCATCACCCTGATGACCACCAACGGTCAAGCTCCCTTCATCACCGTGTTTATGTACCTGAACGAGGCACGGAACGAGCAGGAGAAAAAGGACCTTGCTCTCATTATTGAGGAAATGCTCCGTCAGCGCTACGAGGGCGTGAAAAACGAAAAGGGCGTATGGATCACCCCCGCCTTCCCCAAGCTGATCTACGTGCTGGAAGAGGATAACATCACCGAGGACTCCCCCTACTGGTACCTGACCCGTCTTGCCGCCCAGTGCACCGCTAAGCGTATGGTGCCGGACTACATCAGTGAGAAAATGATGTTGGAACTGAAGGGCGACGTATACGTATGTATGGGCTGCCGCTCCTTCCTCACCCCTGACCGGTTCACCGAAGCCGGCGTGGGTAACATCGCCAACGCAGGCAACTACGAAGAGGGTAAGCGCAAGTACTACGGTCGTTTCAATCAGGGTGTTGTGACCATCAACCTGGTGGACGTGGCTTTATCCTCCGGCAAGGATATGGACAAATTCTGGCAAATTTTTGATGAGCGGCTGGACCTGTGTTATCGTGCGCTGCTGTGCCGCCACGAGCGACTGAAGGGCACCCTGTCTGATGCTGCGCCCATTCTGTGGCAGTACGGCGCATTGGCACGTCTACCCAAAGGTGAGCCTATCGACAAGCTCCTCTACGGCGGCTACTCCACCATCTCCCTTGGCTACGCAGGTCTTTACGAATGTGTTAAGTATATGACTGGCCGTTCCCACACCGATGAGGAGGCGAAACCCTTTGCTTTACAGGTGATGCAGCATATGAACGATGCCTGCAAGGGTTGGAAGGCAAAACACAATATTGACTTCTCCCTGTACGGTACCCCCCTGGAATCCACCACCTACAAGTTCGCCAAGTGCCTGCAGCAGCGGTTCGGTATGATTCCCGGCATCACCGACAAGAGCTATATTACCAACTCCTACCACGTCCACGTTGCCGAGGAAATCGATGCCTTCACCAAGCTGCGCTTTGAATCCGAGTTCCAGCAGCTCTCCCCCGGCGGTGCAATCAGCTATGTGGAAGTGCCCAATATGCAGCAGAACATTGATGCGGTGCTGGAGCTGATGAAGTTCATTTACGACAACATTATGTATGCAGAGCTGAACACCAAGAGTGATTACTGCCAGTGCTGCGGCTACGACGGTGAGATCGCCATTTGCGAGGACGACGGCAAGCTGGTGTGGACTTGCCCTCAGTGCGGCAACACCGACCAGAGCAAAATGAATGTGGCCCGCCGCACCTGCGGCTATATCGGTACGCAATATTGGAATCAGGGCCGCACCCAGGAAATCAAAGACAGAGTTTTGCACCTGTAAAAGGATACCCCGTTGGCAGCCGAATGGTTACCAACGGGGTTTTCGTTGTTTTTCATAAAGTATTTGGTAATTTTTTTCAAAATTAGTGCTTTTTGTATAAATTTCCTCTTGCAAAATATTAATATGGTGTTATAATAACTATAAGAAACTTATCTCCCTTTTCATTTCTTATCTTTTCCTGGCGAAGACCCCGATACGCAAGTATCGGGGTCTTCGTGTTTTACAAGGTTTTCAACAGTTCTTCCAGTTGGGAAAGGGCTTTGATTTCATAATCCGGTTGGATATTCTCAGGGGCGACTTTACCGGTGGGATTGACCCAGCAGGTTTTCATACCTGCATTCTTGCCGCCCAAGATATCCGATGTGAGGCTGTCGCCCACGATCATGGATTTGGTCACATCGAAATCAGGGATTTTGGCAAAGCAGCCGTTAAAATAGGCAATGTCCGGCTTGTTTGCGCCAATCTCCTGGGAGATAAAAATCTCCTGAAAGAAATGGCTGATATTTGCGCTCTCCAGCCGGCTAGCCTGCACCTTTGCCGTGCCATTGCTGGCTAAGTACAGCTTATACTGTTTGCTAAGGCTCTCCACCGCCTCATAAGCGCCGGGGAGAAAATAGTGACCGATGGATAAATTGTTCTCATAGGTCCGGGCGCACTGGGTGGGGTCAACGGCGATGCCGTACTCACCGAACAGCACCGCAAACCGTCCCACCAACACCTCTTCCCGGGTCAGTTCTTTCCGTTCCAGCCGCTCCCAGTGGGCTTTGTTGATCAGACTGTAACGAGCCATTACTTCCTCAGTAGGCTCCAAGCCAAAGCCCCGGAAGGTCTTACCTAAGGCGATATGCTCCGCCTTATGAAAATCCAGAATGGTATCATCCAAATCCAGAAATAAAAACTCAACCATTATTCTTTCTCCTGTAAATCTCATTGGCAAGGGAAGCAAACTGGCCGATATCCAGGGTTTCGCCCCGGACATTCTCCGGCAGACCGCAGTCCGCAATTACCTGACCTGCCCCCTCTTTTCCCAACTCCGGGAAGCCGGCAGCAAGGCCGTTCTGCAGCTTCTTCCGACGCATGGCAAAGCTGGCTTTCACCGTACGGAAAAAGGTAGACTTATCCAAAATCTCCCAGGGCAGCTCCTTCCGGGTTTTCAGCATCACCACCGCAGAGGTCACCTTGGGTTGGGGCAGGAAGCAGTGCGCAGGCACATCAAAAAGAATCTCCGGCTCTGCATAAAACTGGCAGAACACCGTAAAGGCGCTGTAATCCGCTGTGCCGGGCTTTGCGGCAATCCGCAGAGCAACTTCCTTCTGCACCATTACCGTCACTGCCTCGAAGCACTCCGCCTCCAGAAGAGCCGACAGAATGGGAGAAGTAATATAATAGGGCAGATTGGCGCAGGCAAAGGGGCGCAGTCCTGAAAATTTTTCCTGCACCAGAGCAGACACATTCTGCTTCAGAATATCGTCCCACACGATTTCCAAATTGTCAAATTCCCCTACGGTCAAATCCAGTATGGGCTGCAGCCGCTTGTCCAGCTCCACTGCGCAGACCTTTTTTGCCCGCAGACACAGCTGCTGGGTCAGCGGGCCGATACCCGGGCCGATTTCCAGCACACCCACTGTCCTGTCCACACCGGCATCTTCCGCAATTTGCTCCGGCACCCAGCGAGCAATCAGGAAATTCTGGCCCTTTGCTTTGGAAAAGTGAAAGCCGTGCTCTGCAAGCAGAGGCTTCATCACCTGGATATCACATACATCAATCATAAAAAAGACCGCCTTTCTCCTGCTATCATAGCAGAAAAAAGGCGGATTTGCAACCTGTTTAGGGTTCGCAAGCTATTTAGTTGCCCTTCCAGTTGGCGCCGCCAAGGAAGTAAACGGTGCAGTTGCGGATACCGAACTTGAACGCCTCCTCCAAGGTGGGCATATACAGGTCCAGCCGCTTGTCCTGAATGGCACCGCCGCAGTCCTCAGCAGTGCTCAGGCCATAGACATACTTGCCATCGTTGGACACAATAAACATACGGGTACCGTAGGGAATTACAGAGGGATCAACTGCCACCACGCCCCACTTGACCTTTGCGCCGTTGGCGGTGGTATCGTCACAGCCGGCATCGAAATGGGTGTAGGCGGTAGCCACGAACTGATCCTTACGGATGTAAGTCAGTACCTCGCCGGTAGGCAGAACGATGAAGCCGTCGCCAATCAGAGGCTGATCGGAAACCTGACCCACCTGCTCGCCGGTGCCCACAGCAACCAGCTGCGCCACAGGCTCCACAGTCACGGTCTGCTGGAACACGTTCCGGCTGCTCTCCTGTCCGTTCATGTAGGAAACATTGGCAGTACACAGCATCTGCCCGTTCTTTCCGGCAACCAGAATCTTCTCCTCGCCCAGAGGCAGAGTAGGATCCTGACAGTAGTGGGTTTCAAAGGGGATTTCGGTGGTATAGCTTTCCGTGGACTCGCCAATGCGGTCAACACGAACAACCATACCATGGCTGGTCTCTCTGTCCAAAGGAAGAGAAACGACCACAGAACTATCAATTACAATTCCCAGACGAACAAACAGGGCGTCCAGACGCTCACCATAGGTGGTAGTCTCAATCACCTGATCACCACAATAAACCGTAACCGTCTGCAGGCGCTGCACCTTAATCTCGGATACGCCATCAACAGACTCGGTTGTATAGATGTCTTCAGCAGACAGAGCAACACCGGCTTCCTTCAGCACCTTGGCCGGATCGGAAGAACGGCTGGTATGTACCTTAACGGCATCGCCGTCGGTAATCACAAAAGTGTTCTCTGCCTGAGCAGTCTGGGAAAGGGAACCTACAAGGCACACCATTGCCAGCAGCAGCGCCAAAACCTTAACCGCGCCATGCTTCCGGCGGATTACAAGGTGTGAGATAAAATCCATTGCAGGAACCTCCTTTCACAAAAATCGAAATGGATACCAGATCTAGTTGGTATCAAATAGTTACAAAGAAATACAATCCATTTCCGGATTGCAAAGTCATTATAACAAAAATTTAAAAAAAGTCAAGTCTTTCCGTAAAAAAGCGATATTTTTGCCAACTTTTTAGCGGTTTATTTATGAAATATTATGTTAACTTTTTGTCAATTTATCGTGTTTTTTGGTGAAATGTACCACAATATATGGTAGAAACAGTTACATTTTTTGACATATTAGGAGAAATATGTAACCTTGTGTCAAGTTAACCATTATTCAGATTATGGAAACCGCTTTTTGCTTATTTTTTGCCTTTTCTCCTCCCCTTGGCTCAAGAAATCTGTTCTATTTTCTGTCATCGTCCCCACTTTCTCCCCTTTTCTGCCCGCAGGATTGACAAAGGCCGGGAAATGTGTTATATTTTCTACGGAAAAAGCAGTGACGAAGACACGCGTTTCGGTCATGCTTCTCAGAGAGGGACCCACTTTGGTGAAAGGGTCCTGTATGCATACCGATTCGATACCACTTCCGAGCCGTATGGCGGAAATGCCATACCGGGTTCGCCCGTTAAAGCGACAATGAGTGGCGAAGTAATTCGCAACCAGGGTGGAACCGTGGAATACTTTTGTATCCCACCCCTGATTTTTCAGGGGTGGGTCTTTTTATACCCTGCCCCCAACTAAAGGAGGAAATTTTATGAGCGAAGAAAATCTGTATACCTTTGAAAACCCCGAATACCGCAAAACCTTCTGGCACACCAGCTCCCATGTGATGGCTCAGGCAGTGAAGCGCCTGTGGCCTGAGGTGCAGCTGGCCATCGGTCCTGCCATTGACGAAGGCTGGTACTACGACTTTGATGCCCCCTTCTCCTTCACTCCTGACCATTTAGCCCAAATCGAGGCTGAGATGAAGAAGATTATCAAAGAACGTATCCGCCTGGAGCGCACCGAAAAACCCCGGGCGGAAGCCATCGCCTATATGGAGTCTATGAATGAGCCCTACAAAGTAGAACTGATTCAGGATCTACCTGATGATGCGGTGATCTCTTTCTACACCCAGGGCGAGTTTACCGACCTATGCGCAGGTCCGCATTTGGATCATACCGGTCGTGTACGCCATAATGGCTTTAAGCTGACAAAGTCCTGCGGTGCATACTGGCGTGGCGATAGCAACCGTAAAATGCTTCAGCGTATTTACGGTATCGGTTTCC
>JAZSAD010000113.1:0-2876 GCA_045601715.1 Faecousia sp.
GGTAGACAGTGACGGCTATATCTGTAATAAGACCTGGTCTGTGACGGTCACAGACGACGGAAAGTAAGGAGGCGGGGATATGAACAGAAAAATCAAGGCGCTTTGTGCCGGATGTCTTTCCCTGGTGCTGCTGCTTTCCGGCTGCGGCGGAAAGGAAGCTGGAAATAAAAACACCTCTGCGGTTAATCCGGTAGAGGATTATGCACCCCACAAGGTGAATGCTACATTGCATCAGGTATCTGTAACAGAAAGCACCCGCCCCTTTGTGGTGAACGGGGCATCGGATTACAAGCTGATCGTGGCAGAAGGAGAGGCAAACGAAACTGCCGCAGACTATATTCTGCGTTATGTGGAAAGGGTTACCGGCTGTCGGCTGGAATACGCCGAGGCATCCCAATTTGATACAGGCGGAAAGTTTATTGTTTTCAATGATGCCGATCTGTTTAAAAAGGCAGGCCTGACTATGCCTGCCGTGGATCTGGACAGTACCGGCTACTATATTAAAACCGCTGGCGACAATGTGTTTTTAATGACACAGCAGGATTTTGGCGCACGGTATGCGGTGATTGCGTTTTTGAAGCATGTTTTGGGTATGCAGGTCTACGGTCAGGACACCTTTGTCTACACCAAGGATGGCACCACACTGCCGGATATGGAAATCACTGAAAAGCCGGACATTGGCAACATTCTGCTGGGCAACTGGCGTGACACCTTTTCCGCAGATGCCCTGTATTTGATGGGATATTCGGATTATAAGACCCAGTTTTTAAGCATTCAGAGTCAGGATAACCATACCAGCTTACTGTACCTGCCGGTAGAGACCTACTACCAGGAGCATCCGGCGTGGTTCTCGGCTCAAAAGGATCAGCTTTGCTATACTGCCGGCGGCGATGCGGAGGAGCTGGATGCAATGACCTCCGAAGCGGCACGGGTAATGCTGGAAAATATTATGGCAAACCCGAATATCCACGCAGGCCAGTTTACCATGGCCGACACCTGGACTTCCTGTCAATGCCAGGCCTGTAGCGACTCTGCAAAGCAGTACGGTACCCGCAGTGCGGCAGTTATTCAGTTTACCAATATGCTGAGCCGAAAGATACAAAGCGGTCTGCAAAAATATGCCGATGAAAACGGCACGGAAAAGAGAGATTTTACATTATACTTAATGGCGTATCACAAGTTTGTGGAACCGCCTGTTGTCAAAAACAGTGACGGCACCTATACCCCCAACGATCCGTCCTTGGTATGTGACGAGGATGTGGGTGTGATCTATGCACCCATCGAGGCTAAATATATTCACAATTTTTATGAGCAGGAAAATGTGGAATCTGCGGAAATGATGAAGGCCTGGTCAACACTGAGCAGCAAGATGTATTACTGGCTGTACCAGACCAACTACTCCGGCTATCTGTATCCCTTTGACAGTTGGGATTCGGATGTGGAAAACCTTCGGTTCTGTTATGAAAACAAAGTGGATATCGTAATGATTCAGGGTCAGCACAATATGGCTTGCTCCACCGGCTTTACCAGCCTGAAGGTCTATACCGACAGCCTGGCGGCAATGGATCTGAGTCTGAGCTATCAGGATATGGTGAATGACTTTTTCCAAAATTACTACGGCGCAGCCGCAGCACCGATGCAGCAGTATTTTGAGGAGCTGCAGAGCTGGATGCGCTATTTGGAACAGGCTTACCCGGTAGAGTATACCGGTGATATCTATAGCGTCCTGGTAGGTGAGAACTATTGGCCCAGAGAAATGCTGCTGCGTTGGCAGGGCTTGATCGATCAGGCGTATGAGGCGCTGAATGAGGGCAAAAACACCGATCCCAATTATGAAATCTATATGAACCATGTGAAAATGGAGAGTATATTCCTGCGTTATGAGCTGATTACCTCCCACTCCGGAATCTATAGCGCCGAGCAGGTTCTGCAGATGAAGCAGTCCTTTAAGGCAGACTGTATTGCGTTGGGTATTACGCATGAGTATGAGCAACGTGAACTTACGGAAGTCTACAGAGATTGGGGAATCTCTTAAAACTTAGGGAAGCCTCTGAAAATACCTTTCAGAGGTTTCCTGAAAATAAAATACGAAAGGATGTTATTATGCAAAAAACGGCAAAGAAAGTTTGTTCTCTCTTGTTGGCACTTGTGTTGATTCTGGGTATGCTCCCCATCAGCGCACTTGCCACCGAATCCGGCACGACCCAATGGGTTGGCACGGATTTGCAACTGGGCGAAGACCTGACATTGCGTTTCTACGCAAATATCTCCGCTGAGCACGCCACTGACGGCGTGATGACCGTTACGGTAGACGGTCAGACCTACGAGACCTTTACGGTCAGCGAAATGACCGTAGGAGACAATGGCTATGTATTCCCCGTGGCATTGGGCGCAGCCCAAATGACTGCCCAGGTGAAGCTGACCCTGGTTTCCGGCGGCCAGACCGTATTGGAGAAAACCTCCTCCATCCGGGACTATGCCGATGCCATTCTGGCAGGTAAGTACACCGAGGAGCTGAAGAGCCTGGTTAAGTGGATGCTGAACTACGGTGCAGCGGCACAGGGCTACTTCGGTGTCAATACCGGCAATCCTGCCAATGCCGGCTGCGAGCTGGAAAGCAATCAGGCAATTCCTGAGGAAGTTTCCAGTGTGGATGTTTCCGACAGTCTGAGAGGCGTAAGCTTTTACGGTGTCAGTATGGTTTTCCGCAGCAAGATCGCTCTGCGTTTCTACTTCAATGTTACCGGAAGCGGAAGCTACACCTATACCTGTAACGGCGAAGCCTGTGAAACTGGGACAAATCACGAAATGATCTATGTAGAAGTGCCGGATTTGAATCCGCAAGCTATGGACACCAAGGTTCAGGTTGTTGTTTC
>JAZSAD010000114.1:0-14017 GCA_045601715.1 Faecousia sp.
CGGCAGCGCAGGACTTCCTTTTCTGTTAAGGTTATATAACCCAGGTCCGCCAACCGGCGAACGGTGGCCGTCTTAGCGCCGGTAAAGTAGCAAATCTCCTTCACAGGCGCAGAGCCGATGCTGCACAGCAGCTCCAGAACAGAGCGCTGCATTGCCGCCCCCTTGGAACGGGTAGCTGCAAAGGTGAGCGCCTCTTCAGCCGGTACGGCAAGGGTAGCAATCTGCTGTTGTTTGTCGGCAGTCTTACGGAGATAATCCCGCTGGGCGGTGATCCACTTTTTGCTCAAAAGGTAGGACACCGCCTTTTCGAATTTTTCTTCATCGGTTACAACCTGCCGCAGCAGAGAACCTTCCGCGCCGCCACCGCAGGACAACAGGGTGTCCAGCAGCAGCTTTCCGTCGGCCTGACGGGGTGTTTTCTCCTGCCAGCTGCGGTCATCAGTCAGTGCGTAGGTATCCTTGCTTTGAAACCAAAGACCTGCCGGCAGCATTATCCGAACAGCATCGAACAATGTACAGAAGCACCGCTCCCGCAAAAAAGATGCCAGACGAAGCATATTGGCAGACAAAACCGGCTCTTTGTCCATCACTTGGACGATAGGCTTCAGCCCATCCGGACTTCCCTCTTCCACTGCCAGCACCACACCTTCTGTGGCGCGGTTGCCGCGGCCGAAGGGGACGATTACCCGCATACCGGGGGCAACGGACATTCCGGGGGAAATTTGGTAGGAATAGGGCTTGTCAATGGCAAAATTTGCCGCAGATACAGCAATCTTTGCTATCACAAAATCCCCTCCTTACCTCTTTTTCCGGAAAATTAGCGCATATATTCTTCTTTCAGGGTAGCGGTCAGGTCACCGGCAGCTACTTCCTTAATTGCCATAGTAACAGGCTTTTCGGGCAGTTCAACCTGCTCCTTCTCTGCATCGGCGGCAATTTTTCTTGCCCGCTGGGCAACCACATTTACCAGCAGGTAACGGCTATCTACATTCTTCAGCAAATCTGCTACAGGGGGGTACAACATAATCTTTTCCTCCAATGATTCAATCTGCCTCACGGGCAATAATTTTTAATATTTTTTCTGCGCAGGTTTCTACCACATCATTGACGACCACGTAGTCATACTGCTTACTCTGTTCCATTTCCCAAGCCACTCTCGCCTGACGGACCTTAATCTGATCCTCAGAGGTATCTCCTCTGCCCCGCAGTCGGCTTTCCAGTTCCTCCAAAGACGGGGGCGCAATAAAAATCAAGACCGCATCGTCTTTTTCCCGACGGACGTTAAACGCGCCGTTAGGCTCGATGTCCAGAATCACGCTGCCGGACAGGAGTTTTTCCTCCAGCTGCGCCTTGGGTGTGCCATAGTAATTATCCATATGGGCATCGTATTCCAGGAATGCCTTCTTTTCAATCATATCCAAAAAGGTGTCTTTGGAAACAAAGTAGTAATCCTTTCCGTCCACTTCTCCTGCTCGGGGCGCCCGGGTGGTTGCGGATACGGAAAAGCTCAAGTCCGGACGGGCAGCCATCACCTTGCTGAGCACGGTGCTTTTTCCCACACCGGAAGCGCCGGAGATCACAAACAGTTTACCCATTTTCCTGCACCTCCTGCTTGTCCTCCCACCGGGCAGCCAGCACATCGGTAGCCAAACCCGAGAGAATCACATGGTCGGTGTCCATCAACAGCACAGCCTTGGTTTTCCGACCGTAAGATGCATCGATCAGCATACCCCGGTCACGGGCCTCCTGAATCACACGCTTAATGGGCGCTGAATCCGGCTCTACAATAGCGAGGACACGCTGGGCGGCAACCATACTGCCGAATCCGATTCCAATCAGTTTCATAGCTACCTCACTCAATATTCTGTGTCTGTTCCCGGATCTTTTCCAGTTCTGCCTTAATGTCCACCACAATACGAGCCAAATTCACATCGGTGCACTTGGAGCCGATGGTGTTGGCTTCCCGGTTCATTTCCTGCAGCAAAAAGTCCAGCTTTCTGCCCACAGCGCCACCACCATCCAGCATGGTGTTCATCTGCTTCAAGTGGCTGCGCAGGCGGACGGTTTCCTCGTCCACCGCAACCTTGTCCGCAAAGATAGCAGCTTCCGTTAGGATGCGGCTCTCGTCGATTGCAGTATTGTTCAGCACTTCCTTCAGCTTGTTTTCAAGCCGCGTACGGTAGTCAATCACTGTCTGGGCATTGCCCTGCTCCACCTGGGCAACCAGCTCCAAAATGGTGTTGCCACGGCTGCGCAGGTCCTTATCCAAAGCCTCACCCTCGGTGGTGCGCATAGCATCGTAACTTTCCAGCGCCTTTGCGGTTACTGCCATCAGGTCGGCAAGCAGCTGCTCCTCATCCACCTGGGGCTTTTCCAGAGAAAAGACCTCCGGAAGCCGGGATACGGCAGAAACGCTGATGTCATCCGCAACACCATATTCCTCCACCATCTGATGCATCGCAGTCAGATAGCTTTCCAGCACAGCCTTGTTCAGGGTCACCTGTACTTCATCGCCGCTTTCACTGCGGACGGAAATAAACACGTCCACCTTGCCACGGGACACTGCATTTTTCACAGCCTGCTTTACCGCTTCCTCACTGAAAGACAGGATTCTGGGCAGGCGCACCGAGCAATCCAAATACCGATTATTTACAGACCGCAGCTCTACGGTAAATTCTCTGCCGTTTACCGTCTCCACTGCACGTCCGTAGCCGGTCATACTTTTAATCAAAGCTTTCTCCTCTTTCCTTATGTTCTTATGGAATGATTATTTCCGCAAATTTACAGAAACCTGATAGGTACCAATCGTACCTACATCGCCAAAGCTCTCGCCGATCACCACATCGGCCTTCATTGTAACACTGCCCTCCTGGGCTTCTGCAAGGTTGATCACTACAGACAGGTCTGTTGCCTGAATGGCCTTGATGGATTTTTCAGAACCGCGGACGGTCACCTGAAGGGTCTTTGTGACAATTGTGGCTGTCAAGCCCTCCGGCACATTAACCGCCTGTATATTCGTTACCTTAAGGGTCTTGGTCTTCAGCTTGGGCAGCTTGATATCTACTGTTACCTGCTCCACACCGGTCTGATTGGTAACACCATCCGGAAGAACAATGGGGAAAGTCAGGGTCTGATCTTCCATAATTTCGCCCAGGTTAATGGTGCCGATGGTCAAAGAATCCAAATCCTCCAGCAGGGTATCCGCGCCGGAAATCTGAATTTGGTTGGTGTCCACAGTAATGGTGCAGTTTTCGGTGGTTGCGCCGCCGCCATTTATGATGTCTACGATTACCTGAATTTCTTTTACCTTCTGAATTTTTACAATCAGGCTAAGCTTTTCAGTATTGACTGTTACCAGTTCCGTATCCACAGGCTCGCCTTGCTTATCGGACAGGGTGTACTGGTACTCCCCTGCCAGGGTTTTGGTCTGGTTGTTCAGATCCACCTGCACAACCGCCTGCTCAATTTGGTCGATAACAGATTCCGGACCGGATACCTCAACGGTGGTATAGTCCAGTTCTGCGTTCTCCTTGTCGGCAGTATATCCCTCAGGAACTGCGGACTGACCGTAGTCCAGTACCACAGGAACAGTCTTGCGGATTCTGTTTTCCACCTTCACAGTAATCAAGTCCGTGCTACTGCTCATAACCGAAACTTCATTGTAGGGAATATTGCCGGGATAGGAAATGCTGTAGGTCAGGTTGTGAACACCGGGCTTTTCAATATTTGCCAGGTTGATCATCACGTTAATATTGGACTCGTTCAAATCGTTGAGAATTGTACGGTCACTCTTCAGCGCCAGGGTCACATTGGGCTCTTCGCTGACAAGCATCATTCCCCGTTCAGACAGAATATTTTTATTCTGCATAACAACCGGGATATCATAGTAGGTTTTTTCAGACTCGGGGCTCACCACAGTGATTACGTACAGCCACAAGCCGAATGCCACCACCGCAGACAGGAGGAACGCTAACGCTTTATTTTTCATTTACCTTTCCTCCTTTATCTTTTTTCTGCAGCTTCTGGTAGAGCTTAATGGCTTTCTCCGGCAGAGTTTCCTGCTGGGTGTCATTCTCAGGACACAGCTCGTTTCGCAGGAGTTTCTCCAGTGTCTGGGGCGCCAGATGGCGCTTCAAAACGCCACCTACTGCAACAGAAATGGCGCCGGTCTCCTCGGAAACCACCACAACCACTGCGTCGGACACCTCGCTCATACCCACCGCGGCGCGGTGGCGAGTACCAAGATCCAAGCTCAGACGATCCGTATCAGACAAGGGTAACACACACCCGGCAGCGGTAACCAAACCGTCCCGGATGATCATCGCACCATCGTGGAGCGCTGCCTTGGGGAAGAACACATTCCGGATTAGCTGCTCAGAAACCTTACCCTCGATCATAGTGCCGGTCTTGAAATATTCATCCAAACGGTTATCCCGAGCAAATACGATCAATGCGCCGATTTTATCCCGGCTCATCACCTCACAGGCGTGTACGGTCTGGGCAATTACGGGAATCATTTCCTGTTGGGGTTTTGCCGTACCCAAAAGGTTTTTCACCTTCACATTGCTCAAATGGTCAATCATACGGCGCAGCTCCGGCTGGAACAAAACCACCAGCGCCAAAAGGCCAACTGCAAGCACCTGGGAGAACAAATAGCTCAAGGTGTGCAGCTTCAACAAATCCGTCACAGATGCCAGTACGATGATAACACCCACCACCCAGGCAATCCGCACCGTTCCCGTGGAACGGAACAGGGGCAAAAGCTTAAAAATCAAGAACGCAACCAAGATGATGTCCAGATAATCTGACCACCGCATTCCCTGAATTTGCTGCCAAATGAGTCCTAATGTTTCCATAATTGCCCCTCTTTCTTCCCGTTTTCGTATTGTGAAATGCCAAGGTTTTCGTGTTCTTGGCATACCTAGCCTATTATCTATCCTATTATAGCGGATTGGGGCGCTGATAGCAATAGTTATTCATAATTTTTTTACGTTTCCGTTTTCATTTTTTCAACTGCCAGCAACAGATTTCCCGTTTGCCAGGAGGAAGCATCGTGACCGAAACTGACTCTGACCGTCCCGGTTTCCAATGTGCCTGCGCTTTCGTGGGCAAGCGGCGCGCAGTGAAGTCCTGCGCGGACAGCAATTCCCTGTTCTCCCAGATACCCGGCAAACTCTTCGCAATCTATATCCGGCACGAAGGAAATTGTCCCGCTCTGGTGCTGCCCCATAAACACCTGGAATCCCAGCTTCTCCAACTGCTTTCCGCAGCGCCGGGCCTCCCTCTGTTCCCTTTCCAAAATTCTATCGATTCGGAGCTGTTTGATGTGGGCAATTCCTGCGGAAAGACCTGCGATTCCAGGCACATTCAGCGTCCCCGCCTCTGCCATATCCGGCAGGAAATCCGGCATATCCTGGCTTAAGGAAACACTTCCCGTACCGCCCTGCATGATAGAAACCGGCTCTCTGCCGCAGAGCAAAATCCCTGTCCCCTGAGGACCCAGCAAACCCTTATGCCCCGGCATGGCGATAAAATCCGCCCCCAGCTTTTCAAGGCTCACAGGCAGCATACCTGCCGACTGAGCGGCATCGATCACAAAAGGAACGCCGTACTGTTTGCACAGTGATGCCAGCTCTTCCACCGGCAGAATATAGCCAAACACGTTGGACACATGCGTAAATACCGCTGTATCCGCGCCCTTTTGCAAGGCATTTTCGAAGGAAGTCAGGGTATCTTCCCAGTCGAATAGCTTTCTGCCTGCCACGGTGATTTTCGCATTTTTGGCATGGAGCGGACGGGTGACCGCATTGTGTTCAAATCCGGATATGACCACCCGGGCGCCGGGTTTTACCAGTGTGTTGATTGCGATATTCAGTCCGTGGGTGCAGTTGGAGGTCATCACCACCTGTTCCGGCTGACAAGAGAACAGTTCTGCCGCCTGCTCCCGACACCGGAGTACAGTTTTGGCGGCAGTCATGGCGGCTGTATAGCCGCCACGACTGGGATTGGCGCAGTTTTCCATGGCGCATCGCACCGCGCGGTATACCGCCTGTGGCTTGTGAAGGGAAGTCGCGCCGTTATCCAGATAGGTCATAACCGCAGTTCCTCCGGCGCGCCGCTGTCTGTTAAGGAATAGGCTTTTCGGAAGCCGATGCCTGCCTGCCGCAGAAGCATAGCTGCCGCCATCAAATCTTCACAGTTTAGCCGCAAGCTATAACCGCAGCCTTTCTCCTCCATCCATTTTGGTGTACGTTGTATAGCGCAATGAAACCCCGCCCGGCGGAGCGCATCCTCTGCCCGTTGGGCAGGCATCACCGAGCGGAAGGTAATGATACAGTTTTTCATAATCAAACCCTCCTGAACCAATTTATGTTCAGGAGGGTGGTTTTGTGTTGTTTTATAAGGTTTCCAGCAGGCAGACTGCGTGGCAGGACATACCGCTTCCGTCGCCGGTAAATCCCAAACACTCCTCGGTAGTGGCCTTCACATTCACTTGGGAAAGCGCTATATCAAGGGCGTCTGCAATATTTTTTTGCATTTGTGGAATGTAGGCCATCAGCTTGGGTTTTTGGGCAATCATAGTCACATCCACGTTTTCAACCCGGTAACCTGCGGCATGGATTTTCTCAGCTACGCAAATGAGCAGCTTCAGAGAATCTGCGCCCTTATAAGCCGGATCTGTATCAGGAAAATGTCTGCCGATATCTCCCAAGGCCGCAGCTCCCAGCAAAGCATCAGACACCGCGTGGAGCAGGACATCGGCGTCGGAATGACCCAAAAGTCCCTTTTCATAAGGGATTTTCACACCGCCAAGGATCAAATCCCGGCCTTCCACCAATTTATGCACATCGTATCCGTGTCCGATTCTCATTCTCTTTCCTCCAGCAGTTTCTCTGCGATTTCCAAATCCATCGGGGTAGTGATTTTCATATTTTTCTCGTCACCCTCCACGATTCTTACAGACATCCCCATCCGCTCCACGGCAGAGCAATCGTCGGTAATAGGCGCGTTGTCTTCCTTTGCCTTCTTCAACGCACCGGCGAGCAAATCCACATCGAATACCTGGGGCGTCTGAATGGCTTGCAGGGTGCTTCTGTCCGGGGTGATCTTTACAATGCCGCCCTCCACGATTTTCACGGTATCCTTTACCGGTATCCCCGGCGCAGCAGCGCCGTAGGTATGGGCTGCGCGAACGGTTCTGTCGATAACAACGCCTGTAATCAGCGGTCTCGCGCCGTCCTGTACTGCCACAAGACGGACCTTTTCAGACAGCGCATCCAATCCGTTTCCCACGGATTCCGGGCGGTCTGCGCCGCCGGTTACCACTGCCTTGACCTTAGGAAAGCCTACGCACAGGTCGGCAATTTTCTGCATCAGGTCAGCCCGGGTCACAACGACAATCTCCTTGATGGCATCGCAATTCTGGAACGCCCGGACTGTGTGGACAATCATCGGCTCGCCTTTTAGTTTCGCCATCACCTTATCGATACCGCCCATGCGGGATGCCGTTCCCGCCGCCACAATTACTGCGCCGCAGTATTTGAGAGGCAGTACCTTGCGGACTGCATTTGTCAGTTTGGAAACGTCCATATTACAGCTCCTTAATCAGCTTCTTGAAATAATCGCCCCGGACCATAAAGTTCTTGAACTGGTCAAAGGCCGCAGAGGCAGGACTCATCAGTACAATATCCCCTGCTTTTGCATCCGCTGCCGCACTGCGTACTGCGGTGGTAAAATCTCCGCAGTCGATGATTTCCGGGTTACCGGGGGTGTATTCCGGGGCATTTTCCACTGCCGCGCGAATCTGCCCGGCGGTAGCGCCATTCACATACAGCCGCTTCACGTGGCTGCAAATCACAGGGCCAAGAACATCGTAGGGAATGTGCTTATCATAGCCGCCGGCAATCAGCAGTACCTTTTCGTTGAAACTATTCAGGCCTGCGATGGTACGGCTGGGAGAAGATGCAATGGAATCGTTGTAGTATTTTACCCCATCTTTCACACGCACCAGCTCAATCCGGTGCTCCACGCCGCCAAAAGACCGTGCCACCTTGCGGATAATTTCGTCCTCTACAAGGCCCTCTACCGCCAAAATAGCGGCCATATAATTTTCCACATTATGGACACCGGGGATTACAATATCCTTTGTGTCCAGCACGGCAACGCCGTCACGGCAGATAATGCCGTCAGAAAGGCAGACATTCGCAGTCCCTTTCCGGGAGAAGGCACGGGTACTGCCATTGCCCTTAAAATCGGCTGTGATATCATTATCTGCGTTGATCACCAGCACATCATCGGCCATTTGGAAGCGGAACAGATTCTTTTTCGCCTCCACATATTCGTCCATATCCTTGTGAACGTCCAAATGGTTGGGCGCAAGGTTTGTTACCACCGCCACGTGGGGACTGCGGCGCATATCCATCAGCTGGAAGGAGCTGAGTTCTACTACAGCAAAGTCCGTTACCTTGATTTCGTCCAGAATGGGCAACAGAGGTGTGCCGATATTGCCACCCAGCCACACCGTCTTTCCGGCGGCTTTCAGCATTTCAGAGATCAGGGTCGTGGTTGTGGTTTTACCGTCAGAGCCGGTGACCGCTAAAATAGTACAGGGGCACAGTTCAAAGAACACTTCCATCTCGCTGGTAACCTGAGCGCCGTTCTGCCGCAATCCTACAAGGGCAGGATTCTCCGGGTGCATACCGGGGGTGCGGAACACCAGGTCGGCAGCCAGGTTATCTAAGTAGCTCTCCCCTGTCTGCAGGCGGCAGCCCTGCCGTTCCAGTTCCAGAACTTCCTGGTCCAGTTTCTCATAAGGCGTTTTGTCGCAGCCGGTGACTGTGCAGCCATAACGCAGCAGCAGCCGCACCAGCGGACGGTTACTCACGCCCAAGCCAAGGACAACGATATTCTTCCCCTGTAAAGATGTAAAATAGGATTCCAAGATACCAGCCATAGCAATCCCTCAATTCAGTCAAGATTTCTTATATATAGTATAGCCTTTCTCACAAGAATTTGCAAGATGTTTGACATTCTGCCCTGTTTGAGTTACAATATCTCCGCGACCGGGTCGGACAGCCGCGGCTGCAAGCTGAAAAGCTGCAGGTGAGGAAAGTCCGGGCTCCACAGGGCAAGGATAACGGGTAACGCCCGCCGGGGGTGACCCCAGGACAAGTGCAACAGAGATATACCGCTACTCCAGCCGCCTCGGCGGCTGGACAGCAAGGGTGAAAAGGTGGGGTAAGAGCCCACCCGGCCCATGGAGACATGGGTTTTACGATGTAAACTCTATCCGGAGCAACGCCGTGGAGGAACATATGGTTGGCCCGACCGTTCCAGGGAGGCGGCTTGATTCCGCGAGCAATTGCGGAACTAGATAGATGGCTGTCAAGACAGAACCCGGCTTACAGACCCGGTCGTGCAAAAAATACACCGCATAGCGGTGTATTTTTTTGTTTTCTTTTTTGGCAAATAATGTTACAATAGGAAAAAGCACAAAGGAGGTTCTCTTTATGAGACGAAAGCTTTTCCTGAGCCGCAGTATCGCAATTTTGGCCATCATCGCAGTATTGTTTACCGGCTGCGGCCAAAAACCCACTGCAAATACCACGCCTACCACCACCGGTTCGCCCACCACGCCTACCGTTTCTGTTGCGCCCGTAGAAAAGGGCGTTAAGAACGTCATCTTTATGATTGCCGACGGCGGTGGTTATGACAATTTCACCTTAGCAGATAAGGTAAAAAACGAAATGGTGAGCAAGGGTGTAACTAAGCTGCCCGGCGCAAAAACGGAAATCACTACCAACCTATTGGCTGATGCCGGAAAAGCGGAGACAAAGGGGTTGTATCTGAATTCCCTTTTGGTTGGCTCTGCCAACACTCTGCTGAAAGTTCCCAATGGCGATGCTGACAAGCAGAAAAGCTATATCACCGATTCTGCCGCTGCGGGCACTGCCCTGTCCTCCGGCTACAAAACCAGCTACTCCTATATGGGCATTACATCGGATATGGTTCCCCGCGCCTCTCTGCCGGAATTGGCAAGAATGAACGGTATGTCCACCGGTGTGGTCACCAACAAATCTTATATGGACGCTACCCCCCTTGCATTTTTTACCGCTCATTCTATTCACCGAAAAGACAACATCAACAACTCCTTACAGGCGCTGCTCAGCGGTGTGGATGTACTCATCGGTGAAGGTACGGAATATGGCGATCTGTGGGGCATTGATGCGTCTACACACCCGGAAATTTCCGCTACGAAAATGGGCTATACCGTTGCAAGAACCAAAACCCAGCTTTTGGCAAAAGCTGCCACCGCCACCAAGCTTTGGGCGCCTATTCTGGGCGTGGACAACTCAACAAAAGACCTAAAAGACGAGGAACAAGACTACACCACAGACCACATTTCCTACGATGTGGATGCTGCCACATCTTCTGAACAGCCCTCTCTTCTGGATATGACCAAAGCAGCTTTGCAGGTGTTTGAGAACATTAACAACCCCGAGGGTTTCTTCCTGATGATTGAGGGCGGCGCATTGGACAATGCCGCTGAGGGCGGTCATCTGTTTGCCGCTGTGGGCGAGTATCTGGCCTTTGATGAAGCATTTGGCTACTGTGTAAATTGGGCAGCTAAGCGGGGCGACACCATTGTAGTTGCCGTTCCCGATCACGATTCCGGTGGATTCTCCGGCATCGAAAAGTGTGAAAAGGCCTTGATTAACGGCATTATTTCCGGCAAAATCGGCAACGAAGAACTGTACAACACAATGGGCTTCAAAAGCATAAAGGCCGCGCTGGAGGATATGGGTGAAGATGTAGAGGATATGGCAATTGTCAGCGGTCATACGGAAATGCCTGTTCCCATTTCCCTGTATGCACCGGACAGTGTGCGGGAGCAGTTACTGAATAATATGACGCTCCCTGCAGCAGTTGGCAACATCCGTGCCGGCAGCGAAGATTACTATGTCCCCAATGAAAGTGATGATCTCACACAGTATATCTCCTCTGCCTTGAATCAGGACTATGTGATCGACAACACCAAAATCGCACCGGCCATTGCCAAAACTCTGGAACTGGGTTCACTGGACGATGCATCCAAGACCCTTTTCAATCTCATTTCCTCTACTGAAAGCCAGAACGGCAAGCTGACCTTCCCGGAATCCTTCCTTAACGGCTACACCGAATATTATCCGGTAACCTACACATCCGCAAACAGTTCTCTTACTGTTAGCAGAAACGCCAGCAGTTATCAGCTAAACGGACAAAAAAAGGATATCGCCAAAATCGGCAATCACCTTCCCCTAACCATTTTTGTGGTTCCCGACAGGGACACTCAGGACGAAGGCAGTTTCTATGTGCCTGCGTCGGTGCTTGCCGATATGAACTAAATTCCATAGATAAACGCGGCACTTCTAATGCGAAGTGCCGCGTGTTTATTTCACATTTAATCTTCTTCCGGCAGTTTTACAAGGCCTGCCACATCGGATACCGGCAGGGAAAATGCAATTCCCTGAGCCTTCTGTCCCATACCCATACGGGTATACAGGGCATTGAGCACATTATCCCGAATCTCCTTCTCCACTACCATCATCAGGATTTCCTTTTCTGCGTGAATGGTAATACCGAAGAAGGTTGCCTCCTTCTCCCGGGCAACACCACGGGCGTTGAGGATCGTACCGCCCCGTACACCCTGCTCCCGGGCAACATCCATAGCCTCCTCCGCAAAACCGGAGTTTACAATTACAAAAATCACTTCATGATTGTCTGTTTTCATATTATGCCCTCCTTTACTGATTGTTACTGAGGAATCGGTAGATATTGACACCGATCACACTGGAAAGAGGAACTGCAAAACAGATGCCCTTTCCGTTCCGGATGGTGGAAAATTTCTCTTCCAGGCATTTCATAACCGGCTCAACCATATCCTCCCGAACGGTGCTGATAATCACAGCCTTTTGCGTATTCAGGCCTAACATATCCACCAATTCAGAGGTAGCCGTGCCTTTGCCACCGGTGACCAGCTGCAGGTTTACCTCAAACTGACTGAGCACATCTAAGTAAAACTCTGCCTTGGGGCGGTCCACTACAGTAAATAACAGTTTCAGCTTCTTGATAGCCGATTCATTCACAGCATTTGCCATATCCCCACCCCCTAGATAAAGTTGATGATCTGCTGATCATCTGCGTCCAGAATCCGTTTCATTGCCCGTTTCTCCTGGATGTAGTTATGGACTACCGCCCGGAAGCCCAGCAGCTGAATGGTAATCAGCGGCGCCATCGCTACCAGGGATACCACACCAAAGGCATCCCGCAGGACGGCATCCGATCCGTGGACACCCATACAAGCGCCGATTGCAAAGGGCAGAATGAAGCCGGAGGTCATAGGACCGCTGGCAACACCGCCGGAGTCAAAGGCTATGGCGGTATATACAGGCGGCACAAACAAGGACAGAGCTAAGGAAATGAAGTATCCGGGAATAATGTAGTAGATCAGTGAGAAATCAAAGATGATACGGACCATAGACAGGGTGATCGCAGCGCCCACGCCGATGCACAGACCGGCAAGCATGGATTTTCTGGAAATATAGCCACCGGTGACATCCTCTACCTGAGCATTCAGCACATGGATGGCAGGCTCTGCCAGCACTACCAGCACACCCATCACAAGGCCCAGGGGAATCAAAAACAGCTTATTCATCTGCGCCAGGGCGTTTCCCAGCTTATAGCCGATGGGCATAAAGCCCACCTCTACGGCTGTCAGGAACATAACGAGACCTGCATAGGTAAAGATGACACCCATGCCAATCCGCAGCAGCTGCCGCCTGGGGAGCCGCAGGAAGGTAAACTGGCAGACCAAAAAGAACACCACAATAAGTCCCAATGCCAAGGCGACATTCTTCGCTGTAACACCCATAGCAGCAAGGAAAGAGGTTTGGTGGAGTTCATAAGCATAATGCAGCTCACTGGTGGAACAAGCACCCAGAACCAGCACGGCTAGAATCGGGCCAATAGAACACAGCGCAACAAGGCCAAAGCTGTTTTCCTGGGATCTCTTATCGCCCAAAACGCTGGAAATACCAACGCCCAGCGCCATAATAAAGGGTACGGTGATCGGTCCGGTGGTAACACCGCCAGAGTCAAAGGCCATAGGTAACAGACTGATTTTTCCCTGCTGGGAGAGAATCAGCGCCAAGGCAAACAGCAGCATATAAAACAGCATCAGAATGCTGCCCAGCCGCCGTTTAAACACGATTCGCAAAATTGCAACCAGCAGAAATGCGCCAACGCCAATACCAACAGTATAAATCAGCAGTGTACCGTTCATAACGGAGCTGACCTGATTCGCCAAAACCTGGAGATCCGGCTCTGCCACAGTGATCAGCAGACCCATCACAAAGCAAACAGCAAGAAGCAGCAGTAGTTTTTTCTGTCGTGAAAGGCCGGCACCCACATGGGTACCCATCGGGGTCATAGCAAGATCAGCGCCCAGGTTAAACATACCAATACCCACAATCAGCAGAACTGCGCTCACCGTGAACAAAATCAATTCCTGGGCAGAGAAATCAAACCACGGCATAAATGACAAAATATAGACAATGGCGGTAATCGGCAGCGCCGATACCAAAGCCTCTTTGATTTTTTCCCAAAGCACCTTCAACTGCAGATCACCTCATTTCTTTATATGCTTCGGTTTGGATTATATCATAAAAACACGCATTTTCCAAGGTAAAATATAAAATTATCATTACATAAAACAAAAAAATCCCCCGGTCATAAGACCGGGGGATAAATTCACCTAAGAATCAAGAATTATTCGTAGATCTCGGTAACAACGCCGGAACCAACGGTACGGCCGCCTTCGCGGATAGCGAAACGCAGACCCTTCTCGATAGCGATGGGGGTGATCAGCTCAACGTTCATAACAACGTTATCGCCGGGCATACACATCTCAACGCCCTCGGGCAGGTTGATGATGCCGGTAACGTCGGTAGTACGGAAGTAGAACTGAGGACGGTAGTTG